>CAJFLB010000015.1 GCA_904387305.1 uncultured Clostridia bacterium
AAAAAGTCCACAGTTATCACACATAGATTATATTAAATATTAAAAAATAAAGAAAGGAGTCGTATGGTTATTTAAGTTATTAAATATATCATACAAGAATATATATGAAAAATGTATATGCACCAAATGTTGGAGAAACAGCTTAAAAAGAAGAAAGACCTACAAGAATTGTCAACAAAAGACTATAGTCAATTCTCAACAGGAGAGAAGAAAAGATTGGTATTAGCACAAATACTATATAGAGCATCAGAAAAACCATCTATCATTTTAGTAGATGAGCCAGTTGGAAATGTTGAAGACGGATTAATAGACAATCAATTGAATGCAATAACACAAGTTATTAAAAATGTAGGATCTATGGGAATTATAGTAACACATAGAGTGGATTTAGCAAGCAGATATGTAGATAAAGATTATCACATAGGAGATGATGGGGTAATGAGAGAAATCAGTAAAGAAGAGAAAAATTTAGAAAGAGCGGAAGGAGTGTCCCTTCCGCTGTTCAGTTTTGGCTGCTATTGACTGCTTTTTGGTATATATATGATTAACCGATATTCTTTTTGTACTTTTTTGTAAAAATTTTCTACTAAAGAGATGTCATGTTTTTCTACTGTTACAATAAGTTTTTTATCTGGTGAAAATTTAGGTATGTCAGTAAAACTTTTGGGAAATCTTTTGCGATTCCAATTCCGTGAGATTAAAATGAAACCAGCATCTCCTAACAGAACTCTACCGTATTCTCTGATATAATTAGTGTGAGGGGAACTTTCAAGACACGGACACCAAATCAATGTCAGTTCCCTTTTCATCTGATGAGGAGACTGAACTAATTTCAATTGATATTGAACACTTAAATCAATATTCCTCACAATTGCGTTGATTTCTTTATCAGTTAACATTCCCTTTGACTTTTCTTTAAGTCCAGCTGTTAACATAGCTCTCTTTTTCTTGTAAGAATAATTTTGAAACCGATCACTATTCATAGCAACTCCTTTCTGCCATTTAGGCAACTATCGTGTAATTATTTAGCACGATAGACAATATAGGTCATCTAATATACTTAGGACCATAATGCTAGATACTTGTTCTTATACTATCATGCTTTATTTCATAAAGCAATGAAAAAACAAAAATAAAATCAGTTTATATAGACAAATTACTATATCATTTTACAAAATCCAATGATAATTAGTAAAATACCAAAAATTTTTACCTAATGTTATTAGGTGATTTATTAAAAGAATATAATAATAAATGTTAAAAAGAGTAATAAAAATATACTATGTGAATACAATTAGAAAAACGAAGGACAAGATAATGTCTATTTCCGTTTCGGTATTTTGTAGGTGAGGTGGTATGTATTATTTTTTCATGATTTCCTCGGTTTGATTATAGGAAATTGCATTTCCTATAAATGAAACATTGTACACAAATTTTATTTCATAAAATTTGGCACACGAACAACAGACGTAGCATACAAAGGCATATAAGAGGTCAGAAAATTATAATCATGCTACTGTTGTTCTTGGACTATAAATTCTAAGTTTTCAATAAACGAGCCTCTCGCTACTCGCGCTTCCTCATTTATTGAAAACTAAGAAGTTATACATCTATTCCACGGCACATTCGTCAATACATTCAAAAAATAATATATACCACCTCACCCCAAAATACTGAAAATGAAAGTGTCTATACAAAGGAGATGAATTTAATGTGGGAAACACTTAGAAAAGAAGAGGTGGAAAAAACACTTAATACTGATTTTTGTAAAGGATTAAGTGATAATGAAGCTTTAAAAAGACAAAATCAATATGGTAAAAACGAATTAGAAAATGGTAAAAAAGAAGGAATTATTATTAAATTTTTCAAACAATTTAATGATTTTATGATTATTATCTTAATTATGGCATCAATTGTATCTGCAGGTGTGTCTTGGTATCAAGGAGAAAATGACTATATTGATTCTATCATTATTATAGCGATTGTTGTATTAAATGCCATTATGGGAGTTTTACAAGAAGCAAAAGCAGAAAAATCAATCGAAAGTTTGAAAAAAATGACACCACAAATGTCAAAAGTCATTCGAAATGGAAAAGAAATAGAAGTACCATCAGAAATATTAACCGTAGGAGATGTGGTTACTTTAGAGGCAGGAAATCGTGTGCCAGCAGATTGTAGAATTATAGAAAATTTTAATTTTAAGGTAGAAGAATCTAGTTTAACAGGAGAAACAGAAGCTGTTGAAAAAGATGGGACAGCTATTTGCAAAAAAGGAATACCATTGGGAGATATTGTCAATATGGTATTTATGGGAAGTACAGTTGTCAATGGACATGCAAAAGTTGTGGTGACAGAAATTGGGATGCAAACAAAGGTAGGAAAAATTGCCAATATGATTATTGAAAATGACTCACCAGAAACGCCAATTCAAAAGAAATTAAATCAAGTAGGAAAAATATTAGGTGTAATCTGTTTAATGATTTGTTTAGTCATATTTGTTATAGGAATTATCAAAAAAATACCACCAATGGAAATGTTTATGACTTCTGTAGGATTAGCTGTGGCAGCTATACCAGAAGGTTTGCCAGCAATTGTTACCATTATGCTATCTATTGGGGTAACCAAAATGGCAAAACGAAATAGTATTATCCGAAAATTGCCAGCAGTTGAAACATTAGGGAGTAGTAATGTGATTTGTTCAGATAAAACAGGAACATTAACACAAAATAAAATGAAGGTAGTAGAAATTAAAGCAGAAAATCCAAATTTTGCAATGGAATTGGCAACTATGTGTACAGATAGTAAGTTAGAGATAAATAATGGAAAGGTTGAAGTGGTTGGAGAGCCTACAGAAATGGCATTAGTAGAAACAGCCTATATAAATAAGTTGGATAAAAATAAATTATATCAATCTATGCCAAGAGTGAATGAAATTCCATTTGATTCAACCAGAAAAATGATGACAACTATACATGAATTAGAAAATGGAAAATACAGAGTGATAACGAAAGGGGCACCAGATGTATTATTAAATAAATGTATAGGAGTCTATAAAGAAAAAATAACAAGAGAAAATGAGAAAATGGCAAGTAAAGCTCTAAGAGTAATTGCTGTGGCATATAAAGACATGAATCAGTTACCAAATAAAATAGAGAGTAGTATCATTGAAAACAATTTAAATTTTATAGGCTTAATCGGTATGATAGATCCTCCAAGAGAAGGTGTTAAAGAAGCAGTAGAAACTTGTAAAAAAGCTGGTATTAAAACAGTCATGATAACAGGAGATCATATTGCAACTGCAAAAGCCATTGCAGAAAAAATAGGAATATTTTCTAAAAAAGATAAAGCGATAACAGGAGAAGAACTAGATAAACTAAATCAAGAAAAGTTTGAAAAAGAAATACAGGATTATACAGTTTTTGCGAGAGTAACCCCTGAACATAAAGTAAGAATTGTAAAAGCATGGCAAAAAAAGGGTGCAGTTGTAGCAATGACAGGAGATGGGGTGAATGATAGTCCAGCATTAAAAAGTGCAGATATTGGAATTGCGATGGGAAAAGGTGGGACAGATGTTGCCAAAAATGCAGCAGATATGATTTTAGTAGATGATAATTTTGTAACCATTGTGGATGCTGTAAAACAGGGAAGAAATATTTATGATAATATTAGAAAAGCAATTCATTTTCTAATTGCAACAAATATAGGAGAAATTGTAACCATTTTTATGGGATTGGTTTTAGGACTTCAATCACCATTATTGGCTATACAATTATTATGGATAAATCTAGTAACAGATTCTTTACCAGCAATTGCCATAGGATTAGAACCACCTGAAAAAGATATTATGGAAAGAAAACCAGTGGATTCGAAAAAAGGAATATTTGCAGATGGATTATGGAACCAGATCATATTAGAAGGTATTATGATAGGTATGCTTACATTAATTGCATTTAGTATAGGAAATAAATATTATGGAGTAGAAGTGGGAAGAACAATGGCTTTTATAAGTATGGGATTATTAGAGCTTGTCCACAGTTTTAACATAAAAAGTGAAAAATCAATCTTTAAAGTGGGGATATTAGAAAATAGATACTTGATAGGTAGTTTTATACTTGGAATTTTTGTACAGACAATTGTTGTATTTATTCCCGCTTTAGCAGATATATTTAATGTAACAAACTTAACTGAGATACAATGGTTAATAACATTAGGAATTTCTATATTGCCAATACCAGTTATGGAATTGCAGAAGAAAATGAATCAAATGACTGTAAAAAAAGAGAAAAGAATATTGATAAAACATACAATTCACGAAGGAAATAAAGGATAAAATATAATGAAAAATAGCTTTACAAAAGTCGTAAAGCTATTTTGTTTTTTGTTTATTGGAGACGGAAATTTTAAATAATGTAAAAAATTTAGTCATATTATTTTAGATCTGAGCATACAATATAGTGTAATCGTAAAGGGGGGATTTATTTGGGACAAGTCATACCGAATAAATGGAAAAAACATCTTGTATTAGTGGAATTTGGATTAAAAAAGCAAGAAGATTTAGAAAATGAAATTCATCGATATTCTGCTTTTCATGTAAATACACTAATAGAAGATATAAAAAAACAATTAAAAAATGATCCAGATAGTGGAATGTATATTATTTCGTCTATTCCTTCACATGATTGTTTTAAACTTCCTAATTTTTGTATATCATCTCTTGAAGATTTACAGACTTTTAAAACAAGTTTAGATAAATATTTTTATAGTAGATTTTCGGAGGTTTGGTATTGTAAGAAATCCTTTCAAAACGGACATGATGTGATATCAGGAAGAATTTCTTTTGACAATAGAGATTGGATAGACTCTATTAAATATAGTCATAATGTAGAACAAGTATGGAATTGTAGTCATAGAGAAATTGAAAAGTTTAATAAAAATTCCAAAGCTATTTATTTGCGTGCTTCTCGAGAAGGATGGGGAAGACGTTATCATATTGATGAATTAAGAGCACCATCTAAAGAAGATAAAGATAAAGTGATAAAAGGTTTTGTACAAACGGTTAAAGGAATTGAATCTAACAAAGAAAAAATAGAAGAATTTGAAAGATATTTAAAAGATATCGGGATAAATCAGCTTTGCTTAGAATATATGTTATCACAAAAAGGATTTTCCTTTATCGATTGGGATACAAATAATGATAAAAAAGTCATAGATAATGTATTTCCTACAAAAGAAAACAGTAATTTGGTAAGATGAGGTTTTTATGTTATATGTGATTAGACATGGCAAAACAGATTGGAATTTGAAAAATAAAATCCAAGGAAGAGCAGATATTCCATTAAATGATTTTGGAATTCAAGAAGCGAATATATCGAAAAAATTATTATATCAGACAAATCTTTATAAAATTATTTCATCTCCTTTAATTCGTGCCAAAAAAACAGCAGAAATTATTAGTAATCATAAAATACCTGTTATAACAGATGTTAGGCTTATTGAAAGAGAGTTTGGAGAATTTGAAGGATTAGCAAAAGAGGATTTTGATTACTCTTCATTTTGGAATTATTCGCTGAATTGCCATTTTGATAAAGCTGAAAGCGTTCAGCAATTATTAGATCGAGTTTACAATTTTTTAGATGAATATAAAGAAGTATATGAAAAAAATAATGTACTTGTTGTAACACATTCTGGAGTAATTCCAGCAATTTGTTGTTACTTTAAAGGAATCCCTAAAAATAACAATATATTTACTTATCATTTTAAAACTTGTGAAATTATTAAATTTTAGTAATTGGAGGGATTTCCTTTGCAGAAAAATATTTTTGATGAGCCTAACAAATATATACAAGAAATTGTTACAAAAGTGAGAATTCGTGAAGATAAGTTAAAAAAATTCAAAGGAAAAACAATGGCTTTTGTTTTCTTTACAAAATTTTGTGATGTACAATGTTCACATTGCTTTTTTAAATCAGATAATGAAGGATATGATTTACCGAGGGAACAATATGAATTTTCAAGAGAAGGGTTTGAAAAGTTTATTACATTTATCAATAGCTCAAACAATGGATATTTATCTATTTTAGGTGGAGGAGAACCTTTTAAAAAATTTGAATATATTAAAGAAACAATTAAAAGAGCAAAAACAGATAGAATTGTAATTGTTACAAGCGGAATGTGGGGAGCAGATGCTAAAACTTGTAGAAATATGATTGGAGAAATGTATGAAGCATTATGTCAAAGAAAAATACCAACGAAAGTTGTTCTTAGAATTAGTATGGACAAATGGCATATATCTAAAATTGGAATTGATTGTATTTTTCATATTATTGATGTATTTAAAAATTTTTTTGCAGATAAAGAAAATTTTGAATTACAATTACATACGCTAACAGGTGATGACTCTATTGAAAAGGTAATGGAACATTATCCTGGATGTACAAGAACAAAACAACAAAAATATGTATCAGATAATGAAGAAATTTTAAAAATTGGATTATATCGATATGCCTTAGATTTTCCAGATAGTTATAAAATTAGTGTCGGAATTGCCCAAATATTTCATTCTAATTTAAAAGTCAATTTAAAAAATCCAAATATTAATTTAGAACAATTAATTACACTTTTTGATAATGATATGAAATATAATTCTTTTTGTAATCCTTCATTAGTAAAAAACAAAAATGATGAATGGGGATTAGATTTTTTAATTAGCTATAATGGAAATATTGCCACATGGGGAAATGAGCAGTTAAATGGTTTAAATAATTTGTACACAGATTCCTATGAAAATATTATTTCTAATATATATACAAATATCATTTCTTATTCCTTATTAGACAAAGGTTACTTTTATCGAACCAGAATTATTAGTGAGGTTAATCCACTAGCTGTACTTAGATCTAAAGCAATTCATATTAGGGATTATGCAGGAGCTTCTATTTTAGAGGAAAACCATACAGTTTTGTATTATGCCATTAGAGTTATTCAAGATTATTTAGAAGAAAATGTATTAACCTTAGAAGAATTATCTGGATTATCCAAAGAATTACTAGATATGATAAAAAGTAAAACATATATCGTGAAAAAATGGTACGAAAATACTTCATACTCTATTATTAAGCAATACATGGAAAAACCAATTTTTGATGAAAATGAATGGAGAGATTTATTTAATTTAATTTATTTTGGACATTATACAGTTTCAAAAGAACAAATAGAAGAAGGAATACGCTTTTTTAATAAACATTCTAGGGAAAAAATTAATAAATTAGAAGATGTATTAGAAAATTCTAAAGAACATTATCAAAGATTAATTGAAAGGTTAACGTTTATGAAACCAGAGGCAAAAAAATTGTGCATGGAAAATTATGAAAAATTAGAAGCTATATAGTAATTGAAAAAAGTGAAAAAGTGAAAAATATGCTTGCAATATAGAGAAAAATATGATAAAATAGCTGTGCTTTGAAGATAGCATAGCTATTTTTAAATCTCTACTTGTGAAAAACACAGGTTATAAATCCATAGGGAGGTGAAAGATGATGAATAAATACGAAAGTATTATCATTGTTAATCCAAATGTTGATGAAGCAGGTTTAAAAGCTTTAGAAGAAAAATTCACAGGATTAATTAATGAAAATGGTAAAGTAGAATCAGTTGAAAACATGGGAAAAAGAAAACTAGCTTATGATATTAAAAAATTCAAAGAAGCTACATATATGTTATTCAACTTTGAAGCAAAACCAGAATTAATAGCTGAACTTGAAAGAGTTTACAGAATTACAGATGACATTATAAAATTTATCACAGTAAAAGTAGAAAAATAAGGAAAAAATAAAAAAAGAAATACTAAATAAAGAAGGGGCCTTTATTTAAAGTAAAGAAAGGTGAGTAATTATGAATAAAGTAATTTTAATGGGAAGATTAACAAGAGATCCAGAAACAAGATATACACAAACAAATAACACATTAGTATCTTCATTTAGTCTAGCAGTTAATAGAAGATTTGTAAGACAAGGAGAAGAAAGACAAGCAGATTTTATTAATATTGTTGCATGGGCTAAATTAGGAGAATTTTGTAGCAAATACTTTAAGAAAGGTCAACAAGTAGGCATTATTGGAAGAATTCAAACAAGAACTTGGGATGATGACCAAGGACAAAAACATTATGTGACAGAAGTTGTAGCTGAAGAAGCTTATTTTGCAGATAGTAAAAGAGATGGAGAAACAAATAATACATCTTTTGAAAATACATTTGGAAATACAGCGCCTGGAAGTATGGGAGCAGATTTTGAAATGTCTTCAAGTGATGACCTACCATTCTAATTTGTTAGGGGGGAAAATATAAAAATGGCAGATAAAAAACAAAATAAAAGAAATAATAAAAACTATGATGAGGATTACAATCCAAGATTCAGAAAACAAAGAAAAAAAGTATGTTTATTATGTAGTGATAAAAACTTTGTTTTAGATTACAAAAATCCAGAACAATTAAGAAAATTTATCAGTGATAAAGGTAAAATCTTACCAAGAAGAAATACTGGAATGTGTGCTAAACATCAAAGAGATATCACAGTTGCTATTAAAAGAGCAAGACATATCGCTTTATTACCATATGCACAAAAATAATGAATATAAAAAGCTAGAAAATATGTTTATTTTCTAGTTTTTTTATTGAATAGGAAAAATTATTTTTTCCTATTCAGTAAAAAACAACGTTGCACAGAAAAATTGCTATGCAATTTTTCGCGTCGACAAATCTTTACGCTTCTTCGAGAACTTAGACATATATAGTTAAATTAGAAAAGTAGAGAAAAGTTCTCTCTAACTAGATTTGTCCTATTATACAATAAAACAGAAGCCCAACATTTTGCAATATTGGGCTTTCGTTAGGAGAAACAAGATTAGCAGACTCTAAAAAGCAGAGTCTGACATAACTGAGGGTCACTTATATTGTGTCTTTGACAATATAAGCTGACACACTTGTTACATTCATTAATATCATGTACATTCATAAATTCCATATTATCAATGCACATTTGAGCGCGAGCTTCCAGAAGTTTGTATAAGTCTTTGTGATACTTTTTAATGAACTCTAATCTTTCCTTGTTACTCATGTAATATCCTCCTTTTTCTTAGACCATATATAGCTATGGTCAAAACTAAGTTTCTTTGCGACTCATATAGTATATCACAAAACTTATGTAAAGTAAACACAAAATAAGTGGTATTGCTAAATTATGTAAAATATAGTACAATATATGAGTCAGAACCAATATATTGAATAAAAATGAAGGGGTATGAGTATAAAATGAATAAAGAATTATTAGAATTAGCAAGTCAAGTAGAAAAAAAGATAGAACCACAATTTAAGAAAATGGATGACATTTGTAGCAAAAATAGTATAAAAGTCATTGAAGCATTTCAAGAATGTAATTTACAAGAAATGCATTTAGCAACTTCAACAGGATATGGAATTGATGAAGTAGGAAGAAATAAAATAGAAGAAATCTATGCCAAAGTATTTAGAGCAGAAGATAGCTTAGTAAGAGCACAATTTATTTCAGGAACACATGCTCTAGCAATTACCTTGTCTGCTTTATTACGCCCAAATGATACCATGATTAGTATAACAGGAGCGCCATATGATACTTTGCAAACGGTTATTGGAATAGGAAAAGAAGTTAGTGAAAGCTCTTTAAAAGCTTTTGGAATAAACTATGAACAAATTGAATTAGTAAATAATGATTTTGATATAGAAACCATAAAAGAAAGACTATCAAAAAATGATGTTAAATTAGTAGAAATTCAAAGATCTAGAGGATATTCTACAAGAGAAAGTTTAATAATAGAAAAAATAGAAAAAGCCATACAAGCCATAAGAGAAGTCAATAAAGATGTTATCATTATGGTAGACAATTGTTATGGAGAATTTGTGCAAGATAGAGAGCCAATTGAGGTTGGAGCAGATATTGCAGTAGGGTCACTGATGAAAAATTTAGGAGCTGGAATTGCAACAAGTGGAGCCTATATTGTAGGAAAAGAACATTTAATAAGGTTGTGTGCAGAAAGATTAACAGCACCAGGAATAGGAAAAGAAATAGGACCTTCTTTAAATCAAAATACCAATTTATTAAAAGGACTATTTTTTGCACCACAGGTAGTTGCTAGTAGTGTTAAAACAGCTATATTTGCAAGTTGTATTTTAGAAGAATTAGGATATACAGTAGAACCAAAATATAATGAAGAAAGAGCAGATATTGTTCAAACCATTCATTTAGGAACAGCTGAAAAATTAATAAAATTCTGCCAAGGAATACAAAAAGGTTCACCAATTGACTCATGTGTGGTACCAGAACCAAGCCCAATGGGAGGATATGAAGATGAAGTCATCATGGCAGCAGGAACATTTACAGAAGGATCAACTATTGAACTTAGTTGCGATGGACCAATAAGAGAACCATATATTGCCTATATGCAAGGTGGATTAACCTATGATTATGGAAAATATGGTATATTAAAAGCAATAGAAGAAATGAAAAAATAATTGGGGCTGGTGGGTCTGTTGGGACCAGGTCTGTTTGGACCCATTTGACCTAAATGGGTCCAAACAGACCTGGTCCCAACAGACCCGAACAGAAAGAAAGGAAACGATTTTGGATAAAGTAATTGTGATTGGTGGTGGTCCTGCTGGAATGATGGCAGCGATTACTGCAAAAGAAAATAAAAATGATGTATTAATAATAGAAAAAAATAATCAATTAGGAAAAAAGTTGTTAATTACAGGAAAGGGAAGATGTAACATTACATCTTCTTTAGAGATGGAAGATTTTATTAAAAATACACCAGGAAATGGAATGTTTTTATATAGTGCTTATCAACAATATACCAATAAAGACATTATTCACTTTCTTAAACAACAAGGATTAGAAATAAAAGAAGAAAGAGGAAATCGAATCTTTCCAGTAACAGATAAATCTGTTGACGTTTTAAAATGCTTTACGAAAAAAATTAAAGAATTAGATATAGAAATAAAATATAACACAAGAGTGGTAGAGATTTTAACAGAAATGATAGATGGAAAAAATACAGTAATTGGTGTTAGAACAGAAAAAGAGACGATAAAAGCCAATAAAGTTATATTAGCAACAGGAGGAAAAAGTTATCCATTAACAGGTTCAACAGGTGATGGATATCAATTAGTAGAAAAATTAGGACATAGTATAACATCAATTAAACCATCATTAGTTCCTTTAGAAGCATATGAAAAAGCAGAATGTAAAGAATTACAGGGATTAAGTTTAAGAAATGTTGAAATTAAGTTAATCGACATAGAAAAAAATAAACAAATATATGAAGACTTTGGAGAAATGATATTCACACATTTTGGCATTTCGGGGCCGACCATTTTAAGTTCATCAGCACATTTGGTCAGATATAAAAATATAGATAGTTTATTTCATGAAAAAAAGATTATTCTAAAAATAGACTTAAAACCAGCTTTAGATGAAAAAAAATTAAATGAAAGAATTTTAAGAGATTTTGCAGAAGTCAAAAACAAGCAATTTAAAAATAGTTTAGATAAATTACTACCACAAAAATTAATACCAGTAATTATTACAAAAAGTAAAATAAATCCTAATAAAAAAGTAAATGAAATAACAAAAAAAGAAAGGGAACAACTAATAAAAGAAATAAAAGAATTCGAAATTACAATAAAAGGATTTAGACCAATAGAAGAAGCAATCATTACAAGTGGAGGAATCAATATTAAAGAAATTAATCCCAAAACAATGGAATCAAAAAAAGTAAAGGGACTATATTTGGCGGGAGAAATTATTGATGTTGATAGTTATACAGGAGGATTCAATTTGCAAATAGCATATTCTACAGGTTATGTGGCAGGATTAAACTAGTGTCCAGTTAGAGTCGATTGATGGGTCAGTTGGGATCAGATCTGTTTGGACCCATTTGATTAAATGGGTCCAAACAGATCTGATCCCAACTGACCCCGACCCGCCCAACTGACCCATCAACCGACTCTAACTGGACAAAAAATAAAAAAGAAAAGGAACTAAAAATGAATCGATATTTAACAATAAAAAACAATATAGAAACTGAAATTGTTGTAAAAAAATCAAAATTTATTGCAAATTTTATAAAAGTATCATCAAAGGAACAAGCTGAGGAAGAAATAAAAAAAATAAAGAAAAAGTATTTTGATGCAAGACATAATTGTATTTCGTATAGGGTATTAGAGGATGAAAAAATAGTGGAAAGATTTAGTGATGATGGAGAACCTTCTGGAACAGCAGGGGGACCAATGTTGAATATTCTACAAAAAAATAATTTGGTAAATGTATTAATTGTTGTAACAAGATATTTTGGAGGTATATTGCTAGGAACGGGTGGTTTAGTAAGAGCATATTCAGATAGTTTGCAAAAAGCAATCGAAGAAAGTAATTTGCTAGAAGTTACGATAGGAACAGAGTGTGAAGTGAGATTAGAATACAATTATTTTGAAAAATTTAAGTATTATTGTAAAAATAATGATATTCAAATAAAAGATACAAGTTATACAGAAGAAATTGTTTGTAAAATAGAAATGGAAGAAGATAAAAAAGAGAATTTATTAAGAGATTATGCATTAAAAAATATGAATTTTTTGGATTTTAAAGTTTTATCTAAAAAATATATAGAAAAAAGTATATCAAAATAATTGTTTTATAAAACAAATGGAAAAAATTACCAGTTTATCTTGCAAATTATCATCTGCAAGCATATAATCTGAATTGTAAAATATTTACAATTTGTTTTTTGGAGGAAAAATTATGAAAGAAAAGATTACAGTCTTAATAGCAGATGACAATCAAGAATTTAGTCAAACATTAGCATCATACATAGATGCACAAGAAGATATGGAGGTTATAGCAAAAGCAAAAGATGGAACAGAAGTAATAGATATTATAGCAAATACAGTACCAGATGTTATACTACTAGATGTAATTATGCCACATTTAGATGGATTAGGTGTTTTAGAAAATATTAATAAAATTAAAATAGCCAAAAAACCAATTTGCATTATGCTATCAGCAGTTGGACAAGATAAAATAACACAAAGAGCTATAGAATTAGGAGCACAATATTATGTAGTAAAGCCTTTTGATATTGAAGTATTGATTCAAAGAATAAGAGAATTTAAATTTTATAAACCAACATCAACAAATACAAATAATAACTTTATAACCAGAGAAGCAAAGCCACAATATATAGAAATATCTTCAGATAATACAAAGACAGAAGAAAATTTAGAAGCATTAGTAACAAATATTATTCATGAAGTTGGTGTACCTGCACATATTAAAGGATATCAATATTTAAGAGAAGCCATTATGATGGTAGTAAATGATATAGATGTGATTAATCAAATTACCAAAAGTCTATATCCACAAATTGCACGTAAATTTAATACAACACCAAGTCGCGTAGAAAGAGCCATTCGTCATGCCATAGAAGTTGCGTGGGGAAGAGGTCAACAAGAAATTGTTGAAAATATCTTTGGATATACTATTTCAGCGGCTAAAGGAAAGCCAACAAACTCAGAATTTATCGCAATGATTGCTGATAAATTACGCTTAGAACTAAAGAGTGCATAAGATATTAGAAAACCTTAGAAGTGGAAGAAATAATAGAAAAAAGCGATGAACTTTTCCTATTTATTGGGTTATTGTTTAAATTATTTATAAACAATAATTCAGTAGAAAGGAGAAGTTTTTTTATGGTATGGGAAAATTAATTTTTTACTTAACAAATTTGTATGCTTATATAGACTTTTTTGATGAAACATAATGATGATGGATTCTTGAAATATGTAGTTAATTATGCTATATTTAGGTAAATATTAGTTTACATGGAAAAAATAATGAAATGTTATTCGCGAAATATACAAGTCCTATTAAGGAGAATAATAATAAAAACGTTATAAGAAGAACAAGAAATCACTAATTTTGGAGAAAAAACATAAATAGGAGGTGTAAAAATAATGGAGTTATTTAAGAAGATACTCAAAAAGGTGGCAATTGTCATTGCAATTATTTTAGTATTTTTAATTATTAGAGCTATATTAATAACTATTTTATAAAAGATTATAATAAATAAGGGGAAGATTATATTATGAAAATAAAAGAAGGATTAAAAAAATTTTTTAAGAATAAAATTATATTTATCTCAATAGTTGCTATAGTTATTATTTGTATAATATATTTTGTTTTTTATCATAAAAATGAAGAAGTGGATAGTACGTATATAATTGCTCAACTTGAGAAATCTAGTGAATTAACAACAAGTAAGTTAAATTACACTGGAATGAGTGAATATGAAGACAGTGGAATTAGCTTTATAAATAAATCTAATTTTGTAATGGTATATGAGGCTACTGCAAGAGCAGGAATTGATGTAAAGGAAATAAAAGTAGATGTTGATAAATTGAATGATATAGTTTGGCTTACTATTCCTAAGGCAAAAATCTTAGAAGTTAAAGTTAATATGGATAGTATAAAATACTTTGATGAAAAGTTTGCATTATTAAATGTTGATTATAAAGAAGATGCTAATAAAGCTACAGCATTAGCAGAAGAAGAAGCTTTTGAAGAATTAGAAAATATGGGGATTTTAGAAATGGCAGATGCTCAAGCAGAAGCCTTAATTAGGGGACTTATCCAAGATATTATTCCAACAAACTATGAGATAAAAATTAAAGAGTAAAATGAATTAAGGGATAGATGACATTACATAGACAGAAGAGGGAGTGAAATTGTACTTTTTATAGAGCATTTAAATGTATATAGGTGAATATTATGAATAAATGTTGCGAACAAAAAGATAGATTAAAATTAACAGGTGTATTTATTGAAAAAATTGACAAAGGCATAAAAAAATAATTTGCATTAAGAAGGAAAGTCTGGTATAATATAGCGATAAAAATATTAGGAGGTTTGACAAATGAGCAAACGGAAGGTAATAGGTATTGGCGTAGGATTGATGATGATAGGATTTATAGTTGGCATCTGTATGATGATGTTTATTGTAAAGACTAATCCGAAGAAAGAATATGAAGAGCGGAAGCGATATGGAACCCTGTTAGAATATGAAGAATCATTAAGTCAACTAGAACAAGAAAATGATACCTTACAGAAGGAAAAACAACCATATGCTGAAAACGCATACAACCTTGGTAAGGCTGAGTATTTGGGGTTAACTGTGATGAAACCTGAAGAAGCTGCTAAATTCCAGGAAGATATTCAAGAAGTCATTAACTCTAGTCTAACATTAGAAGAACAGGAGAAAAGAGTGGAGCAAATTCTGCAAACATTACAAGAATATATTACCGGAGAAGAAGAGTCAAGCGAGAATGGCATGGGCTTGTGAACAAACAAAAGGGGCACATCTTTGAACAAGAGGTGCTCTTTTTTTGTGGAAAAGGAAAAAATTTACGCTTTTCTAAGAAATAAAAAATATATAGTTGAATTAGAAGAACACAGAAAACTTATCATGAAGGGAGATTGGTCCATTACTTTTATATTACATTTTTATTATGTATAAAATGAAAAAATCTGGAAATACTGAAAATAAATACATAAGAAACTAAGGAGGTACAGATGGAAGATATCGATTTAAAAAATATGGTTGTTTTAAAAGACTTACCATCAAATATAGTGAAAGAAGCCTATGTAGTCTTTAAATCTAATAAGATGATAAAAAAAATTCAGAAAATAAATAGAAATAGTGAAAAAAATCAAGTAAAAAAAGAAAATAAAGATAGTCAATATGCAATAAAAGAAGCAGAAATGTTAGTATCAGAATATATAGAAAAAGTAGAAAAATCTGAAAAAGAAGTGATATTAAATGCTAGAATTAATAAAAAACTAAAAAAATATGCATATATAGCAAGTATTATTATGGTTTTGCAATTTATATTATTAATCATTAAATAGGTATAAAACACCTTTTCCTAACATATAGTTTAACAAGAAACTAAGGAAGAGGTGTTATTTTATGGAAAGGGTAATGACAGTAGAAGAAAGAATTAGACGAGCAGAGGAAATTTATGAACGTCGAAAAAGAAATGAAGGACTAACTGTTGTTCAAGAGAAAGAAGATAAAAAAGAAAAAAATGAGAAAAAAGACATAAAATTACTAAAAAAAATGCTTATTCAACTGTTAGTTTGTATATGCATTTATTTAGTTATTTATACAGTACAAAATAAGCAATATATCTTTTCAGAAGATTTCATAAACAAAATAAATGAAATTATTTCTTACGATATTGATTTTAAGAAATTATATGAAGACAGTAGAAATTTTATAATGGGAAAATTCAGTAAAGAAAATGAGAGTCAAAATGAAAACCAAGAAAATAATGAGGTAAATGCAACAGAAACTACAGAAACAAATAATGGTATTGGAGGTGCAGTAGAAGAAAGTGAACAAGTAGAAGAAACTCAAAATTTATCGCAAGAAGAGCAAGATATTCTTAATGTAAAAAATACAGCAAGTTTCATAAAACCAGTGGAAGGAACTATTAGTTCCATATATGGATATCGAGAAACGGCGACAGGAACAGTACCAAAAGATCATACAGGAACAGATATAGCAGCAATAACAGGAACTAAGATAAAATCAGCAACTGACGGTCAAGTGGTTTTAGCTTCAGAGGAAGGAGATTATGGAAAACATATAAAAGTACAAATAGGAGAAGTCAGTATTATTTATGCACATTGTAACAGTTTGTACGTAAAAGAAGGGGATATGGTTACACAAGGGCAAGAAATAGCAGAAGTAGGATCTACTGGAAATTCAACAGGTCCGCATTTGCATTTTGAAATTCGAATATCGGAAAGAACAGTTGATCCACAAAAGATATTAGAATTATAAAGGAGAAAAAATGAAATTTAGAATTGATTTAAAAATATTTATGCTTATTATATTGTTCTTAATAACCAATCAAATAAAAATATATGCTATGATAATGATATTTGCAATTATACATGAATTTGGACATTTATTGGCAGGGATTTTATTAGGAATGAAACCAGAAAAAATAGAGATAAAACCATTTGGAGTATCAATAAAGTTTGATATAAAAAGAAAGGACTACAATATAAAAGTAGGAAAAGGAAATTTGTTAGAAATAAAAAAAATATTTGTAGCATTGGCTGGACCAATAACAAACGCATTAATCATTATGATTCTCATGATGTATGACAGTTTGAAATTTAATGAACATGATATAACACTAATGATTTTTTCAAATATAACATTAATTTTATTTAATATATTGCCAATATATCCGTTAGATGGCGGAAGAATATTAAAAAGTACTATTTACATGATGAAAGGAAAACGTATGGCCGAAAAATACATATATATCATATCTTACATAACTTTAATTATTATAACAATCATTAGTAGTATAGCCATTCTATATTTAAAAAACATAGCAATATTTTTAGTAATTATTTTCTTATGGGGATTGCAAATGAGGGAATATAAAATATACGAAAATAGAAAGTTATTGTATAAAATGATACAACAAGAAATGAACCAATATGATAAAAAAGATATTCCTGTTGAAAATAAAATAGCCAATTAATAGTAAACTATACGAATGAGGAATGATTCTGTATTTGGTAACAGATAGTCTATATAGTAAAAATTTGACAAACATGCAAAATAACATAGAAAAAGCAAATATGATTAAACACAATGCTAAATTATATTTGCTTTTTTATGGTATAGGAAAAATCGCTTTTCCTATACCATAAAAAACAACATTGCACAGAAAAATTGCATAGCAATTTTTCGCGTCGACAAATCTTTACGCTAGAGAAAAGTTCTCGCGAAGCGAGATTTGTCCTTGTGTAGGAACATTAAATTAGAAAGTATGCTAAAATGTCTAAATTGATGTTCTAATTAAAAAGAATTAGAAAAGCTGTATTTCCGTAGTAAATACAAAATATAAAAAATGTGTAACAAAACTGTAATATTTTGGCAATATTTTTGTAATTTTAGCAGGAAATATCATTGACAATTAATGGATTTCGTTATATGATATACACATCAAAAAATATGTGTTTTTAAATCCTAAGGAGGAAAATTATGGGAGAAGTAATTGTTATCACATCAGGTAAAGGTGGAGTAGGAAAAACGACGACAACAGCAAATCTAGGGTCTAGTTTAGCATTAGAAGGAAAAAAAGTAGTACTAATTGATACAGATATAGGATTACGTAATTTAGATGTTGTTATGGGATTAGAAAATAGAATTGTATATGACATTGTTGATGTTGTAGAAGAAAAATGCAAATTAAGACAAGCTTTAATAAAAGATAAACGTTTTAAAGAATTATACCTATTACCAGCAGCCCAAACAAGAGATAAAAGCGCAGTAAATGAAGAACAAATGAGAAATTTAGTAGGCAAATTAAAAGAAGAATTTGACTATATATTAATAGATTGTCCTGCTGGAATTGAGCAAGGATTCAAAAATGCAATTGCTGGAGCCGATAGAGCAATTGTCGTTACGACAGCAGAAATATCAGCAATAAGAGATGCTGATAGAATTATAGGACTTTTAGAATCATCTGAAATAAAAAATCCAGAATTAGTTATTAATAGAATAAGACCTAATATGGTAAGAAAAGGTGAAATGATGGATGTAGATGATATTGTTGACTTATTGTCCATCGATTTAATTGGTGTTGTACCAGATGATGAATATATCATTACACAAACCAATAAGGGTGAACCAGTAATACAAAATAGAAGAGCACCATCAGGAAAGGCATATATTGAAATTGCTAAAAGAGTTTTAGGAGAAAAAATAGAAGTAACTATACCAGGAAGAGAAAAAGGTTTTTTTGCAAAATTAAAAAGATTATTTAAAAAATCATAATAAAACAAAGGTCGGAGGGAAATTTAAGAATGTTTGAAAGCATAATGAAATTCTTTAACAAATTGAAAAAGAAAGAAGAAAAAACAACCACACATTCAAAAGAGGCTGCAAAAGAAAGATTACATTTAGTTCTTATGCAAGATAGAGCAAATGTTTCAGCAGATTTCTTAGAATTAATGAAACAAGAAATTATAGAAGTTATAAAAAAATATATAGATATAGATGAAGGAGCAATTGATGTAAGACTAACCAATAAAGAAAATGAAGATGGTACAAATGGAGCACCAGCTTTATATGCCAATATTCCAATATTAAACATAAAAAATGAAGCAAGAAAGTTGGAAAAAAAGAAAGAAGAGCAAAAAGATGATCAACAAGTAGAAAGTAAAAAACAAGAGAAAGAAAATGAAAAAGAGAAAAAACAAAATGAACAAGAAGTTATAAAAAATGAGCAGCAAAAAGAGGAAAGACAAGAAAAAAATGAGGATTCTGAAGAGCAGATAGAAGAGGATAAAGAAAATGAAAATCAAGAAGAAGATAAAAAAGAAGAAAATATAGAACTAGAAAAAAAAGAAAAAGTTGCAGAAGAAAAAATTAAATCAAAATAAGAAAATTTACCTTTACTAAATGAAAATTTATATAGAATCAAGACGGAAGTTAAATTTTTTTATAGAATAAAAAATAGAAAAAGAGTGATTTAATGGTAAAAAGAGAATTAAAAAATATGGAGTGGGGAATCTTAATTACTGCAATTATTCTATGTGTTATAGGAATAGTTGCATTATTTTCTGCCACACAAGAAACTGAATATGAAGAATTTACCAAGCAGATAATATGGTTTGTGGTTAGTTTGATAGCTATGGTAATTGTTATGTTTATAGATTATAACTTGTTATTAAAGGCATCACCAGTATTATATGGCATATTTATTGTGTTATTAATTGGAGTATTATTTACATCTCCGATTAATGGAGCAACAAGCTGGTTTAACATAGGAGCTTTTTCATTCCAACCAGCAGAGTTTGCTAAAATATTTGTCATATTATTTTTAACATATACAATTATAAAAATTCAACGAAAAGGACAAGATGAAATCAATAGAATAACAAGATTACCAATTGCATTGGCAGTTATAGGATTACCAGTTTTATTAATTGTTATGCAACCTGATTATGGAACAGCATTAGCATATATTGTAGCGATGGCATTAATGCTATTTTCAGCAGGTTTGGATAAAAAATATATTATAGGAACGATTTTATTAATTATTATTGCAGTTCCATTATTATACAATTTTGTATTGCCAGAACATGCTAAAAGCAGAATTGATGTTTTTTTAAATCCAGAATCAGACCCTAGAGGAGCTGGATATAACATAATTCAATCAAAAATTGCTATAGGATCAGGTGGACTAACAGGAATGGGAATCTTGAAAGGAAATCAAACACAATTAGGATTCTTATATCCAAAGACAACAGACTTTATTTATTCTGTTATTGGAGAAGAAATGGGCTTTATTGTAGCAGGTGGCATTATTTTGCTGTATGTATACTTAATAACCAAATGTATTTATATCGCCAAAACGGCAAAAGATAAAGCAGGTTCGTTAATAGCCATTGGGATTACAGGAATATTTTTATTCCATGTATTAGAAAATATAGGAATGGTTATGGGATTATTACCAATAACAGGTGTACCACTACCTTTTGTTAGTTATGGAGGAAGTTCTTTGATTACAAACTTCATATGCATAGGAGTATTATTAAATATTAGTGGTAAAAGACAAAAAACAATATTTGTGCAATAAACAGAATTACAGTTCAGTGTAGATGATCTTGTATATATTTTTTTGATAAATTCCTCGGCTCAATACATGCTCTAGCCTTTCTAATATATAAACTCAATGCACACAAATTTTACTAACGTAAAATTTGGCGCTGAACAATGACGCGGGCTTTGAAATGTTATGAACAGAAAAATGTTTAAAAAAGCCCGCTATTGTTCTTGTATAGGAAAAATCAAGTTTTTCCTATACAAGAACGTCGCTTCGCTCTAGTGATTGCACACAAATTTTACTAGCGTAAAATTTGGCGCCGAACAATTGGCGCCGAACAATGACGCGGGCTTTGAAATGCTATGAACAGAAAAATGTTTAAAAAAGCCCGCTATTGTTCTAAACAGAAAAGCTACAAGCATTATTCTAATCACATTCGTCATTTATCCAAAAAATATATACAAGATCATCTACACTGAACTGTCTTAAGCATATAGTTATCTCTTGTTATATAAATAAAAATACATACTTTAGAAGGAGAAATGATGAGTTATATCAAAAAGTTACAAATAGGAAATGTAGAATTAGAAAATAATTTAATATTAGCACCAATGGCAGGTGTTACCAATAGACCATTTAGAATGATATGTAAAGAATATGGAGTGGGAATGGTTTGCACCGAAATGGCAAGTGCAAGAGCAATGTTTCATAATGATTTAAAAACAAAGAGATTGTTAAATACAGATGGAGAAAAAAGACCAATTAGTATGCAAATCTTTGGGAGTGATGAAGAATCCATGGCATATGCAGCAGAATATGTAAGCAAAATTGCAGATATTGTGGATATTAATATGGGGTGTCCTGCACCAAAGGTTGTTAAAAATGGAGACGGTAGTAAATTATTACTAGATTTAGAGAAAGCAGAAAGTATTTTAAAAACAGTGATAGCGCATTCAAAAGTTCCAGTTACATTAAAAATTAGAAAAGGATGGGATAAAGAAAATGTTGTAGCTGTGGAGATTGCAAAAATTGCAGAAGCAGTTGGAATATCAGCAATAACCATACATGGAAGGACAAGAAGTGAATTTTATACAGGAAAAGCTGATTTAGATATCATAAAACAAGTAAAAGAAAGTGTTCATATTCCAGTGATTGGAAATGGAGATGTAGTAGATGGTGAATCAGCAAAAAGAATGTTTGAATATACTGGTGTAGATGGAATTATGATTGGAAGAGGAACATTTGGAAAACCATGGATATTTAAAGAAATAATCGAATATTTGGAAAACGGTAAAAAGATGGAAGAACCAACTAATCATGAAAAATTGAAAATTATAGAGAAACATATAAACTTAGCAGTAGAAGAAAAAGGAGAAATAGCCGTTAAAGAACTTAGAAAACATATTGCATGGTATACAAAAAATCTTAAAAATTCAAGTGAATTTAGAAACTCAATTAATAAAATAGAAACAAAAGAGGAATTGATCAATAAAATAGAAGAATATTTTAAAAGTCTCTAGAATAAGATGTAGCAAGGATACAGTTCAGTATCTAATTTCTCGAAGGTATATATACCTCCGAGAAATTAGACACTGTACAGAAACTTACTTGTATGTATTAGGAGGCTTTTTTGAATAGAAATAAGACATTAAAAATAATAATGATTATAATCAGCATAATGACTATTTTTTTTACTACATTTTTTTATATAACAAAGAGTAAAAAAATAAAAATGGGAAATAATATTAGTAGTCAAGAAGTGATAGAAAATATTTTAAATATTAGTTCATATGAAAGTATTATAGAAGTAGAAGTCAATAGCAATAAAAATGTAAATAAATATATTATAAAACAAACCTACATAGCACCAGATATCTCAGAACAAGAAATAATAGAACCACAAAATATAAAAGGTATAAAAATTAAGAAAACGAAAAATGAATTAAAGGTAGAAAATACGAATTTAAATATATCAAAAATATATAGTAATTATCCATATATAACAAATAATTGTATGGATTTAAATACATTTATAGAAGAATATAAACAAAATGAAAAACAAGAATATGAGGAAAAAGATAATGAAATTATATTAGAAACAGAAAATGAAGAAAATCCGTATACAAAATATAGAACATTATATATCAGTAAAGAAACAGGAAAACCTACTAGAATGGAAATAAAAGATAATAGCAAAAAAACATTAATTTACATATTATATAAAGAAGTAAAGTTTCAATAAAAAACTTTACTTAGCTAATATTTAAAATAAAACACATACTTGATAATACAACAATATTGGGAGTGAAAAAAATGGTAATAAAAAGAGGAGATATGTTTTATGCAGATTTAAGCCCAGTAGTAGGTTCTGAACAGGGAGGAATTAGACCTGTATTAATTATACAAAATGATTTAGGAAACAAATATAGTCCGACAGTTATTGCAGCGGCTATTACTTCACAAACAGGAAAAAATAAATTGCCAACCCATATAGAAATTGATTCAGAAAGTTGTGGATTAAAAAATAATTCTGTAGTTTTAACAGAACAAATAAGAACAATTGATAAAAGTCGCTTAAAGGAAAAGATAGGTCATATAGATGATGAAAAAATCATTAATCAAGTAAATAATGCATTAGGTGTGAGCTTTGGGCTAGAAGAATAAAAGAGGATTTAATTTTATATAAATCCTCTTTTATATATTATACTCTTAATTTCTTAATAATTTTAATTTCTTTATATAAATTATCAATAATCGCTTTTCTAGTGTTGTATGCTTCAATATATTCTTGATGAATTTGTTCTAAATTATCTACTGTTTCTCCAGGTTCTGCTAATACATAAATGCCTTCTTCATAATAATGCTTGTCTTTTTCACTTTTGGCTTTTTCCATCTTAGCTTTATATTTTAACATTTGTTTTAAACGTTTAATATTTTCTGTTAATGTTTCAAGATAACTTTGGGTACAAGTAATTTCATAACCAATATCATCAATAACAACCTTGAATAAGGTACGAACAATGACAGGATTACTTTTACCAAGTTTTGCTTCTTTAGCAAGGTGATTTAATGTTCCAGAATAATCTGGTGTAACAGAAGGTTTGGTTTCATCAATTAAAATTTTTAAAGTATCAGATATACCAATATGTGATTTGTATTGTCTTTTACTAACAATGGCATCATATTCATCAGCAACTCGTATAATTTGACCTTCATAAGGAATTTTATTTTTGGTCAATCCTTGAGGATATCCAGTACCATTTAAAGCTTCATGATGATATAAGGGACCAGCTGCATAAGGTCTTAATTTTAAATCCTTCATACACATTTCATACCCTAAAGTTGTATGTTTTTTCATGATTTCAAATTCTTCATCAGTTAATTTGGCAGGTTTTTGTAAAATAGAAGGTGGAATAAATAATTTTCCGATATCATGAAGGTATGCACAAATTGTGCAATATTCTGTAAAGCCTTTGTCACAATGTAAGTATTCACAAAGCCTACAAGTTAAAGCTGCCACATTTTCACAATGCTTTCTTGTAAAAACATCTAATGTATCTAACATATCTAATTGATAACGCATGGTTTTATCTAAGTTATATGATTTTAAACTTGTTTTATCATAAAAATCAAATTCTGGTTGTTTCATAATCTACTCACTCCTATCAAAAATATCATACCATTAAATAAAAAAAACTGCAAGGGATTTTGGGGACGGACTCAATTTTTCCCTTTTGTCCAATTGGGGACGTTTCTGTTTGGGACATTTTAGAAATAAATAAAAGTAAACCAATAAAATAGATGCAGTTATAATATTCTTATATTACACTTGTAGACTTATATAATTATATGTATATCTATTCCTAAATAATTATATCTCTATATTATCTCTAAAATGTCCCAAACAGAAACGTCCCCAATTGGACAAAAGGGAAAAATGAGTCTGTCCCCCAAATCCCTTCATCATGGAGAAAAGCAAAGAGATTGACATAATATGAAAAAGGATATATAATATTGTTGTTGTTTGGAAATCCTAGATTCATCAAAGGAGGTTGAGGACAATGAAAGAAAAGACCGGTTTAAAAATAGAGAGATGGAAAGAAGAGTATCGCCAAATAAAAGCTTATGCAATGGCAAATAATATGCGGAATTTGCTGATTGCATTGGAATTGGCGGTTAAATATCATGAAGGACAGTATCGGGATGGTGGAGAACCATACATTATACATCCTTTGATGGTATGTAAGACACTGATGCTTTTAAATGTAGAGAAATATTTAAAAGCATGGTATCCAGAAAAAAATGATTCTTGGGTAAAACACCAATGTGACATTCTTTTGGCAGCATCAGTGTTACATGATGTCGTTGAAGACTGTGAACTTCCTAATAAAGGAAGAGAAATGGTGGATGTATACCATTTGGAGGAAGAGGTATGGATCATTGTAAACATACTATCTAAGCCTCCGAAAGGAGAACCATATAATCCAAAAGAGTATTTTATGGGAATCCTCAAAAGTTGGAAGGCAACATTAATTAAGCTTTCTGACAGAGCAAACAACTGCACAACAATGCAGGTATTCAAAGAATCACGAAGAATAAAATATATTCGTGAGACGAGTGAGTACATATACCCATTGTGTGCAGAAGGAAAGAGAAGGCATCCACAGTTTTCTAATATAATAAAAATATTGGAAAACTTAATTGTCTCCATCTGTGAGTCCCTTGCATCTCTTTTAGGAATGCAAGAGGAAATTACAAGACAGACGCAAAATTATAAAGAGATGATTGATTTCATAGAAATGAATGCCATGAAAGAAAATATGCCAAATACATATCAGGCATTATTGATGGCACAAAAGTTCTATGAAGGAGCTTTTAGGACAAGTGGAGACCCATTTATCATTCATCCATTAAGAGTAAGTGCATACTTGCTGAATTTAGGAATCATGGATGATGTTACTAATGCATCAGCATTGCTACATGAAAAAGCCCATTGGGCAAAAGGGGCAGATGAGTATGTCAGAAATAGTGGAATTAATCCGGAGGTAATAAGGATTGTAGATATTGTTTCTGATAAAGCGATGCCACTTCCTAAATATTATAAAAGAATTCAGGAAGATCCAAGGGCAATTTTGGAGAAACTTGCCAACAGAGCTCATACTTGTACTTTCTTGGCGAAGGCAAGTTATAAGGAAATGGAAGCCTACACAAAGGAAAACCAGGAATACATGGTTCCGATGTGTGAGTGGGCTAAAATTCATTTACCACAATATGCGAATCAGATAGAAATAATGCAATATCATATTCTATCAATTAGCAATATTGTGGAGGTAGTAACAAAACAAAACCGGTTAACCTCACAAAAAGGAAGCTGACAATCTGTTAGCTTCCTTTATCAATGAAGAAAGAAAAAATATTTGCTGATACTTTCTTATACATAACCATTGAAAAATAGCGAAAATTATGGTAATATAGGTAAGATAAAACAAACAGGGGGAATAAAAATGTATAGAACGAAAACTTGTGGAGAATTAAATATCAAAAATGTAAAAGAACATGTTGAATTAGCAGGATGGATTCAAAAAATAAGAGATTTAGGTGGAATGACTTTTATAGATTTAAGAGATGAATTTGGAATCACGCAGATTGTTGTCAATGATGAAGAATTAAAGAAATTTGTAAAAGAATTACACACAGAAAGTTGTATTCACATAGAGGGAGAAGTTGTGGAAAGAGCAAGCAAAAATCCACATATGAAAACAGGAGATATTGAGGTTGTTGCGGAAAAGATAGAAGTATTAGGAAAATGTAAAAATGTACTTCCTTTTGAAATTAATACAGACCAAGAAGTTAGAGAAGATTTACGATTAGAATATAGATTTTTAGATTTAAGAAATGAAAAATTACACAATAATATCTTATTACGTTCAAAAATATTAAAAACGATAAGAGATAAAATGGACGAATTAGAATTTACTGAAATTCAAACACCAATCTTAGCAAATTCTTCACCAGAAGGTGCAAGAGACTATTTAGTGCCAAGTAGATTAAATCCAGGGGAGTTTTATGCACTTCCACAAGCACCACAGCAATTTAAACAATTATTAATGGTTAGTGGATTTAATAAATATTATCAAATTGCACCATGTTTTAGAGATGAAGATCCAAGAGCAGATAGAGCACCAGGAGAATTTTATCAATTAGATTTTGAAATGAGTTTTGCTACACAAGATGATGTCTTTAAAGTTATAGAAGAAGTTGTACCATATACATTTGAAAAATTTACAGATTGGAAAGTAGATAAAGGACCATTTATCAGAATTCCATATAAAGAAGCAATGGAGAAATATGGAATTGATAAACCAGATTTAAGAAATCCTTTAATTATTCAAGATGTAACAGAGGTATTTAAGGATTCTGATTTTAATGCATTTAAAGATAAAACAATCAAAGCGATTATTGTACCAAATGGAGCAGAGCAAGGAAGAAAATTCTTTGATAAAATGGGCGAATTTGCCACAACAGACGAAGTAGGTGCAAAAGGATTAGCATGGACAAAACTAGACAATGAAGGAAATGTGCAAGGTGGTATTGCAAAATTCATTACAGACGAAATCAAAGAAAAATTAGAAAAAGACTTTGGACTAGAAAAAAATGGAAGTGTTTTCTTTATTGCAGATGAATTTGAAAAAGCACAAAAAATTGCAGGTCTAGTTAGAATTGAATTAGGAAAACGATTAGACTTAATTGAGAAAGGCGTATACAAATTCTGCTTTATTGTCGATTTTCCAATGTATGAATTGTCTGATGAAGGAATGATTGATTTTAGTCATAATCCATTTTCAATGCCACAAGGTGGATTAGAAGCTTTAGAAAATAAAAATCCATTAGATGTATTAGCATACCAATATGATTTAGTATGTAATGGATATGAAATGGCATCAGGAGCTGTTAGAAATCATGATCCAGAAATCATGGTAAAAGCATTTGAAATTGCAGGATATAGCGAAGAAGATGTAAAAAATAGATTTGGTGCCTTATATAACGCATTCCAATATGGAACACCACCTCATGCAGGTGCAGCACCTGGAATTGATAGAATGATTATGCTAATTACAGATTCACAAAATATTAGAGAAGTTATTGCATTTCCAAAGAATAAAAAAGCAAGAGATTTATTAATGAGAGCGCCATCTGTTGTTACAGAACAACAATTAAAAGATGTACATATTACATTAGATTTAGATGAAAAATAAGAAAAGCAGGAGGAATCATCATGGAATATAGATATAGACCTAGTGGAGTTTGTTCAAGAGAAATGATTATTGAATTAGATGGTAATATTATAAAAAAATTAACTATTGTTGGAGGGTGTGCAGGAAATACAGTAGGTGTTTCTAATTTAATAGAAGGAATGAATATTAATGAAGCTATCAAAAGATTAAAAGGGATTCCTTGTGGTACAAGAGGAACATCTTGTCCGGATCAATTATCAAAAGCATTAGAAGAAGTGAAAGAAAAATATAAGATAGATTAATTATAATATAAATATGTCTTAGAAAAAAAGTAATAAGAATAAAGTAAAAAAGAATGAGGAATTTTAATGAAAGAAAAAGTATTATTAGGAATGAGTGGCGGCGTAGATAGTTCTGTGTCAGCCATTCTTTTAAAAAAAGCAGGATATGAAGTTATTGGTTGTACAATGAATTTGTTAGATGAACCAAATGAGGAAGCCATAAAAGATGCCAAAAAAGTATGTGAAAAATTAGGGATTGAGCATCATGTTTTTGATTGTAGAAAAGAATTTAAATGTCATGTGATTGATACCTTTATTTCTGAGTATGAAAATGCAAGAACACCAAATCCTTGTGTGGAATGTAATCAATATTTGAAATTTGGTACTTTTTATGACAAGGCAAAAGATCTAGGATGTCAATATATTGCAACAGGTCATTATGCAAAAAAAGAATATTCAGAAAAATATAAACAATATGTCTTAAGAAAATCCAATGAAGAGAAAAAAGACCAGACCTATTTTTTATACACCATTCCAAGAGAAAAAGTAGAACATATTTTATTTCCATTGCAAGATAATGAAAGTAAAGAAGATACAAGGCTATTGGCAGAAGAATATGGATTAGAAATTGCCAATAAAAAGGACAGCCAAGAAATTTGCTTTATTAAAGATGATGATTATCAAAGATTTTTAAAAGAAAATATGCAAAAACAACCACAAAAAGGAAAAATTGTTTTAACAACAGGAGAAGTTTTGGGAACCCATAATGGATTAATTAATTATACAATAGGGCAAAGAAAAGGCTTAGGAATTTCCTATAAAGAACCATTATATGTTGTAAAATTAGATATCAAAAATAATCAAGTCATTGTTGGCACAGAAACAGAATTATATAATAATCAATTGGAAGCAATTCATTTAAATTGGATTGTAGATGTTGAAAATAAATTAGAAGAAGGATTAGAATGTTTTGCAAAAATTCGATATAGAGCAAAAGAAGCAAAGGCAAAAGTCATAAAAGAAAATGAAACCATAAAAGTGGTATTTCAAGAACCACAAAGAGCAATTACCCAAGGACAATCTGTTGTATTTTATGATGAAGATGGAATTGTTTTAGGTGGTGGGAAAATTAGATAATAGATTATAAAGAAATGAATATATAAAAAGAAAGACTATGCTTGTCTTAATTGATAGTAAAAGTAGATGAAATTAGTATTTCATCTACTTTTTGCATATATATTTAAAATTATTTATTATCTATAATTTCATCAGCCTGTGCTTGTGTAATATACTCATTTTCAACCATGGTATTTAAAACATGAGCTTGTCTTTGGTTTGCTAAATCTGGATTAACCGTTGGAGCATACACAGAAGGTGCATTTGGAACACCAGCAAGCATAGAAGCTTCATCTAAATTCAAATCTTTTGGTTCTTTATTATAATATCCCATACTAGCATCATAGATACCATAATAGCCATCTCCAAAATAAGCACTGTTAACATATAAAGTAAAAATCTCATCTTTTGAAAATTTTTGTTCTAAATCATAAGCAGCAAATAATTCTCCTAATTTTCTCGTTGCAGTTTCTTCTTGGGTAAAGACTAGATTTTTTGCAACTTGTTGTGTAATGGTACTACCACCTTCTTGTAATTCACCAGTTCTAAGGTTTGTCCAAAGAGCTCTAGCAATTCCAATAAAATCAACAGGACCATGGTCATAATATCTTCTATCTTCAACAGAGATAACGGCATTGATATAGTCTTGAGATAACTCACTAAAAGGAATATAGTGTTCATCTTCTGTTACTTCTGATGTTCTTGTTAAGAGTGGCTTTTCATCTAAGGCTCTGGAATAAGTAACAAAACCAATAATACCACATACTATGCCCACGATTAAAATCAATATAAAAATAATTAATAATAATTTTCTAAAGAGTTTCATAGACACCTCTATATAATCTTTTTCTTTATTATATAGTAATATTTATGTTTTTACAATAATACAAAAGTTAAGATTTTATGAATTTTTTACTGAATAAGAAAAAATAATAAACAAAAAAATGTCAATAATAGTTATTAATACTGTTTTTGTGAATATTTTCTTAAAAAATATATAGGAAAACTTGAATATATCAGTAATACAGGATATAATGAAACACATGAAAAGGAGAAGCCAATGGGATTACAAATTTTAGAACTGACAAAAGAAAACGAAGAGAAATATTTAGATAAAGTAGCCCAATTAGAACAAGATGTTTTGATAGATATGGAAAAACATGGGAGAATCGGACAATTATTTGTTACAGGAAAAGAAGACATTAGTGAGTATGTTCATTCAGAGCATAATACAGTTATGATAAGTGTGGATGATAACGATGATGTTTTATCAGCTGCATATATTACACAGGGACAAAAACCATTTACATATAATGATATAACCAAATATTTTAAGGTAGGAGAAAAATATCAAGCATATGTAAGAAGACAATATACAGAACCAGAATATAAAAAAGTGGTTTTAGAGAGTTATGAAGAAAAGCTAAAGGCATATGCCTACGCGCGTGAGAAAATACTTGACGAATTTCCACAATTTCAAAATATGACAGAATTTATTCAAAGTGAATTACAAAGCAAGAATCAATTTGATGAGAAAAGTCCTTTGAGAGAAAAGGTTAATGCATACATGGCTGAATATTTCATGAAAAAACAAGAAACAACAGGAAATACTGACTCAATGAAACCATATGAGCAGTTTTACTGGATGACAGCAGAAGAAATAGGCAGGATATACAGAAGAGAAATTCATTTAGAAGAATTAAAAAATAAAGATGTTTTAGAATATGAAAAAATGATACAATTGCAACAAGAGCATCAAGAAATATTAACAAAAGGAAAATTGAAAATATATGAAGAGCCAACATTTGATGAAGAACAATATTATTCAGCGAATACTGGAAATAGCATAGAAATAGATACATATCTTACTGCTCCAAACAAACGACATAGTGGAACAGCAAGAATTTTAGTATATGAGGGCATAAAAAAGCATATTAATAGATTTTTTAAAAATCCACAAAATAAAGAAATTTTTTTATGTTCAACTTTACATAGAGAAAATTTGTCCTCTAAATATGTTTCAGAATTTTTTGGACTAAAAGATAGTTTATTTGTAAAAAGAAGACAGGGAAGAGACAGAGAAGTTCATATAACTAGAATTAGAAGAGAAGATGCTAAACAATATTTAGGAGATATGGAAGATAAATTAAATGTATTATATGGTTATAATCCTCAAAATAAACAATTATCAACTAAAAGAAAACAAACTATATTAAAAGAACAACTAGATTATGAAAAAGAAGAATTTAAAAGATTAAATAGAGCTAGACATTATCCTTGTAAATATACAGGAAATGTAAAAGATATACAAAGTAAAGCAAATAAAATTCTTAAGCTAAAGCAAAGATTAAAACAAATAGAAAGTGAACAAGATATAGAAATTTAGGACATAGAAAGGTTGGGATGTTATGTTCTAAGGAAAGGAATGAAAATGGAGAGTTATATATGGCCTATACAACCAAAATATAAAGTAGCAGAACATGACAAGTATGGAATAAGAAAAAATCATTATGTATTATTTAAGGAAAGAGCACATTCTGGATTTGATATTACAGCAGATATTGGAACAGAAGTGAAAGCAATTGCAAAAGGAAAGGTACTATTAGCTGAATTTGATGGGACAACAACGGAAGGATATGATGCTTTTAATGATGGATATGGAAATAAAGTTGAAATTTTAAATGACGATGGCAAAAGAGTGGTATATGGCCATTTACGTCAGATTCTAGTAAAACCTGGAGACATTGTAACACAGGGGATGATTATTGGAAAAACAGGATGTAGTGGAGGTTCTAGAGTACCACATTTACATCTAGAAATACGTAAAACAAATACAGATGAAACAGGATTGGATTATACCATTAATCCTCTAACCGTATTACCTAAGATAGATTTAGAAAATTTGAATGGGGATTTTATACAAGCGCCATATGCTTCTTTGTGGAGAATTTTAGTATCAGATAATCCATGGGGATTTACAAGAGAGGATATTTCATATGCAGAAGATAGAGAATACATTAAATAAACTTTACAAAAATTACTAGATATGATAAAATTTGAACCAATGAGATATAATTATATTTCATTGGTTATTAATACCTAAAAGAGGTGAAAGTTGAAAAATAATTACAATTTTGTCTGCGTCAAATTTCATTTAAAACGCGGTTACATACAATAGTATGCGCCCTTGCCTTTTAAATAAAATTTTCCTTGCCAAAATTTAATTCTTTTCCAACTTGATTTGTGCCTTTAGGAAGGGATGAGAATAAAATGATAAAATTTACAAAAATGCATGGGCTAGGGAATGATTATGTCTATATGGATGCCATTCATCAAAATATAGAAAAAGAATCATCTCTAGCTCAATTTGTTAGCAATCGAAATTTCGGGATTGGATCAGATGGATTGATTCTAATATGTAAAAGTGAGATTGCGGATTTTAAAATGAGGATGTTTAATTCAGATGGTAGTGAAGCAGAAATGTGTGGAAATGGAATTCGCTGTGTAGGAAAATTTGTATACGACAAAGGTCTTACGAATAAAACAGAAGTTACCATAGAAACATTAGCAGGTGTAAAAACACTACAATTAAATGTAGAAAAAGGAAAGGTAAAAACAGTAAGAGTGGATATGGGAGAGCCAATCCTTACACCAAAAGAAATACCTGTTGTTTCAGAAGAAGAACCAGTAAAAAATTTAACATTAAAAGCGAAAGATAAAGAATTCAAATTTACATGTGTCTCAATGGGAAATCCACATGCGATTACTTTTGTAGAAAATACAGAAGAATTTGATGTAGAAACCTATGGGAAACTTTTAGAAGTAGATAAAGCATTTCCAAATAAAACAAATGTGGAATTTATTGAAATTGTAGATAAAAGTCATATTAAAATGAGAGTTTGGGAAAGAGGTGCTGGAGAAACACTAGCTTGTGGCACAGGTGCTTGTGCATCAGTTGTAGCATGTAGCTTAAATGGATTAACAGATAATATAGTAAATGTAGAATTATTAGGTGGAACTTTAGAAATTGAATGGAACAAAGAAGATAATCATGTATATATGACAGGACCTGCAGTGACTGTTTTTGAAGGTGAATTAGTTGATATGCCTAAAGAATAAAAGAAAGGAATGAAAAATATGAGTTATATAAATGAAAATTTTTTAAATTTACAAGATAGCTATTTATTTTCTACAATAGCAAAAAAAGTAGCAGAATATACTAAAAATAATCCAGATAAAGAAATTATCAAATTAGGAATAGGAGATGTTACAAAACCAATTGCTCCAGCATGTTTAGAAGCAATGCATAAGGCAGTTGATGAAATCGGAACAGCCGAAGGTTTTAAAGGATATGGACCAGAACAAGGATATGAATTTTTAAGAAATGCCATTGTAGAAAATGATTATAAAGCAAGAGGAGTAGATATAGAGCCAGGCGAAGTATTTGTATCAGATGGAGCAAAATGTGATTGTGGTAATATTGTTGATATATTTGCACAAGATAATAAGGTTGCCATTACAGACCCAGTATATCCAGTATATCTAGATACAAATGTCATGTCAGGTAGAAGCGGAAAATATAATGAGAAAACAGGAACATATGAAAATATTGTATATTTACCAGTAACAGCTGAAAATGATTTTAAACCAGTTTTACCAAAGGAAAAAGTAGATATGATATATCTATGTTTTCCAAACAATCCAACAGGAACTGTATTAACTAAAGAAGATTTAAAAGTTTGGGTAGATTATGCAAAAGAAAACAACAGTATTATATTATATGATGCAGCATATGAAGCCTTTATAGAAGAAAAAGATATACCACATAGTATTTATGAAGTAGAAGGTGCAAAAGATGTAGCCATTGAATTTAAGAGTTATTCAAAAACAGCAGGATTTACAGGTGTTAGATGTGCTTATGTGGTCATTCCAAAAACAGTAAAAGGATATACAAAAAATGGAGAAACAGTTGATTTAAATAAACTTTGGAATAGAAGAACTTGTACAAAATTTAATGGAGTATCATATATTGTGCAAAGAGCAGCAGAAGCTACCTATTCAAAAGAAGGAAGAAAACAAATAGAAGAAAATATTGGATATTATAAAGAAAATGCAAGAATTATAAAAAGTGGATTAGAAGAAGCAGGATTTACAGTATATGGAGCTGTTAATTCACCATATGCTTGGTTAAAAGTACCAGAAGGAATGACCTCATGGGAATTTTTTGATAAACTACTAGAAGAAGTAAATATTGTAGGAACACCAGGAAGTGGATTTGGACCTCATGGAGAAGGATATTTTAGATTAACTGCATTTGGAACAAAAGAAAATACATTAAAAGCAATTGAAAGAATAAAAAATTGGAATATAAGATAATGAAAAGAAAAACAATTAGAATAGAAGATTTCTAATTGTTTTTCTTTTTTAAAAAAATTTATAAATTAGACTAAATTATATTTTTATTATTTTTCACATCTGGTGTGTAACTATTCAGTGGTATAATATTTTTAATTACGAGTTCTTGTATATTTATTTTTCATAAATTCCTCGGTTCAATACGTGCTCTAGCCTTTCTAACGATAAAAGAAACGAGCCTCTCGCTATTCCCGCTTCCTCATTTCTTTTATATCAAGAAAGGCTACAAGCACTCCAATCACATTTGTCATTTATGAAAAATAAATATACAAGAACTCGTTTAATATCAAATATCTATACCACTGAATAGTTAGCTGGTGTGCGTAACCAATAAAAAATAGAACAATACAATTGAAAAAAGCTGAGATAAAAGCTATAATAAAATGGGTGAAGAAAAATGGAGAAAAGTAAGAAAGAGAATTTACTAAATAAAATTATAAAAAAAATGAAAGAAGAAGAAAAAAATATTTATAAAGCAAATCAAATAGATAAACAACATTATAAAATGAAAGTAAATATTAATAGATTTATACAAATTGCTGAAAATATAAAAGAGAAAGATATGGGAGAATTTACAGATGAAAATGTCATCATAACACATAATGGAAATCCATATATGACATATCTTCTGGCTATAAAAGCCATTTGTAGCAATACCAATTTAACGATATGTGTGAATGAAACGATGTTAGGAACAAACAGTGTGATTGCAAAAATCATTGAAGAAGTATTAAAAGAACTAAAAATAGATATACATATTACTGTTATCAGAACATTGGATATAGAAACATTGAAAAAAGAAATAAAAATTATTGTTCTGCAAGATAAAGCACAATATTCGAAATTGTTAAAAGCAAAAATTCCAAATGTGTATTATAGGCCAATATATAATGTAGCTTTATACATTGATGATGAAGAATTTGAAGACATTCAACAAGACATCATACGATATTGCGATGAGAATTTTATTGAAATAGAAATATATGATGCAAAGGATATAGAAGACGCAATTGAACAATTAGAAGCAGATAATGAAGGAGAATATGCATTAATTTTGACAAAACAAAAGGTAGATATGGATAAAATAAAGGAAATGAAAGAAAAAGAAAATATAGAAATTAACATTAATAAAAATATCTTAACAGATTTAGAAGAACGAATAATAGAACAAAATATAGATTAAAGAACAAAAGTGTAACTTGAATGAAAGTTAAATTATACCTTAGAAGGGAATGAAAAAGATATGGCATTATTAAGAGAAATACAAGCATTATTAAAAACAGTTAATTTAGCTCTTGATGAACAAGATGTTAGAGATTCAATTGAAATCTTGTATAGAGGACAAAGTATAAAAGAAGGCGGAAGAATTGAAGAATATATTCAAAATAATGCAGAATATATTCAGTTTAAAAAATTATTAATCATTATTGTAAAAAGATGGCAGGAATTAAGTGATAAATATAAAGAAGCAAATGATAAAAATAAAGAAGGAGGAGTATCTTTTTTAACAAAGCAAGCAGAAAAAGAGTTAGAAAAAGCTATTACTTTTGCTAAAAAATATATAAAACCAGAGGAGTTCATAAAAGTAGAAACTTTAGAAAATAAGATAGGAGCAGAGGATGCTGAATTTACTATATTAGATTCAAAAACGGTTATTTATGGACAGAGAATAGATAAAAGCAATAAGCTGTATGATCAGATAAAAGACAAACTTCCTAATACGAACTTTACAATGCTTTTTGAAATATTAAAGATTATATTAGAAGATGAAAGTATGGGAAGAAAAAAGTTTTTTGAAATTACAAATGATTTTCTAGAAAAACAAGGATTTACAAAAGAAGAGAGAATGAACTTTTGGAATGAAATTAGAGAAACAACAAGTGAAGAAGACATAATAGAGAAAACAAAAATCATTGATAAAGAAAAGTATAATAGAGAAGTACAATCAGAATTAGAAAAACTTAAACCATATATTAATACGGAAAAATGTATTTTAACTTATGCGTGGTATATAAATGAAAATTTAGAAAAAGGTGCAAAATTAGATGAAAAAGACATTACTTTTTTAGACAGCTTAGAGGAACTTTTAGAAAATATTAATGAAAAGACAACAATTAAAGATAATGACAATATTGTCGTAGGAAAACAAAAAATTTATGCAATGTTATCTAAATGGAATAGTGAAACTAAAGAATATTACACAGATGATGATTTAATTAGTGGAAGCAAAACATTAAAGGATACTCATGGTTATGAAGAATATTGCTCCAAAGACAAATTGAGAAAATTGGCACAAAAGGAAGAAAATCTTCTATATTTAGCACAAAGAAAAAAATTAAATAATGCAACTTTATATACAATTGCAATGAGCTATCCTGTATCAGAAGAAACTCTAGTAGGATTATATGCATGTGGAGCATTTAATCTAAAAAAGGTAGAAGCATATGCTAAACAAAAAAATATGAATTTCGAAGAAATCAAAGAAAAAATTAAGCAACAAAAATTTACAGATAATCAAAACATTGACTTAAATAATGAAGAAGCTTGGGAATTATTAACACCAGAAGAAAGACTACAAATGACTGTAGAAGGAATAGAAAGTGGAAAAGAAGAGAAGATACAAGGAAGAATAGAAGAACTTTATGACATTCAAGAAATTGCAAATTTATATAAAGAAATTTATCATGTAGATGAACAGAATGAAGAACAAAATCAAGAAATTCAAGAAAAAAGAAAAAAATATGAAAATCTGATAACATTACACAATGCATTAGGAATGCAAGACAGAGATAATATTGTAAACATATTAGAAGATGAGTTAAGTAATGAAATGTTAATGAACTTATATAGTGATCATGTCATTAGTATGGATATTCTTGAAAGCTATGGAGAGAAAGAATTGGTTATGGAAGCATTTGATAAAGGAAGAATTCAAGAGAGAGACATAAAAGAAGCAATTATGAGATATCCAATACCATTAGAAGAGAATCAGATTTATCAATATTATCAAGAAGGAATTTTTACATCAAGAAATATCTTAGATGTATATATACAAAATAGAATAAACTTAGACACAATTAAAAGAATAAACGAAAAATTACCAGAAGAACAAAAGATAAATGTTGAACTAAGAGAAGAAGAATTAGCAAATCTATATCAAGAGGCTAAAAAAGAAAAGAAACGCAAAAATACGAATTTAGAAGCAAATTTGAAATATAAAAGATATGGATTATTATATCAAACATTAGAAAGAGCAAATCTAGACGAAAGTGAAAAGATTCAATCAGACAAAAGAATACTAGAACATATGACCAATATTACACAAGAAGATATAATCGAACTATATAAAGATAATTTATTGACATTAGAAACAGTATTAGAATATGGAAAAGATGAATTAGTAAAGAAATTAACTCTTCAAGGAGATTTGAGAACAAGTGATGCAAGAACATATTTTGAATCTGAAAAAGAAAAAGTAAGTATAGAAGAAATATTACAAAATCCAGATATGGATGAAACAGAAAAATTGATATTAATATATACAACATATGGTGACAATGTCCAGAAAAGAGAAAAATTAGTAGAACACTATATTTCTGCATATGCATCAGATATAAAAGGAGAAAACACGACAACCAGAGAGAAAAAAGAGAAAGAAGAGGGGCTAACAAGTGGTAAAAATACAGTAACAGATCCATATCAGAGATGGAAACTATTAGCATTGTTAGATAAAAACTATAGTAGAAAATATGTAGGCGGATATTTAATTGTCAAATTACACAACACACAAAAAGTAATTATAGAAAAATTGTATGGTAAAAAATATGGTCAAATAGAACCAGGAAATAGTACAGCAACATTTGGTTTACCTATAGAAGAATATGAAAATCTAGAGCCAGAGCTTATTAAAGGTAAAAAGTTTGATATTGCCAAATTAAGAAAGGAAGCAAGAAATCATCCAGAAATTATTACAAAGGTGACACATCATTCTGCTAGATATGATGAAAAAGGAAATGAAAAAAACAGTTGGGTAAGAAGATTATTAGAATATGTGTGTGATGAAGAACCAGAAAAAGTATATTCTGACGAAGAAATTGCTCAAATAAATGAATGTTCAAAAGCAATTGAAAAATCAAGAAAAGAAATTGATAGATAATATTGCAAGAGAAACCTTATATATATAAAGGAGAGGTTTCTCTTTAATAATTTCATAAAAAGAAATTTTTATATCTTAGATATTAAGATGTAAGTTTGGGAAAAGAGACTAAACAAAAGTTCGAAAACATATTGACTTTTTTAGATAGAATTTATATAATGTGAAAGAATAAAAAAGCATGTGTTAACGAATCGAAGAAGCTTAACATGATTGTATACGAAAAAAGATAAATGTAGAGAGGAATGAAGCAAAAAATGAAGGAAGAATTTTTAAATTTATTGAGAAAAGTAAATCGAGAAGGAATAGAAGATATTATCAATTTTTTAGAAAAATCAGATTTTTTTAAAGCACCTGCAAGTACTAGATTTCATGGAGACCATGAAGGTGGATTAGTAGAACATAGTTTAAAAGTATATGAAATTTTAAAACATAAAGTAGAACACAATATAAAAGGTGTAACCGTACCAGAAGAATCTATTATTATCATTGGGCTATTACATGACATCTGTAAAACCAATTTTTATAAAGTCGATTATAGAAATGCAAAAAATGCATTAGGTGTATGGGAAAAAGTACCATATTATACAATTGAAGATACCATTCCATATGGTCATGGAGAAAAATCTGTTATGATGATAACAGAATATATGAAATTAACACCAGAAGAAAAATATGCAATTCGTTGGCATATGGGATATACAGAACCAAAAGAATTATATAATGCCATAGGGGCTTCTTACACCAAGTATCCAATTGCCTTATTAACACATGAAGCAGATTTAGAAGCTACTTATTTTTATGATACATAAAAGTTGTCAAATCATAAAAGGAGGAAGAAGATATGTTAGCATATATAAAAGGAACATTAGAAATGAAAATGACAGAATATGTGGTCATTGATGTAGGAGGACTAGGATATAAAGTATTCATGTCAAGTATTGGAATGGAGAAATTAGGAAACATAGGAGAACAAGTAAAAGTATATACCTATTATAGAGTTAGAGAAGACGATATTAGTATATATGGATTTAATTCTAATGAAGAATTGAGAATGTTTGAATTATTATTATCAGTTAGTGGAGTTGGAGCTAAAACAGCATTGGCCATGCTTGCTGTATGTACACCATCTGAATTTGTGTTAGCAATTGTATCAGAAGATATCAATGTATTAACATCCATTCCAGGAATTGGACCTAAATCAGCAAAAAGAATTATTTTAGAATTAAAAGACAAAATCAAGAAAGAGCAACAAATTCAAGAATTAGAAAATGCTTCAAAAAATAATAAAGACATGAGTGAAACAAGTATGAAAGTAAAACAAATGATTCAAGATGATAACAAAGTACAAGAAGCAATAGCAGCATTGCAAGTTTTAGGATATAACAAAAAAGAGATTGAAAAAGCATTTATGAAAATAGATAAAACAAATTTAACAACAGAAGATTTGATTAAGAAAGGATTAACCATGTTAGCAAATTAGAAAGGTTAAAAAATAATAATAGTTTTGACGTTGCCAAAATCATTTTAGATATAAACCTAAAGTTTACAGAGAATGTAACAAGTGTGTCATCATAGTTAAAATTTAAATCTTTTCTAACCAAATTTATTCCTTAAGAAAGGGATGTAGAAAAATGAATAGTAATGAACCATTAGCATTTAGAATGAGACCAAGAACCCTAGAAGAATATGTTGGGCAAGAACATGTTTTAGGAAAAGGAAAAATTTTATATAGAACCATAAAGGCTGATAGATTATCTAGCATTATTCTTTTTGGCCCACCTGGGTGTGGAAAAACATCATTAGCGAGAGTCATTAGTGAAACCACAAAATATAAATTTTATAAAATTAATGCAGTTACTTCAGGAGTAGCAGATATTAAAAGAGTCGTAGAAGAAACCAAAAATTTTATGATAAATCCAGCCGGAAAAAGTATATTGTTTATTGATGAGATTCATAGATTTAATAAATTACAACAAGATGCATTACTTCCTTATGTAGAAAATGGAACCGTTATTCTAATTGGAGCAACCACAGAAAATCCATATTTTGAAGTAAATAAAGCTTTGATTTCTAGGTCAATGGTTATCAAATTAGAGCCATTAACAACAGAAAATATTTTTACAATTTTAAAAAATGCAATTACTAGAAAAGATGGATTAGGAGAATATAATTTAAAAATAGAAGATGAAACTTTAAAAAAATTAGCGATTATTTCCAATGGTGATGTTAGGACTGCATTAAATGGATTAGAAGTCGCAGTGTTAACAACCAATATGGATACAGATGGATATATTCATATTACAGATGAAATTATAAAAAATAGTGTACAAGATAGAAAAGCCATATTTGATAAAAATGGGGAAGCACATTATGATAATATTAGTGCATTTATTAAATCTATGAGAGGCTCTGACCCTAATGCGGTTGTATTTTATTTAGCAAGAGCTTTAAATGGAGGAGAAGATCCTATGTTTTTAGCAAGAAGGATTGTAATTTGTGCCTCAGAAGATGTAGGATTGGCAAATCCACAAGCATTAGTTGTTGCTAATTCTGCTATGCAGGCTGTTCATATGGTCGGGATGCCAGAAGCCAGAATCATTTTATCAGAAGCAGCAATATATGTCGCATTATCTAAAAAATCAAATGCAAGCTATTTAGCAATTAATAAAGCTTTAGAAGATGTAAAAAATAAAGAAACAGGAGAAGTACCAATGCATTTAAGAAATGCACCAATTGAAGATATGAAAAATTTAGGGTATAGTAATGGTTATTTATATCCTCATGATTTCCCTGGACACTATGTAGAACAACAATATTTGCCAGATGAAATGGTAGGAACAAAATATTATATAAAAGATGAGAATATTGATTTATAAGAATATTGATTTATAAGAATAGAATAGTAAGTTATATAATAAAGATGACATTTTATAAAAAAACTGTCATCTTTATATTTTTTTGGTATATGATATCAAAATGTGGAAATCATATATAGAAATATAGCAATAGGAGGGAAAAATGCAAAAAGATGGAAATGATGGACAAAATGCCAAAGAAAGTCAATGGAAAAATCAAGATGAAATATATTTATTCGAATTACAAAAATTTTTGGATGTAGTAGAAAATGTAAAAGATGAAGAGCTACGAAAAGAAATTATTGCCCAAATGCTAAAATGTGATAAAAGAATTACACAATTAGCAGAAGCAATTTTTCAAGAATTAGAAAAAAAATAGTAAAATGATTAAAATTTTTCTGTGCAATTTTATTTTTTGCATTATAGGAAATGCAATTTTCTATAATCAATTTCCTATAATGTAAGAAAATTGATAGTTGAGAAAGATAAAAGCCGATTCTGTTTATATAAATGCAAGAGTAAGTGCATAAAAAACGAAAATTTGTAAAAAATACAAAATATGAAAAATATAGCAAGAAAAATCATAATAGGAATATTGGCTGGAATTGTAAGTGGACTTTTCTCAACAGGTGGAGGAATGATTGTGGTTCCGGCATTAATATATTTATTAAATATGGAAGACAAAAAAGCAAGAGGAACCTCAATATTTTGTATATTGCCAATGGTTATTACAAGTGGATTTTTCTATTATAAGAGTAATTATATAGATTGGAGCATTTCTATACTTTGCGCTATTGGTGGAATGATAGGAGGGTATATTGGGGCAAAAATACTAAAAAAGATACCAGTTCAATATTTGAAAATGGCCTTTACCATTTTTTTAATCTATGCGTCCTATAAAATGATTTTTAATTAAGAAGGGAATTTATGATAGAAATTTTAATAGGGATATTATCAGGAATTATCAGTGGAACAGGAATGGGAGGAGGAACCATATTAATCTTTCTCCTTGTATATATGTTGGGAATAGAACAACATATTGCACAAGCTACAAATCTAATTTTTTTTATTCCTACATCCATAATAGCAATCATAATAAATTTAAAAAACAAAAATATTGCCTTGCAAAGTGCTGTATTCATTTCAATATTTGGAATATTAGGTGCTATTATTGGGGCTAATATATCCATTAATATTGATGTCAAGCTATTAAGAAAATGTTTTGGCATATTTTTAGCAATTATTGCTATTCATGAAATATATACCATTATAAAATGGTATAAAAAACAAAAAATACGAGATACTAAACATGAAAGTTAAAATAAGATTTTAGAGAGGATGATGAATATGAAATTTGTAAAAGGTATTGTAATAGGAGGATTATTAGTAACAGGAGCAGCTATGATGTATACAGAAATGGGAAAAAGTACAAAAAGAAGGATGATGAAAAAAGGAAGACAAATGATAAAAAAGATGGGGATTGCATAAGATACTAAAATAAGTCAATAAAAAATCCAACTTAAATAAAGTTGGATTTTGACTTTTTAAGACAAATTTAGATATTAGTAATTTCATTGTATTTATCATTGCATTTATCAGTATACTTCTCATCATATTTATCATTGCATTTGTCATTGCATTTTTTATCACATTTTTCATCCTTTTTATCTTTACATTTTTCAGATTCTAAAAAGCAATCACATTTTTCATTTTTTTCGCCTTTTAAGCATCTTCCTTCATGATGACATTTTGCGCAAACTTTAATTTTTTTGGTATCATTTACCCATATTTGGATAGCATATTGTTTTCCTGGACATAAAGGACCGAATACAAATTCTCCTTCACAATCAGTAAACGTATGCCCAATTGCTCTACGTTCTTCTTTACCACAATCATAAACAATTTCAACTAATTTTACGACAGCATCTGTAACTGGTTCTTTAAAGCAATCTTTTACAACTCCATAAATAACATCTCTGTTATCTTCTGGTAAAGTAATGTCTAAATCAAATTGTTTTCCTCCAGATATAACACCATCGATATCTAAAATTTGACATGGTTTTTTATTATATTCCATTTTAAAATCACCCTTTCTAAAACAACTTAAGTTGCTTTATATATCATATGAAGAATTTTGTCGAAAGTGAAAGAAATGCAGAGAAAAATGAAAAATAAGAAAAAACTTTACAACTTATATTTTTATGATATAATAAAAATAGATAGACTAAGGAGGAAAGTAGAATGGGAATATGGGAGAATATAAAGGCCAGAAGAGAAGCGAAAAAACAACAAGAAATAGATGAAGAAATAGACAGAATAGAACAAAATAAAGGAAAAAGACTAAATGAGAAAGGTAAAGAAAGAGCAACTAAAAAAGTAGAAGCTAAAAGAACAAGAAGAGGTATTAGAAACACAATAATAGCAATATTGGGGTCAATAGGACTTACAGTAGGAGCACAAGCATTATTACCAGATGGAAATGAAGGAAAACAACCCGATAATAAAACAAATATTGAAATGGAAAATGAAAGTGATACTTCAACTACTAAAAGAGATGAATATTTGCAAGAATTACGAGATATGAGTCAATATGATGGTACAGAAAATTTACAAGAAGAACTAGGTGATACCCATATAGTAAATGAAATTTTAAATATGTATAATGATAATTTATTAGAACAAGCAAAAATTGATAAAGATGATTTAGGAATTATATTTCAAGACTATGTAGGAGAAGGACATATTATAGAAAAACGTTCTGAAGATGGAGAAATTTCTTACATAGAAGATGCTTCAAAAGTTACAAAAGATTTACAGGCAGGAGAATCATGGGTTGAATCAAATGATATAGGACATGTATATGTTTTGGTAGACACTGAACACAATAATACAATTGCAGGAATTGGTTTAATTAATGAGCAATATCATGAAATTGATGTTGAACAGATTAGAAATCTATCAAATGGTACAGTATATGAAAAAAATAATCAAACTTATGTTGGCTTACCAGAAGAATATGAATTACAAGATATAGATAAGAATTTTAGTAATTATTTTCAAGAGAGACAAGTAAAAGTGGAAGCAAAAGAAAAAGCAGAAGAAGATAATGAAATGGAGCATTAAATTTAGATAAAAAATAACAGAAGAGTATAAAAAATCCACTCTTTGCAAACAATATGTGTAAAACATATTTGCAAGGAGTGGGATTTTTTTGAAAACAAATAAAATATTAAAAATCGATGGAACAATATTAGATAAAAAGCAATTAGAAAATCATTTGCAAAAAATTGCATCCAATCATAATTTAACAAACAAACCATCTAAAGAAACATATCCAATTCCTCAATTAATAGAAAATTATGAAACCATAAAAACAGTATATAATTTATTAAATGAACATGTCAAATTAGGAATGACAACACACCCAGCGGGGGAGTGGTTATTAGACAATTTTTATATCATAGAAGAAACAGTAAAACAAATTCAAAAAGAATTAACATTAAAAAAATATATGAATTTTCTGGGGATTGCGAATGGAAAATACAAAGGATTTGCCAGAATATTTGTATTAGCAGCAGAAATTGTAGCTTATACAGATAATAAGATTGAAAAAGAAGATTTAGAAGATTATCTTGCAAGTTATCAAGAAAAAAAGACATTAAGTATGGAGGAATTTTGGAATATTGGTTTGTTTCTTCAAATAGCCATTATTGAAAATATTAGAGAAATCTGTGAAAAAATATATAGTAGTCAAATACAGAAAATGAAAGCAGAAAATATTGTGCAAAAACTAATTGAAAACCCACAAGATAAGAAAGAAAATCATATATATCATTTGAAAAATATCAAAAAAGATATGTTAAATGATGTGAAATATCCATTTATAGAATATATGTCATATATTCTAAAACGATATGGAAAAAAAGGATATCGCTATTTGAAAATATTAGATGAAATTGTAGAAATGACAGGGACGACAGTACAGGAAGTCATCAAAAAAGAACATTTTGATATTGCTGTTAAAAAAGTATCTATTGGAAATAGTATTACAAGCATAAAGACAATACAAAGAATTAATTTTTTAGAAATTTTTGAAAAAATAAATGGAGTAGAAGAAATTTTAAAACAAGATCCGGCAGGCGTATATCCTAAAATGGATAATGATACAAAAGATTATTATAGAAATATCATTAAAGAAATATCAAAAAAAACGAAAATATCAGAAATATATATAGCTAAAAAGATTTTACAATTAGCAGAAGATAATAAACCAAAGGGAAAAAAGGCGCATATTGGATATTATATCATTGATAAAGGAATTGAAAAAGTTTATCAAGAATTACAGTGTAGAGTTCCAAAACATTTAGAAGAAAAAACAAAACAAAAATTATATATTACAACAAATATTTTTTTATCAATTGTAGTATCATTTGTATTTAGCAGTATTTTAAATCTATATATTCAAAATGTGGGCATATATATATTTAATTTTCTGATTTTATTAATTCCGTCATCAGAAATTGTGACACAAATCATACAATATATGTTAAGTAAAATTGTAAAACCAAAACCAATTCCCAAAATAGATTTTTCAAAAGGAATTGATGAAGAAAATGCATGTATGGTAGTTATTCCAACCATTTTGAAAAATAAAGAAAAAGTAAAAGAATTGATGCATAAACTGGAAGTATATTATATTGCAAATCAATCAAAAAATTTGTATTTTACTTTATTAGGTGATTGCTCAGAAAGTACCATGAAAGAAGAAAAAATTGATAATGAAGTGATTGAAACAGGAATGAAATTAGCCGAAAACTTAAATGAAAAATATTCAAAAGAAAATGATTTCCCGATTTTTCATTTTATTCATAGAAAAAGAGAATGGAATGAAAAAGAAAATTGTTATTTAGGTTGGGAAAGAAAAAGAGGAATGTTGACACAATTTAATGAATATCTGTTAGGGAATGAAGAAAATGTATTTCGTACCAATACCATAGAAACATACAAAGATTGTATTCCAAAGATACAATATGTGATAACTTTAGATGCAGATACAGATTTAATTTTAAATTCTGCTTTTGAATTGGTAGGGGCAATGGCACATATCTTAAATAAACCAGTCATAGATGAAGAAAAAAATATTGTTGTAGAAGGACATGGAATGATTCAACCTAGAATTGGAATCAACTTAGATATTTCCTATAAAACCATATTCACACAAATATTTGCAGGAGCAGGTGGAATTGATTCTTATACAAATGCGATTTCTGATTTATATCAAGACAATTTTGGAGAAGGAATCTTTACAGGAAAAGGAATTTATGATGTAAAGGTATTTTCAAAAGTATTAAAAAATGCGATACCAGAAAATACAGTATTAAGTCATGATTTATTAGAAGGCTGTTATTTACGTTGTGGTTTAGCAACAGACATTATGCTAATGGATGGATATCCTACAAAATATAATAGTTTTATGAACCGATTATCTAGATGGATAAGAGGAGATTGGCAAATTATTAGTTGGTTGAAAGGTAAAGTAAATAGTAAAGTAGGAAATATACAAAACCCATTAAATAGTCTTTCAAAATATAAAATATTTGATAACTTAAGAAGAAGTTTGATTGAAATCATGGTTATCATTTCTTTAATTTTGTTTGTTATGCTAGGAAAAGTATATCATTTTGAAACATATCCATTTATTATGATAAGTATCATAGCAGTTGTCATGCCATATATATTAGAGATGTTCAATACTATGTTAGTAAAAAAAGAAGGGGAGCATAAACAAAAGAAATTTTCTCCTAGGATATCAGGATATAAAGGAATTGGATTAAGAATATTGATAACCATAGGTGTATTACCATATAAAGCATATGTTTCTTGTGTAGCCATCATAAAAACATTGTATCGAAAATGGATAAGTCATAAAAAACTATTAGAATGGATGACATCAGAAGAAGCAGAAAAACAAGCGAAAAATGATGTGATGTCATATATAAAACAAATGTGGTTTAATATTGCTTTGGGAATAGTAACCATAGGACTTGCATTAACTAACAAAGGATTTGGGGATTTTATCATTGAAACCATATTGGGGATTTTATGGATCTTGACACCTTTTATTATGTGGTATATCAGTAAAGAGAAAAAAGAGGTAACAGCAATCGAAACATTAGATAAAACAGAAATAGAATATGTCTTAGAAATCGGAAGAAAAACATGGCAATTTTTTAAAAAATATATCACTAAAGAAAACAATTATCTGATGCCAGATAATTATCAAGAAGATAGAAAACAAAAAATTGTCACAAGAACATCTTCAACCAATATAGGATTATCCATTTTGGCAATTGTTTCAAGTTATGATTTACAATATGAAACTTTACCAGATACCATTAATTTATTGCACAAAGTTGTAACATCAGTGGATAGTTTACAAAAATGGAATGGACATTTATACAATTGGTATGACACCAAAACAAAAGAACCATTAAGACCAAGATATATTTCAACAGTAGATAGTGGAAATTTTGTTGGATATTTATATGTGACAAAAGCATTTTTAGAAGAAATACAAGAAAAGTTACAAAACCATGATAATGTTCATTTTGAACAAAGTATAGAACATAAGAAAAATAGAGAAGAATATGAGACAGTATCAAAAGAAAACACAGTATCAAAAGAACAAAGAAATGAAATAATAGAAACAAAAAGAAAAATAGATATCACAAATGAAGAAGAAAAGGGAAAAGTACAAAATCAAATAAAAGAAATGCTAGAAATTATTGAAAGAATGATTGAACAAACAGACTTTACCTATTTATATAGTCAAGAACATCAAATCTTTTCAATAGGATATAATATTGAGGAAAACAAACTAACAGATTCGTATTATGACCTGTTAGCAACAGAAGCAAGACAGGCAAGCTTGGTTGCCATCGCGAAAAAAGATATTCCATCAAAACATTGGAATCATTTAAGTAGAACATTAACCATTTTAGGAAAATATAAAGGATTGATTTCTTGGTCAGGAACAGCATTTGAATATTTAATGCCAAACATGAATATTCCCAAATATAAAGGTAGCTTACTAGATGAATCTTGCAAATTCATGATGATGAGTCAAATGAAATATGCAGAAGAAATGCATTTACCATTTGGTGTATCAGAAGCAGCATTTAATTTAAAAGATTTACAATCCAATTATCAATATAAAGCATTTGGAATTCCATGGCTTGGACTAAAAAGAGGACTAGCAGATGAAATGGTGGTATCTACTTATGGTAGTATGTTAGCTATTACAGATATTCCGAAGGAAGTCGTTAAAAACTTAAAAGTATTAGAACAATATGGTATGTATAGCAAATATGGATTTTATGAATCTTTAGATTTTACTCCAGAAAGAGTTAGAAAAGGGAAAAAGGCAGAGGTTGTGAAGACCTATATGGCACATCATCAAGGATTAATTTTATTATCTATCAATAACTTAATCAATCAACTAATCTTGCAAAAACGATTCACCAAAAATCCAGAAATACAAGCAGTTAGCATTTTGTTTCAAGAGACAATGCCAGAAAAAGCAATTATCACAAAAGAAGATAAAGAAAAGGTAGAAAAATTAAAATATAAAGATTATGAAGACTATATTGTAAGAACATATACGAAAATAGATGAGAAATTAATCACAGGAAATGTTATTTCTAATGAAAATTATATGATAGCAATGAATCAAAAAGGAGAAGGGGTTAGTAAATATAAAAATATTTATATCAATCATTTTAAACGTACAGATGATTATACACAAGGAATTATATTTTATATCAAAAGTATTAAAAACAAACAAATTATGAGTTCTAGTTATTCACAAAATATAAAAAATGAAAATCAATACCAAATTCGATTTATGCCAGATAAAAATGAACAAGAGATAACAAGTGGAAATATAAAAGCAACGATAAAAACAACAGTTGCCTCAAATGAACCAGTAGAATTAAGAAGAATGATAATAGAAAATTTAGGAAATGAAGAAGAAATTGTAGAATTGACAGGATATTTTGAACCTATATTAACACCAAAAGAACAATATTACGCACATCCAGCTTTTAATAATCTATTTTTAGTCTATGGATATGATGAAAAAAATGAAGCATTACTTGTTAAAAGAAAGAAAAGAGAATTAGGAGAAAAAGAAGTCTATCTAGCAACAACATTACATGCAAGTAGAGAAGATAGAATTGGTGATTTGGAATATGAAATCGAAGAAGAAAAATTTAATGGAAGAGGAAATTTAAAAATACCAAAAATGGTAAAAGATTCATTGCCATTTTCTAAAAAAATAGGACTTGTGACAGAACCAGTGGTAGCTATGAAAAGAACCATCAAAATAAAGAAACAGGAAAAAGTTGTAATCGATTTTATATTATCTGTAGAAGAGGAAAAAGAACAAGTGCTTCAAAACCTAGAAAAATATACATCATTTGAAAATGTAAAAAATGAATTTGAGTTGTCAAAAGCAAGAGTAGAAGCAGAAACACGATATTTAAATATGAAAGGAAAAGACATTGAAATTTATCAAAAGATGTTATCTTATATTGTGTTTGATGATTCTATAAAAAGTGTAGAAAAAGAGAAATTTAATCACACACAGAATTATAAACAAAGTGATTTGTGGAAATATGGAATATCAGGAGATTTACCAATTATTTTAGTAAAAATGAAAAATGCAAATGATGTGCAAGGGTTAAAAGAAGTACTAAAAGCTTATGAGTATTTTAGAACCAAAAATGTAGAAACAGAAATTGTCATTATAGATGAAGAAAAATATAGTTATGAAAATTATGTAAGAGAAGAAATAGATTCTACTATATTAAATCAACATATGGGATATTTAAAAAATATAAAAGCAGGCATTTTTATATTAAATGAAGAGGAAATGGATAAAAAAGACATTGCTTTTCTAGAATTTATATCTGTTATTACAGTTGATTGTGCAAAAGGAAATTTAGAAAATAATTTAAAAGAAATAGAAGAAACCTATTTAGAAAATTATAAAGAAATTAGTGAAGAAGAAAATGTAAATCAATTTGTTGAAGAAAATACAGAAGATGTGGATATTTTAAAAGATACAAAAGCTTTAAAATACTATAATGAATATGGGGCTTTTTCAGAAGATGGAAAAGAATATTGGATACGTGCCAATAAAGAAAATCGATTGCCAACAGTATGGTCACATATTATGGCCAATGAAAAATTTGGAACCATTGTCACAGAAAATATGGGAGGATATAGTTGGTATAAAAATAGTCGATTAAATCGATTAACTAGTTGGAATAATAATCCAAGTTTTGATATTCCATCAGAGGTTATCTATATAAAAGATATGGACACAAAGAAAAGCTGGTCTTTAGGCTTAAACCCAATGCCAGATAATCGAAATTATAATGTTATCTATGGTTTTGGCTATTGCAAATATATCCACAGCAATTTAGGAATTGTGCAAGAATTAGAAATGTTTGTTCCAAGAGAAGATAGTTGTAAAATTGGTATTTTAAATTTAAGTAATAAAACACCAAATCGAAAACATCTAAAATTATATTATTATATCAAACCAGTAATTGGAGAGGATGAATTCAAAACATCTGGGAATATTAGCATTAAATTTGATAGAAATAGTAATACTTTAACAGCATGTAATGTATATGCCAGTGAAATAGAGAATACAAAATTATATGTGTCATCTAGTGAAAAAATAAAAAGTTATACAGGAGATAAAAAATTCTTTTTAGGAAAAAATGGATTATCCAATCCAGAAGGTATTAAGAAACTTAGACTAAATAATAGTAATGCAATCGGTAGAGATGCTTGTATTGTATTGGAAGTTGAAGTAGACATTGAAAGTTTTTCAAATAAAGAAATTTCTTTTGTACTAGGGGCAGAAGAAACAAACATTGATTGTAAAAATATAGCATATAAATATAGTAAATTACAGAATTGTAGGCAAGAGTTAGAACGTGTGAAAAATTATTGGAAGGCTCTATTAGGAAAACTTCAAGTATATACCCCATTAGAATCAACCAATATTTTACTAAATGGTTGGTGTATTTATCAGACGCTAGAAAGTAGACTTTTAGGAAGAAGTGGATATTATCAATCAGGAGGTGCTTTTGGTTTTAGAGACCAATTACAAGATACGATTGCTTTAAAATACATTTCACCAGAAATTTTAAAACAGCAAATTATCAAGCATAGTAAACATCAATTTGAAGAAGGAGATGTAGAACATTGGTGGCATGAAGAAACCAATAGAGGAATTCGAACAAGATTTTCAGATGATTTATTATGGTTACCATATCTTGTGCTACAATATATTCATTTTACAGGGGATAATAGCATCTTAGAAATAGAGACGCCATATTTAAAAGGCGCTATATTAGAAGAAGGTGTAGATGAAAGATATGACCAATATCCACAAAGTGAAAAACAAGAAAGTATTTATTTACATTGTATTAGAGCAATAGAAAAGAGTTTCAATTTTGGAGAAAATGGATTACCGAAAATTGGTAGTGGGGATTGGAATGATGGTTTTAGTACAGTGGGAAATAAAGGAAGAGGAGAAAGTGTATGGTTAGGATTTTTCTTGTATAATATTTTAGATGAATTTATTCCTATATGTGAAATGATGGAAGAAAAGGAGAGAGAAAACTTAGAAGAAAAAGATAAAAGTAATGACTTGATCCCAAGAGAGAATATAAAAACAGAAAATAAATATCATGAAGATGAATTTCAAAACAAAGAAATTGAAAGTCGAAGTGCAAAATGGAGAACAATCAAAATCCAATTGAAAAAAGCATTAAATACAAATGGTTGGGATGGTAGATGGTATAAAAGAGCATTTATGGATGATGGAAATGTATTAGGTAGTATGGAAAATGATGAATGTAGGATTGATAGTATTGCACAAAGTTGGAGTATTATATCAAAAGCAGGAGATAATGATAAAAAATATATTTCAATGGAAAGTTTAGAAAATCATTTAGTCGATAAAGAAAATGGAATTATAAAATTATTAGACCCACCATTTGAAAAAGGACATTTAGAACCAGGATATATCAAAGCTTATTTACCAGGTGTTAGAGAAAATGGAGGACAATATACACATAGCAGTTGCTGGGCGATTATAGCAGAAGCTTTGTTAGGATTTGGCGATAAAGCTTTAGAATTCTATCGAATGATTAATCCAATCGAACATGCAAGAACAAAAGATGCTAGTAGTAAATATAAGGTAGAACCATATGCGATAGCCGCAGATATTTATGGAGCTGGCAATTTAGCAGGAAGAGGAGGTTGGACTTGGTATACTGGTTCAAGTAGTTGGTATTATACTGCAGGAATCGAATATATATTAGGTTTAAAAATAAAAGAAGGATATCTAACGATAGATCCATGTATTCCAAAAGATTGGAAGGAATATCTAATGAGATATAAATGGAAGGATAGTATTTATAATATAAAAGTGATTAATAGGAGTCAAAAAAATACAGGAGTAGAAAAGGTATTATTGAATGGGGAAGAGGTTGAGAATAAGATTAAATTAGATGGAAGTAATAGAGTGTGTCATATTGAAGTGTATATGTAAAATGAGAGTTTTATAAATAGAAAAAATCTCAAATAACAAAAGTTGAAAGTATCATGTTTTTTTATAATAGGAGAATAATAGACACAAGTGGAGCGCCTGGAAAGGCGCTCCATTTGCTCAAGCAACAGAAGAAAATAAGTATTTCCCTGTGCTCGAATATATGGACAGATTTTTCTGTCCGTAAGGGAGATCATTATACCCGATTTTATTCAGGAATTTCTCCCCCAGGAAGTCTTCGATTTCGAAAACTCCCCCCTCTGCCTCCGCGAGGTATTGAGCTATTTCATCAGAAATAGCCAACGTTTTTGTTTTCTCTCCTAGACTAATGAATAATTTTGCCATTTTATTCCTCCTATTTTCTTTTGTATCCTCCTGTGGAAGCGAGGATTGTTGCTATGTAACTATTCATATTATACCATATTTTACATAAAAAGTAAAATTTAAAGTTATGAAGTATGTTTTTTGGAAATAATATAAAACTATGCGATAGGTGTGATAAAGAATAAAATTGTCACAAAAAAATAATTCTCTCATATATATAATAATAAAAGCTATAAAGGGAGGATTATTTTTATGGCAAAAATATTAGTGTTTAATAATGACACAGATAGAATGGAAACCTATTACAGAAATGAAGCTGACCCAATGCCATATAATACAAATGGAACATTAAGAGTAAGGGAATTTAGAGGTTCAAGCAAAAGTAATATATTATGGACAACAAAAAGAACTATGCAAAGTTGGAATAGTCAAAGATATATTTTTGGCGGACCAATACCAGTGGGATTTGCTTTTAAAAGACCATATGAAGGTGGACATGGAAATCAAAGTCAAGATAGTGCAAGATAGTTGTACCATTCTTATGAAAGTATTGATAATAAAGAGATATAAAGATTTTTAACTTCAATAAAATCTATCAAATTTATAGCATGTTTTCTAAAAAAAATCAAGTAGTAAAAAAATATTTATGTAACAGTAAAATAATATTAGATACTATAAAGTAGGGTAGTACCTACATCTAAGGGAGGCTCAAAATGCAAATTTATGAGATAAAAGAAACTCTAACAGATAGCACCATTATAGAAAATATATATCAAATTCAAAAATTGATAAAAGATATTACAAAACAAACAGAATTAATAATTAATATAAATCAAGTAGATTTTAATTATATAAATATAGTTTTAGATAAAACAAAAATAAATTTGCAAAAAATATATCAAATTTTAAATTTAGAATATTAAAAGATAATAACACTCTATAGCTTTAACAAGTTAAGAGTGTTATTTTGATATGCAATATAAAAATAAAAAAACTATACAAATTTTGAAAAAAGGGGCGGACAGAAGATAAAAAACAGTATATAATATTATGTAAAGTGCACAACAAATATATAATTTGAGCAGAATATAGAGTTTAGATAGTATGAAGTTGTTTTCAAAAAAGGTGGTGATAATATGTGTCTAAAAATAGAAGCACTAAAAAGAATGAAGTTATTAAAATTACATCAAAATGTTATTGATGAATTTAGCAGAAGTAAAAAATTAAATAAATCAGAATATCCTTTGGCCTCCTTATACTGGCTAACAAATGAAGAAAAACAATTAGTAGATGAATTTGAAAAAAACAATCAAGGAATACTTGTATATCATCTTATAAAATCAAAAACAAAAGATTTAGGGGTTATATATGATTTGCTTTATATAACAGAAAATAGAGAAGATTGGCCAATAGATAGAGAATTTCTAAAAGATAATCTAGTGTTATCACATACAATAACAAATGAGGAAGAAGATGGTCGTATAAAAATAAAAAAGAAAAATGGAGGTCTTCTTAGAGAATATTAGAAAAATTATACTTACAAAAATAAAATATATTTTTGGGGGATAAAATGGAAAGTGTAAGAAAATATAGCACAAATGATGCAATTCTAAAAGAAATAAAAAACATATATGGAATTGAAAAATGTGAAGAAAATATAAACAATTATATAGAATATGTAAATTTAAGGAAAAAAGAAAATATAAATATTGCAAATTTTAATATTTTAATTAGATGTAGAAATGAATATGCAAAAATAGAAAAATTGATACAAGCAATAATAAAGTTATTACAAATAAATAATATTGCTAGTACATATATATATCTAAAAGAAAAAAAATTAAAAAAAGTCATAAGGGTAATAACAAAGAAATAATTATAGTAGACTCAGATTTGATAGATATATCAAGTAATCTTATAAAAGGAGAATTAGAAAAATATATACAAGATAATCAAAATAAGATTTTCATAATAGCAGATAAGACTCAAAAAAGTAAATATAATGAAGATTTTAAATCAAAAAATATTTTTTGGGTATTTGAATTGGAGGAAGCATCAGCAAAAGATAAGATTAGATATATAAATGAAGTATTACAACAAAATCATATAAAAATAAACAGAAATTGTAGCATATTTAATGTGATGCCTAATAATAGTTATGATAAAATACAAAATGACTTGTTAAATCTAATTGTAAAATGCAAATCAAAAAATATAAATAAAATTACAGATAAAGTTTTATTAGAGAATTTAAAAGAAAAAGTATATCTAAAAGAAATATCTAAAAGAAAATCAGGAATAAAAGAATTGAATAATTTAGAAGGACTAGTTGAAGTGAAACAACAGGTATATTCTATTATCAATTATATAAAAATAAATAAGGATAGAGGAAATCTACCATCACTACATATGAGCTTTGAAGGAAAACAAGGTTCAGGAAAAACTTCAGTAGCTAGAGTAATTGGAAAAATATTTGCAGAAGAAAAAATATTATCAGATAAAGAAAAATTTGTTGAAATACATGCAAGAGATTTAGTTGGACAATTTGTTGGTTGGACATCTAAACAAACTAAAGAAATTGTAGAAGATGCAGAAGGTGGAATTTTATTTGTAGATGAAGCTTATTCTTTGTATAGTGAAAGATATAGCTTTGAACAAGAGGCAATAGATACCTTGATAAAATTGATGGAAGATAAAAGAGATAAGATTTGCATTATTTTGGCAGGTTATACAGAGGAGATGCAAAGACTTTTTAATATGAACCAAGGTTTTAAAAGTAGAATAAATTTTCATATACAATTTCCAGATTATACAGAAGAAGAATTATATAGTATATTCAAAAAAATGGCTAAAAAAGAAAATTACAAATTATCTAATAATATAAAAGATATAATATTAGAATATTTTATCAAAGAAAAACAAAGAGAAGATTTTGCTAATGGTAGAAGTGTAAGAAATTTGTTTGAAAGAATTAAATTTGAACAAGCTAATAGAGTAGCTTTAGATACTACACAAGATATTAACCTAATAAAAAAATGTGATATACAAAATGTGATATATGAATTATCAAGAAAACAAAAGCAAGAAAAAAGGAGAATAGGGTTTTGATGGATCAGATAGATTATAATTATCTAAAAACAGAAAATATTAAAAAAGAAAAGAGGAAAAATGGGATATTACAAAAAACAATTTGATAAAAGAGGCTTTGATACAATGTGGACTTTCTTACAAATGGGACATCAGAAACCTAATATTTCACAATTAAAGAAAGCCATACAAAATTTAATATTAATGATGAAACAGAAAGATAGTGGTCAGAGAAATCATAAAAATACTATAAATATAGAAGAAAATTTTGATATGACTATTATTACAATAATATGTGAAAGTGTGATTTTATTTCTAAATGGAGATTTAGAAAAATTAGAAAAAATAGAAAAGGAAGGGCTGAAATAGATGAATAAAGAAAATAAGCAAGAAAAATTGACAATGAAAATAGGAGAAATGGCAAAAATGGAATGCAAATTCAAAAAATATTTAGAAGATTTTGATGAACAATTTGAAACACATACAGCTAAAAGAATGACAGAAATTCCATTATTATTAACTGTTTTTAATGAGTTTATACAAGAAAATTATAAGCCTAGTGAGATTTATAATTTAGCTTTAAAATTGAGAAATCAGATAAAAGATGAAATGGAAGAAACTTTCACAAAAGAAGAACTAGAGTTGATAGAACAATATCAATTCTATGAAGATAGGATGTCAGATGATATGATAGAACAAGCATTTATATATGGATATGCTATGAATGATGAATTAAGATATGAAGCTAAAAGACAATTTCATAAAGAAAATAATAGTAAAATACAGTAGATTATAAATAGAAGAAGATGTTAAGAAAACATAAAATAAGTGCAAAATATAGCAATATATATTTTACACTTGGCATATGTCATATTATTCATCTGCAACAATAAATAAATCATTAGGTTCACAATTTAGAATTTTGCAAAGTTTATAAAGGTTATCATACTTTATAGACTTTGTTTTATTTTCTACAAGATTATTAAAATTGCTATAACTGATAGTGCCCATATTGTTAAGTTCATTAAATAACCAATATTTTGTTTTACCTTGCTTTTTGAGTATTTGTTTAACATTTAATTTTATAGTAGCCATATGAAAATCTCCTTTTTCTCATATATTTTAGACTAATCTCATATTTTTATTAACTCACATAAAAATAACTCATAAAAACAGTAGACAAAAATAAAATGTAATGTTATACTTCAAATAAGAAAATAATAGTATCATTTTATGTTTTAAATTGTAGTAAATGGGGGTGAATAGAAAATAGAAAAATATTGAAATATAAATGAAAATAGAAGAAAAGGAGAAAAAGAGATGTTAAAAACAAAAGCAAAAGTTTTAATAGGAATTTTATTTTTTATAGCTGTATTATGCCTTTTTAATACAAATACAGTTAATGCAGTAAATACAGTAATAGGAGACTGGAATATTTTAGTACCAAATGAAATTGAAGATAATTTGATAGATGAAATATCTAGTAGTCAACTGAATGGTCATATAGTTGTTTCTGCAAATCCATTTGTATTATGGAATTTATCAAAAAATACAACAAAACTAAATGCAATAATCAGTAATGACAATAAAGTCTACCTAAGCATATATATAGAAGTAGAAGAAAATATTACAGAAATTAAAAATAAAACAGACAGCACAAAATTCACACTTGAACAAATAGAAGGTAAGAATTATATAAAATATGATATGCCAATATTAGAAAAAAAAGGAAGTAATTATTTACCAAATTATTATTGGACTAAATATGATTTGGAATTTAAAGATAGTGTAAATAATATTACAGAAAAAGATATTACAATACATTTTGGTCTTATAGAAGCTATAGGATATGGCTCAAGGTTAGAAATTGTAGATGAAAATGATAATTATGTTGGAGAAGATACTGGAAAAACAATGGCAAGCTGGCTTGGTGGTTCTCAAACACAAATATTTACATCTTATGATTATAGTGATGCATATTATAGGTTGGCATTAAGTCAAAATGTAGGAGATAGTATATATATAGATAAAATAGGTACTTTAAAATATACAGGACAAAAAGTTATGACTTTTGGAGATGCTAGTGTACCATATTATATTTATAAAATGAAAATAACAGATACAAGTATATTTAATAAGCAACAAAATATAATTTTTTTACTTGAAATAGTAGATAAGGATACAAAACAAGGTACATATAATGAAATAGAATTTAACATATTAGGAGATACAAGACAAACATATACAGTAAATGATGAAAGTAGAAATATAGGAATTTCATTAAATGCAACAACAGATATAGGAGTATCTTTAAAAGCAGACACAATTAATGAAACAGATAATACATATATAGAAATGAAAAATGTTGTGGCTGATAATAAAGATTATA
>CAJFLB010000016.1 GCA_904387305.1 uncultured Clostridia bacterium
AGATAAAAATATAAAATTAAATAGGAATCTCGAAAATCAAGAAACAAAGTTAATTCAGGATTTTAATGAAGAGAAATCCTACTAAAAATTTATGCTATCGAATGTGTGAAATGCCTTGTAAAAACTAAAAAAATATAGTATAATATTTCAAGCTTAAGAAAGAAGGAGAATAATTATGTTTGAAAAATTAGAAACTGTAGAAAAGAGATATGATGAATTAACAAAAATGATTAGTGACCCAGAAGTGATATCTAATCATACGGAATGGCAAAAATTAATGAAAGAACATGCCAGTATAGAAGAAATTGTATTAAAATTTAGAGAATATAAAAAAGAAAAGCAAGCAATGGAAGAAGCAGAAGAATTAATGAAGGACCCAGAAATGAAAGAACTTGCTGAAGAAGAATATTATGCTGCAAAAGAAAAATTGCCAGAAATTGAAGAAGAATTAAAATTTTTATTAATTCCAAAAGATCCAGATGATGACAAAAATATTATTTGTGAAATTCGTGCTGGAGCAGGAGGAGAAGAAGCAGCCCTATTTGCAGGAACGCTATTTAGAATGTATACAATGTATGCAGAAAGAAAGCATTGGAAATTAGAAGTTCTTAACGAAAATGAAACAGGACTTGGTGGATACAAAGAAATATCCTTCATGATTACGGGAAAAGGGGTATACAGTAGATTAAAATTTGAAAGTGGTGTTCACAGAGTACAAAGAGTTCCAGATACAGAAAGTAGTGGAAGAATTCATACATCAACAGCAACGGTTGCCGTTTTACCTGTAGTAGAAGATGTAGAAATTGAAATTAACCCTGCAGATATTAAAATGGAAGTATTCCGTTCATCAGGTGCAGGTGGACAACATATTAATAAAACTTCATCAGCTGTAAGATTAATCCATGAACCAACAGGAATTGTAGTAGAATGTCAAACAGAACGTTCTCAGTTCCAAAATAGAGATAATGCAATGAGAATGCTTAGAACCAAATTATATGAAATTGAAAAACAAAAACAAGATAGTGAAATTTCAAATGCTAGAAAATCTCAAGTCGGTTCAGGTGATAGAAGTGAAAAAATTAGAACCTATAATTATCCTCAAGGGAGAATTACAGACCATAGAATTGGTATGAGTATTTACCAAATGGAAAACTTCTTAAATGGTGATATAGATGAAATGATTGATAATTTGATTGCAGCAGATAGAGCTGAAAAATTAAAAGGTGAGGATGAATAAAAGTAATAAAATAAAACTCTTTAAAATAAACTGAAATAAAGTATATTTTAAGGAGTTTTTTTATGCAAGAATTTATAAAAGCAACGATGATAGGACTATTTTTTGGAACCTTTGGAACCACTATTGGTGGAATTATCGGTGTTGTTACCAAAAAACATTCTAAAAAATTTTTAAGTTTTGTATTAGCATTTGCCTCAGGACTGATGATGGCTATTATCTGTTTCGATTTAATACCAGAAGCATTAGAAATTAGTAATCTGATAAGTGCTATTTTTGGAATACTATTAGGAATTATAATGATGATTTTTTGCGATAAGTTAGTCGAAAAAAAGTTTACGATAGAAGAAGTGAATACAAGTAAACATAATACTTTACTAAAAACAGGAATCATAGTATCAATTGGATTAGCGATTCATAATTTTCCAGAGGGGTTAGCAATTGGTTCTGGTTTTGGTGCATCTATAAAATTAGGTCTAAGTTTAGCAGTAGCCATTTGCTTACATGATATACCAGAGGGAATATCTATGGCGATTCCGATGAAAAATGGAGGAATGAAAAAAAGTCAAGTCATATTTTTAGTGTTTTTGTCCGGAATTACTACGGGAATAGGAGCTTTTGTGGGAGCTATTATTGGAGGGATATCAGAAGAAGTAATTGCTATTTGTTTAAGTTTTGCAGCAGGTGCTATGTTATATATTATCTCTCGGAGAGTTAATTCCAGAAGCAAATAGCTTATATCATGGTAGAATGACAGCGATTGGAAATATAATAGGATTTCTATTGGGATTATTTGCAATGAGATTGACCATATAATTAAATAATTGTAAAAAACTTGTCAAAAAATGTTATATATGATATGATTTAGATATGAGGAAAACAAATGAAAGGGGGATGTGAAATGGATTCAAAAACTACAGGAATAGTAGCATATTTGACATGGATAGGATTATTAATAGCAATATTAGCAGGAGATAAAGAAGGTGCAAAATTCCATGTAAACCAGGCTTTAGTTATATGGTTATTTTCTTTATTGTCAATCATACCATGCATAGGATGGATTTGGGCAATATTTATGTTTGTTTGCTGGATTATGGGATTTATAGCAGCAATTAATCAAGAAGAAAAAGAAGTACCATTAATAGGAAAAATTAGAATTCTAAAATAAAAATACGCCAAAATTTTTAAATGAATTGTCCAGCTCAATATGAGTTGGATTTATTTTGTATATAAAGGAATGAACAAAGATGAAGAAACAACAATCTTTAAATGATTATGTATATATATCAGTGATCATTACTATTTCTATAATGATAGTGTTTTATATTATATATTTAGTCATTGGAAAACCAGATATATTTCATTGCTTAATTTATGATAAATTTGGAATATATTGTCCAGGTTGTGGATGTACAAGAGCATTAACTTATCTATTTCAAGGTGATATACTAAAATCATTATATTATAATCCAACAGTTTTATATACAGTGATAGTATTAATTATTTACATATCTACAACTACAATGGCTAAATTATTAAAAAAGAATGATTCAAAATATGTGTTAAAATATAAGCCAGTATTAATTTATATAGGCATATTTATATTGATTGGTACATGTATTGTGAAAAATTTATTAAAACTTATTTGAATAGAAAAGAATTTAACAGAAAAATATTTCACCAAGTTTGTTATTTCTCAAAAAAGTAAGCGAAAAAATGTTTGAAAAATATTTTGAGTTCTATTGACTTTTTATATTGAAAATTATATAATCGGACAAGAAAATAGAAGAGAGTAGAATGTGCTTATAAAGTAAAAAACATCTCTGCTTGACCGGTGGAAGATGTGCTTTTACATATAAAATCGGCAACCATATTTGGCGGCTCGTTTATTTTCTATAATTATTATAATATAAAAAATAATGATTATCAATTAGAATAGGAGTAAAAATACATGCAAGATATATTAAAAGGATTAAATGATAAACAATATGAAGCAGTTGTAAATACAGAGGGACCATGCTTAGTTATTGCAGGAGCTGGAAGTGGAAAAACAAAAGTATTAACACATAAAATAGCCTATTTAATAGGAGAAAAAGGCGCAAGACCATGGGATATATTAGCGATTACCTTTACCAATAAAGCGGCAAATGAGATGAAGGAAAGAATTGCCAATTTAGTGGGAGATGATGCAAAAGATATTTGGATGGGAACATACCATTCTATTTGTGTTAGAATTTTAAGGAGATTTATTGATAGAATTGGATTTGACTCTTCATTTATCATATTTGATACATCAGATCAAAAGACACTAGTAAAAAATTGTATGAAAGATTTAGCAATTGATGATAAATTATTTAATGATAGAAGTGTGTTATCTGAAATTAGTAATGCAAAAAATGAAATGCTAGAACCTGAACAATATACGGCAAGAAGTAATGGAGATTTTCGAAAAGAGAAAATTGCAACTGTTTATGAATTATATCAAAAACGATTAAGGGAAAATAATGCAATCGATTTTGATGATATTATCAATTATACGATAAAAGTTTTAATGGAAAATCCAGACATATTAGAATATTATGCAAATAAATTCAAATATGTATTAGTAGATGAATATCAAGATACGAATAAAGCTCAATTTACATTGGTTACTTTATTTGCATCTAAAAATGGAAATATTACAGTTGTGGGAGATAATGACCAAGGAATATATAGTTTTAGAGGAGCAGATATTTCTAACATATTAAATTTTGAAAGAGACTTTCCTGGAACTAAAATTATTAAATTAGAGCAAAATTATAGATGCACAGGAAATATTTTAAAAGCTGCCAATAGTGTTATTAAAAATAATGAAGTAAAATACAAAAAAGAATTATGGACAGAAAATGAAGAAGGTAATCTTCCAAATGTATATCAAGCAGATAATGAATATGATGAAGCAACTTATATTGTGACACAAATAGAACATTTAAAAAGAGAAGAATATTATAAATATTCAGATTTTGCGATTTTATACAGAATGAATACCCAATCAAGAGCAATAGAGGATATTTTAAGAAGAGAAAATGTGCCATATAAAATTGTTGGTGGTTTAAAATTCTATGAGAGAAAAGAAATCAAAGATATTATTGCCTATTTACGATTAATCCAAAATAGTGCAGATAACTTAAGTTTAAAAAGAATTATTAATGAACCAAAAAGAGGAATTGGAAAGACAAGCTTAGAAAAAATAGAAACATTGGCAGAGCAAAATGGAACTTCTATGTATGAAGTGATTCAACATGCTGATCAATACGGATTAAATAGAGTATACTTAAATTCTAGAGAATTTATAAATGTAATAGAAGAATTAAAAGACAAAAAAGACAAACTAGTGATATCAGAATTAATCAAAACAACTTTAAAGAAAACAGGATATACAAAAGCATTAGAAGAGGAAAATACCATAGAAGCAGAAAACAGAATTGAAAACTTAGAGGAATTCTTAACAGTTGCAATAGAATTTGAAGAAGAATATGCAGAAAATTCATTAAGTCAATTTTTAGAAGGAATTACTTTATCTTCTGATATAGATAATGTGGAAGAAGACGAAGATTCTGTAACACTTATGACATTACATAGTGCAAAAGGTCTAGAGTTCCCAGTTGTATTTTTAGTAGGAATGGAAGAAGGCATTTTCCCTGGATATAAATCCATTTCAGAACCAAAAGAATTGGAAGAAGAAAGACGTTTATGTTATGTAGGAATTACAAGAGCAAAAGAGCATCTATATTTAACCTGTAGTAAACAAAGAACAATTTTTGGTTCAACAAGTTATAATCCAGTATCTAGATTTTTAAAAGAAATACCAGAAGAACTATTAGAAGGATATAAAGAAGCATTTGGAGAAGAAGATAATAATAAAAATCAAATGTTTAAAGACTCAAATTATACATGGACTTACGGAAGTAAAGATAATGGAACAATCAAGACTTATAAAATAAATGAAAAAGAAGCAGTTGGTGTTGGTGCATCAGCTAAAACAAGTCAAACGAATTCTATGGGATTTGCTTTTAGAACAGCAGAAAGCTTTTTAAATAATTTAGGAAAAAAATCAGCATCAAATAACCAGGTAGATTTATCAAAATATGAAGCAGGAGTTAGAGTATATCATAAAAAATTCGGAGAAGGTACAATCAGCAAAGTAGAGCCAGAAGGAGAAGATTTAAAAGTAGATATCAGTTTTGACAAAGTAGGACATAAACGATTAATGGCAAAATATGCCAATTTAGAAATTATATAAAATGTCCTTTTGGGGACGTTTCTGTTTGGGACATTTTTCCTTTTTATCATTTTACATTTGCTGAACATAAAAAATAACTTTTACATAAAAGAAATATGTAAAAGTTATTTTTTTATTGAATAATAGTGATAAAAATGGAAATAATGAGTAAGAGAATAAAATGAAAGGAATGATTAAAAATGGCAGACTTAAATCAAATGGAATTACAACATTTAAGACATCTTATTGGAGCACATGAAACTGCTTACCAAAAATTAAACACATATTCTTCACAAGCAGTAGACCCACAAATAAAACAACTTTTCACAAAATCTGCTCAAGATGCTTTAAATACAAAACAAAAATTAATGACATTTTTAAATAATTAAGGAGGATTTTATGGACGAGAAAACAATGGTAAATGATATTTTAGCTGGAGTAAAATCAGATTTAACAGCATATCAAACAGCAATATCAGAAGCTGAAAATATGCAATTAAGACAAACTTTCCAACAAATTAGAAATAATGATGAAAGTTTTCAATATGAGCTTTTTAAAATAGCTCAATCTAAAGGATATTATATTCCAGCACAAAAAGCTACTACGACAGAAGTCAATACAGTAAAAACAGAATTACAATAATCAAAGAAGGTTGCCAAAGGGGACGTACCATTTTGGCAACCTGTTGCATATGTTCAAAAGAAATAGAAATAGAAATAAGATAATAGCATATATATTTGTCAAAGGAATGATTATTCAACAATGTCAGAAACTTTACAAAATTTAGAAAGCTCTGAACAAATTATTATCTTACATACGGATAAGACAATTACAAAATCTTCTATTATGACAAATGTGAAAGAACCTTTAAAAGAAACTTTTTCTATATTATCGGAGAAAGCTAAACAAAATAAAGAGAATGTAGATTATAAATATTACGGAAAAGAAAATGTAGAAGGAAGAGAATGTATAAAAGTTTCTTTTGAAGAAAGTTTAACAGACAAAGTAGTAGAGAGATATTTTTATATTGATGTAGAAAATAATTATATTATTAAATGTGAATATTATGAAGGGACAAATGACCAAGAATTAAATAAAATTCAAACAGAAACATATAGTTATGAATTTAATTCAGTCACAGATGATGATATATTAAAATTTGATATTAATAATTATCCAGATTATCAATATACAGAATAATAGGAAAAGGAGTAAGTGTTCTTAAAAAATTATGTTAGATTTTTTAAAGTTTTCATCATATGGGAAAAAAGAAAAAAAGAGAAAAAAAGAAAAAAACAAAGTATTTATCAAGAAATGCAAAAAAACTTACGGAAATTAGACTTTTTATATTATTGCAAAAAAGATAATATTACAATATGATTACATTATCATATACAAAGGAGATAATGTAATGTTTAAAAAGGTATTGGTTCATGCAAGACGAGGAGTAAAACTCATAATTCTTTTTATGATTGCAATATTTTTAATTATTGGAGCAGTTGCATTTTTATATAAACCAACATATAGTGTATCTATAAATGGGCAACAAGTAGGATATACAGCTAATAAATCTGATTTACAACATAGAATCAATGATTATGTGGATCATGGAGATGGAACAAATGAAAATGTGGCTTTTGTACAGGTAGATCAACTACCCGAATATAAATTATGCTTATTAAAAAGAAATATTGTAACAAATGATGAGGAAATTTATAATAAAGTAACGGAACAAGGAATTCCATATTATCGATATTATGCAATATTAGAAGAACAACAAGAAAAATACTATGTATCTTCATTTGAAGAAGCAGAAAATGTTGTTAATACATTAAAAGAAAAAAATAGCGAAAATATAGATAAAATTTCAATTTTAGAAAAATATGAAACAGGAATAAAAGATTTAGTTTCTGTAGATGAAGTCATATCTAAATTATATGTAGAAAAGAAAAAGGAAGTAAAAGTAGCACAAAATACTTCTTCGAGAGCTTCAGCAGGGTATGTGAATACCAATACAACAACTTCAAGTGGAAACACATCACTAGGAATTTCATTAATTAGGCCAATATCAGGAACCATTACTTCTAGATTTGGAGCGAGAAGCAGTATTAGAAGTTCTGCACATACTGGTTTAGATATATCAGCACCAACAGGAACCCCAATTAAAGCGGCAGCTTCTGGAACTGTTACATTTGCAGGATGGAAAGGTTCTTATGGATATATGCTAGTAATATCTCATGGAAATGGAGTACAGACATATTATGCACATTGTAGTAAACTATATGCATCAGTTGGACAAACTATTTCGCAAGGAGAAACAGTTGCAGCCGTGGGATCAACAGGGAATTCAACAGGACCACATTTACATTTAGAGATTAGAGTTAATGGTGTGGCATACAATCCACAAAATTACGTATATTAAAAAGAATCCACAGTTTGTTAAATAACTGTGGATTCTTTTTAATAAAAAAGTGCTTTTTTATGCTAAGAAATATTTAATACCAGTTTCTATGGCATTTCGCTTCATAATAGGTTTACCATGTTCTAACAATTTCATTTTAAAAGTTTCAGAATGAGAGGCTAAACTTGCAAATTCAGAAATAGTTGAATAAAATGCATGAATATATGTATAGTCTGTATTAATGTTAGAAAGTATAAGATAGTAGGTATTGTTAAATAAATATAAAGCAATGTTTTTTGCTAATTGTTTTGATTGGATTCTTGTCGTATTATGAATAGCTGTACAAAACTCGCAAAATTCTTCAAAACTAGAAAATCTATATGTAGAGATAGTACTTTTAGGATTTACATTTTTTATTTTCTTTTTAGGTGTTACTTTTAATTTATTAGGTGATGTTGTAGCTTTCTCTACATATTTGGTGATAGTAAACACAAAAAGACCATCTGAAGATGAAAATGCTTCTACAAGAAGTTTATACCCTTCTGTATAGAAACCAACTTCTTTTTCAGCCTTTAAAAGCATTTCTAAAAATAATTTTTGAGATTCTATGGGTTTTTCCATAATAGTTTGATAATCTAAATTATTATTTTTTAAATCTTCTGAATTTACAATCACACGAATTTTATTTTCAGTCAATTTTTCAATTTTCATATATAATAAAATCCTCCTTAAAATCTATTAAGTATATTATACTACTATTATTATTATATTTAAATACATAATTTTTGGTAATAAAATTTTAAATATTAAATAATATACCATATAAATATGAAAAAAGTAAAGGTTTTTACTTGAAAAAAATGTTAAATCAATATATAATACCAATATGTGAAAATATAAATAGCCGTAAGAAGTAAAGGCTAATTTGGAGGTATAAAAATGGCAACAAAAGATAAAAATATATGGATATTATTAGTGTTTATTTTATCAGGTTTAGTAATAGGGGGATTATTAGGACAACTTGCATCTAATGTGGATTGGTTATGGTGGCTTTCATATAGTCAAACATTTGGATTGCAAGACCCAATTGTTTTGGATTTAAGTGTTGTGACTATCACATTTGCATTAATGTTTAAGATTAGTGTAGCAAGTATTATAGGAATGCTATTGGCTATATTGATTTATAAAAAAATATAAGAAGTTTCACTTTTCTGTATATAAAAAAATCCATATAGGACCAAGTTAAAAGTTGATTTTTCTATACAATAAAATTTAAAAACAGGGGCAAAATATTGATAAAAGAAAGGAATGATATTTTGTCTATTAAGATAAAACAATTACCAGAAACAGAACGACCTTACGAAAAAATGGAGTTATATGGAGAAAATGCATTATCAAATGCAGAATTATTAGCAATTATTATAAAAACAGGAACAAAAGAAGAATCTTCAGTAACCATTGCTCAAAAATTATTAAGCATCAACCCAACTTCAAAAAATAATTTGGATTTTTTAAAAGAAATGACAATAGAAGAATTGATGAATATAAAGGGAATTGGAAAAGCAAAAGCAATTCAATTAAAAGCAGTGGCAGAATTGGCGAAAAGGATATCAGTACCATCAAATTATCAAAAAATAAAAATTAATAGACCCGAGGATATTGCAAGATTACTGATGGAAGAAATGAGACTAGAAAAGCAAGAACATGTAAAATTAATTATTTTAAATAATAAAAATGAAATAGTAAAGATAAAAAAGATTGCACAAGGTGGAATTAACTCAGTCAATATGTCGATGAGAGAAATTTTAGTAGAGCCAATAAGAATACAGGCGCCTAAAATGATTTTAATTCATAATCATCCTAGTGGTGATTCCACACCAAGTAAAGCAGATATACAAATAACGCAAAGGCTTTTTGAAGTTGCACAGTTATTTGATATAGAATTGTTAGATCATATTGTGATAGGCAATGGAAATTTTACAAGTATTATGTCAAGGATATTAACGAAAGATGGAGAAATATGAGTTTATGAAAGGAACGTAAAGATTATGAAATTTTTTACATTTGGATCAAAAGATATTGGAATTGATTTAGGAACAGCAAATATCTTGGTAACGTTAAAAGGAAAAGGAATTGTTCTAAAAGAACCATCAGTAGTAGCTATTGATAGGAAAACAGGAAATATATTAGCAACAGGGACTGAGGCAAAAGATATGCTTCGGAAGAACACCTGACCAAATTAAAGCAGTAAGACCATTAAAAGATGGTGTTATTGCAGACTTTACAGCCACACAACTAATGCTAAAAAACATCATTGGAAAAGTAGGAAAACGTTATAACCTTGGAAAACCAAGAGTGGTTGTTGGTGTACCATCTGGAATTACAGAAGTAGAGGAAAGAGCAGTAGAAGAATCTGTTATTCAAGCAGGAGCTAAAGAAGTATATTTGATAGAAGAACCTATGGCAGCAGCAATCGGAGCATCATTAGATGTTGGAGAACCAAGTGGAAGCATTATTGTTGACATTGGTGGAGGTACTACAGAGGTTGCTGTTATCTCATTAGGAGGAATTGTTGTGAGTCATTCCTTACGTATTGCAGGAGATGAATTAGATGAAGATATTGTAAATTATATTAAAAGGGAAATGAACTTAGCTATTGGAGACACAACAGGAGAACAAATAAAAGTGCAAATCGGATGTGCAATGCCACTTATGACAGAAATGTCAATGGAAGTAAGAGGAAGAGATTTAACAGATGGATTGCCTAGAAATGTAACAGTAACTTCAACACAAATAGAAGAAGCGATGAAGGAATCTATTTCAAAAATTGTGGAAATTGTTAAACTTACATTAGAGAAAACACCACCAGAATTAGCATCAGATATTATGGAAAAAGGAATAGTATTAGCTGGTGGAGGAGCTCTAATTAAGAATTTAGATAAGTTACTAAGCATTGAAACAGGTATGCCCGTATATATTGCAGAAGAACCATTAGATTGTGTGGTTAGAGGAACAGGTAAAACATTAGAAGATTTAGAAAGATTAAAGACAGTGTTGATTAATGCAAGAAGAAAAAAATAAAATGATAGGAGTAGAAAATGTATAAAAATAAAAAAGCGGAAATAGCAGGAATTGTTATAACCATTGTTATTTTAATATTAATCGTTATATTTTCAAATACAGATAGTGAAATATCTTTTCTTGACAATGCGGCAAGTAAATTAGTTATGCCAGTACAAAATGGATTAACCTATTTGAAAAACAAAATTAGTGGAAACAGTACATTTTTTACAGATATCAACAACTTAAAACAAGAAAATGAAGAGTTAAGCAAAAGAAATAGTGAATTGGAGCAATCACTAAGAGAGTTAGAAAGTATTAAATCTGAAAATGAGACTTTAAAAGAATATTTAGGGTTAACAGAAAAATATGGTGAATATAGTACAGTGCCAGCATATATCATTAATAAAGATATTAGTAATTATTCTAAAACAGTTGTTATTAATGTAGGAAGTGATGATGGCATAAAAGAAAATATGACAGTTATTGCTGATCAAGGATTAGTAGGACATGTTATTTCTGTTACAAGTGATACGGCAAAAGTAAGAACGATTATAGATACGTCAAGTTCTGTTAGCTGTTTATTAAGTACAACAGATGAAAGTATTGTGTGTAAGGGAACATTAGAAGAAGAGTCAGCTTTAAGAGCTATGTATATACCAGATGATGATGGAATTATACAAGGAGATAGTGTAGAGACTTCTGGATTAGGAGGAATATATCCAAAAGGAATTCATGTGGGAAGTATAAAAAGAGTTGTTAATACTCAAAACGCAACAGATAGATATGCGATTGTAGAAACAGCAGTAGATTTTGATAAATTAGATACAGTATTAGTCATAACAAATCAATAAAGAGGTGAAATCTTTGAAAAAATTTATACTGAATATATTTATTATATTGGCAGCATTTATTATATATTTTTTACAAGCGAATTTTTTTAATTGGTTTACTATCTCTGGTATTATGCCTAGTTTATTTGTCATATTTGTCTTATTTATTGGACTGTTTTCAAATAGAATAACAGGTGTTGTTTATGGAGTAGTAATAGGAGGCATTTTAGATTTAGTAATTGGCACGCAGATAGGAATTAATGCCGTGGGATTAGGCATAATAGGCTTTCTAGCTGCTACTTTTGATAAAAATTTTTCAAAGGATAGTAGGGCAACTATTATGTTTATGGTGTTGGGTGCCACACTTATATATGAGATTATTGTCTATATATTAAATTATATAGTGTTTTCTACCAATATAGAAATCATAAATTTTATTAGAATTTTGGCTATTGAAATCATATATAATTTAATCCTTGTTATTATCTTATATCCGTTAATACAGAAATTTGGATATGCAATTGAAAATGAATATAAGGGGAATAAAATTTTAACAAGGTATTTCTAAATTGTATTTAATTTCGATGATATATATTTAGAATGTAGATATATTCATATTTCATAAATTTTTCGGCTCAATACGGAAATATAAGAATTTCTACAATAATTTTATGGCGCCCTTTCACTTAGTCCTCGCTACGCTCGACGTGAACATTTTCCATAAAATTATTTAAGAAATTCTAAATTTCCTCCAATCACATTCAAAATTTAATCAATATGAATATATCTACATTCTATAGAATAATGTAAGCTTGATATATAAAAAGAAATAAAAAAGTAATTTAGAAATACCAATTAGAAGCAAGGAAGAGGAAGGTGAAGCCTTGAAGGGATTAAGTTTTAAAAAAGAAAAGAAAAAAGCAAGAAGCAATTTAAATTTACGATTTAACATTTTGACTGTATTTACATATATAGTTGGAATTGTTTTAATCATTCAATTATTTAATTTGCAAATTGTGCATGGAGCAGAATATAGAGAAGAATCCAATACAAGACTTACTAGAGAAACCACATTAGAAGCTGCAAGAGGAGAAATTTTAGATAGAACAGGGAATGCACTAGTTACCAATTCAACAAAATTTAGTGTAGAATTATACAAAACAAAAATTGATGATAATGAATTAAATAATTCTATTTTAAATATTGTCAATTTATTAGAAAAATATCAAGTAGAATATGAGGATTCTTTTCCGATATCAATAGATCCATTCCAATTTACTATTAGTGATGAAACATTGGCTAATTGGAAAGAAACATATGATTTAGATGAAAATATATCTGCAGAAGAAGCTTTTTATGATTTTAAAGATCGATATGAAATTGCAAATACAGATATCACAGAAATTAGAAAAATTATTGCTATTAGATATGAAATAACAACGACAGGATATAGTAGTACAAGAGCTTTGACAATTGCAGAAGACATTCCAAGAGAGGCAGTGGCAGAATTTTCAGAAAGTAGTGATAAATTTCCTGGAATTAATATTGTGACAGAACCTGTAAGAGAATATACTTCAGGAACACTTGCGTCTCATATTTTAGGATATGCATCAACAATTAGTGCTGAAGAGTATGCAACGAGAAAAGATACTTATGACCAAAATGATATTATAGGAAAAACAGGAATTGAATATGTTTTTGAAGAATATTTAAAAGGACAAGATGGAACAAAACAAATTGATATGGCTGTTGATGGAACAATAACATCTGAATATACATCAGAAGAAGCAATTGCAGGAAGTAATGTTGTATTAACAATAGACTCTAATTTGCAACAGGTTACGGAACAGGCATTAGAAGCCAACATCAAAAAAATTAATTCAGGAGGCTTTGGAAAAGCCTATGCGACAAATGCAGGTAGTTGTGTAGTAATGAATGTAAAAACAGGTGAAATTTTAGCAATGGCAAGTTATCCAAATTATGATCCAGCTGATTTTGTAGGTGGTATTAGTACAGAAAAATGGAATCAATATAATACAGATTCTGCAAAACCATTAATGAATAAAGCGGTTCAAAATTCATATGAACCAGGTTCTATTTTTAAAATGGTAACAGCAATTGCTGGACTAGAATCAGGAGTTATTACAAGAACAGAAAAAATTAATGATGTAGGAGAATATAGAAAATATGGAGAAAAATGGCCTTGTTGGTATTATACAGATTATCATAGAGGACATGGATATTTGAATGTATCACAAGCAATTGAAAGATCATGTAACTATTTCTTCTATGAAGCTGGTGACAGGATGGGAATTGAAACCCTTGCCAAATATGCAAAATATTTTGGATTAGGACAAAAAACAGGGGTAGAATTACCAAGTGAGGCATCAGGAGCAATGGCGACACCAGAATATGCTGAAACAGTAGGTGTTACATGGACAAAAGGACAAACGATTAATGCTTCTATAGGACAAGGATTAGACAATTTTAGTCCTCTACAAATGGCAAAATATATTAGTATGTTAGCAAATGGTGGAAATGATATAGATGTAACAATTATAAAGAGTATTATTAAACCAGATGGAACAGAGGCTTCAAAAGAAGAAATTAACAATTTTGTTAATCAAAAATTGGGATTAGGCAATGAAGAGAGTGAAGAAAGTGAAGATATAACCATTAGTCAAGAAACAATGAATGCTGTATTAGAAGGAATGCGTTCTGTTACAACAGATGAAACAGGAACAGCTTATTCTAGATTCCAAGATTTTGGCATTGCAGTAGGAGGAAAAACAGGTTCTGCTGAATCTCATGATGCTAATGGAAATGAGATTGTTAATGCATGGTTTGCAGGTTTTGCACCGTTTGATGACCCAGAAATTGCGGTTGTGGTTATGGTAGAAAATGGTGGACATGGTAACTATACAGCAGAAGCAGTAGTAGAAATCATGCAAGAATATTTTGGAATGAATACACAAGAGGTACAAGAGGATATGAGTGCAATTAATTATAATCAATCTTTAAGATAGGTTGAAAAATAATTGCGTTTTGGCGAGGTGGCTACTTCGTTGAAAATCAAATCAACGTGCAAATAGCACGCCTCATTGATTTTCGACTTGTCTGCCAGCTACTACATACTGAGCTTGTAACAGGTAAATCCTTAACAAGCTCAGCATAGCCAAAAGTACAATTCTTTTCCAACTATATAAAAAAGTAATTAAAGGAAGGATGTAAAAATGAAAAATTGTGTGAGTATTAATTTAAGAAAAAATGAGATTTTAATTAAAATTAGTGATGATGCAGAACAAAAAGATATTATAGATAATTTAAGAAAAAAACTTCCTGAATTGAGAAAAATGTATAAAAATGAAAAAACACCGATAACAGTGACAGGAAAAATTTTAAAAAATAAAGAAATAGATGAAATACAAGAATTGATAAAACGTAATATTGATGTAGAAATAGATTTTGACATGCCAAAATCCTTAGGGCTTTCAAGCATCACAAGAACTTTTAATAAAGAAATTGCTATTTCTGAAACTAAGTTTCATAGAGGTTCTTTGCGTTCAGGGCAAAAAATGGAATCAGAAGGAAGCTTAGTTATTTTAGGAGATGTAAATTCTGGTGCAGAAGTAATGGCTTCTGATAATATTGTGGTATTAGGGGCATTAAGAGGATTAGCACATGCAGGGGCAAAAGGGAATAAACAAGCAATGATTTCTGCTGGCCTTTTAGATACAGTGCAAATTAGAATAGCAAATGTTATAAAAGAGATTGATAGAGATGAAGAGCCATTACATAAGCAAGCATATGTGAGTATTATTAATAACGAAATCGTAATAGAGTAATGTTACGTTTAGACTTAATATATCAGCCTACTAACAATAAAATTAATAACATAAACAACATATCATCTTTTACATCTTCTTCATAAAGGAAAAATAATAAAGACAAGATAATTAAATCGTCTAAGTATAGGTTTCGTCCAGAAATTTCTAACAACGGTTCTTCTTTATCGGAAAAACCATTGGTATTAATAAAAATAGGACCAATATGATAATACTTAGATGATTTTTTTTCATGTACATTTTTTGAATTTTGAGAAGGGGTATCTCCAATTTTCCTTATTTCCGTATGTGTAGAGAGATTATCATTAGATGTTTTGGAATTATCCATTGGCATAGAAGCTGGCACAGGATAATAATTTCTTGGATAATTACGAGAATAAGGGTAAAAAGGAGACCTAAAAAAAGGCATATGATTAATCACTAGAATTCTCCTTACCATTATTTGGGTTAAATAGTTCCATTAAGTTTGCCATGTTTAGTAAATTAGCATATTGGTCTAATTTACTTTTTTTTTCGTCTCTTAGATAGGGCTTTAAGGACTGTAGTAAATTTGATCTAGGATCAGAATTATGATTCATTTTTTCCATTATAGATTTCATTTTCATCATGGTATTCATATCAATCTTACTAAAATCAAAGTTATTATTAGAGGAATTACTACTTGAATCAGCAGTATTATTAGTTTTAGAAGTTTGACTAGTACTATTTGAGCTTTCATCAGAATTTGTATTTCCATTCATCATCTTAGAAAAGTTATTTAAAGCATCTGGAGGAATTTGTGAGAGAATATCATTTAAATTCCCATTATTTAGCATAGAATTTAATTTATCCATTGTTTGTTTATCCATATTAAAATTATCCAAAATAACCACCTCATAAAATATATATTCAAAATATAAATTTCTATGTAATATAGTATGAATATATATAAAAATGTGTGAATAATTCTATATTTTTTATAAAAGTATACATAATAATGCAAAAAATAATAAAATTACATAAAATGTTAAAAAAATCCATAAAAAATGTTGAAAAATCAACGAAAACAAGGTATAATTAATATTAGGTATGATTATAAAAATTATAATGCTGAAATTGTGATAAAAACAAAATATAAGTTTAGGGAGGTACGAAAATGAAAAATAAGATTTTAAAAATTAGTGTAGTTATTTTATTAATTATGACACTAACTATGACTAATTTTATATTTTTAGGTTCAAGTCTTATAAGTTATGCAGCAGATGCAGTTAGTACGAACCACAAGAATATAGAATTTGACGCTTATTTCAAAGATAGCAATGGGAAAAAAACAACAACATTAGAAAGAACAGCAAGCATGCAAGAAGCTTCTTTGTATTTGGCTGTTAACGTCAATACTGAGGGATTTTTTGTGGGGCAAGTAGAATTACAAAATTCTAACTTCAATATTGTAAGTTCTGAAAGTGAATTTGTAAGCAAGATTTCAGACAATACAATTTATTTAAATCAATTAGATGTAGGAACAAGTGCGGAAATAGAAGTAAAAGTGAAACCAATTAATGATGAAGTTATGAATATAGATATGCTAGATTGTCAAAGTGAATTAACATTAACAGGTATTTATAGAGACAATACAGAAAAAGACATAGATATTGAAGCTACAAGAACAGTTGATATGCGATTATTAGAAGCAAATTCAAATACCAATGTAAAAAATCAAATAGAAGTTATTACAAATAAATTAGTGAAAATATCTGGAAAAGATAAAAGAGTTGTACAATTGTCATTACACATGGGATTAAATGACAATAATTACCCAATAAAAGAAATTTATGCGAGAGTCAATGTACCAGAAATTAATGGAAAATTACCAGAAGTTATGACAGATGTTCATCTAAACACAATGTCAGCATTTGATTATAAATATGAGAATGGCTATGTGGAAATAACATTAACAAATGAAGTAACACAAAATAATGATATCTTGTGGAGAAAACAAGGTGAAGAAAATGTTATTTTGACATATATTTATGATGCAGATGTAGAATTAGAAAATAAAGAAATTATTTCAGAAGAAAGTGTTACTTTACAAAATAGTAAAGTATTAACATCAAATGCTGGAAAAGTTACATTATCTAATGAAGAAATTGATTCTACAATAGAAGTAACAACCAAAAATTCTGAAGAAAGTATCTATAAAGGAAAACTATATTCAGGTATGGATAAACAATATGCTAGTCAAACTGTATTAGATGTAAACCTAGCCAATATAGAAGAATATATATCTATAAGAGAAGAAGCAAGTAGATATGTACTTACTGATGGAGAAACAGATAGCAATATATATTACAATAGAACTGCTATTGCTAAAAAAGATTTTGATGCTATATTTGGTAAAGATGGAAGAATTGAAATTTATAATGAAAATAATGAATTACTAGCAACTATAACAAGTGATACAGAAATAGATGACAATGGAAATATTATGATTGATTATACAGGTAGAGAACCTAAAGGAATAGAAATAAGAACTTCTAGACCACTTACAGAAGGAAGTATAACTTTTACACATGCAAAAACAATCAGTGCTTCAGATGTCAATACTGTAAAAGCTGCAAATAGTATAGCAACTAGAGTGGTATATGGATATAACAATTATAGTGAAGAAGAATTAGCAATAAAAGGAGAAACATATACAACAGGTATAGAGAACGAAACAGAAATGATGATGCCACTTAATGAAACAACAACAGAAGCAAAATTAGAAATTAGTAGAAATACATTATCAACTATTGTAGCAAATGATATTGAAATGAAATTAATCTTAAAGACAGATGAAGAATCAAAAGATTTATATAGAAATCCAACCTTTACAATTGAATTACCAGAACAAGTCGAAAGTGTACAAATCAATAGTATTAATGTGCTATACGAAGATGAATTAACAATTGCAAATTGTACAGTTGATGGAAGATATATTACTATTCAAATGCAAGGAGAACAAACTGCATATAAAGCACAATCTGTGGAAGGTGCAAACATTATTATAAATGCAACAATTAATGTTAACAGAACATCTATTGCAAAACCAGAAGCAATCAATGTAACTTATACAAACGAAAAAGCAAATGCTTACGCAAATAATGAAGGTGTTGGTAGAATTTCTCAAGAAATAGAAGTTGTAGCTCCAAAAGATGTAACTGTTATTAATCGTATAGATGCATTAGATGTAGAAACAATTGGAGAAGAAGAAACAACAAGAGTTAGTTTACAAAGAGGATCAGATGCTACACAAATGGAAGTTAGTTTTGAAATCATTAATAATAATGAAGAAAATGTAGACAATGTATCTATGGTAGGAACATTCCCAACAAAAACAGAAGAAAATAACATAGATATAGCAGTTGTTGGTGGAGTTAATGTAGAAAATGGAACAGTATATTATACAGAAAATGAAAATGCGACAACAGATATAGAGAATGCAGAAAATGGATGGACAGAAAGTATAACAAATCCGACAGCCGTAAAGAAATATATGGTGAAAATGGATAATATCGCTTCAAGAAGTGCAATTAATGGTTCATATACAATAGAAGTACCAGAGAACCTAGAATATAACCAAACAGCAACAGAAGGATATGAAGTAAACTATACAAAAGGACAAGCAAGAACTGAAAACACAGTAAAAGCAACAGAAATTTCAATGGAAACAGGTATTGGACCAAAGATAGAAACAAACTTAACTGCAACTGTAGCAGGAGAAGCATTAACAGATGCAAGCACAGTAAAAAATGGAGAAGTAATCAAATACAGAGTACAAGTATCAAATGTTGGTTCAGAAGATGTAAGTAATATTACTGTAAAAGGAATGATACCAGAAGGAACAATCTTAGTTGAACCAGTGGATAATTATGAATATTCAGGAGCTTCATATTATAAAGAAATAGAAACAGATGCATTTGAAACAACAATCGAATCTTTACCTGTAGGAGATGTGACTTATGTAGAATATGAGGTAATGGTTAGCTCAAGCTTGGCAGATAGAACTTCAATTGCAAATATGGTAGAAATCAATTATTCAGATGTTGTGCAAGAAACAAATGAAGTTAAAGTTTTATCAGAAAGTGGAACCATAAGAGCAATGGCAAAAAGGGTAACAGATAGAAAAGTAGATTTATATGAATCAGGAGCAGTAGCATATTTTGCAATTGTTAAAAATATTACATCTGAAACCTTAAATAATGTAACTGTAAAAACAAATAAATCAGAAAATTTAGAAGTATCAAAATTAAGCTTAATTACAGGTATGACTGAAGATGAAGTTTCAGATGATGATTTATATGAGATATCAGCAGATGAAATAATTGAAGTAAGGGAAGAAGATACTGGAAGTGTAGATGATGAAAATATCACAACAGAGACAATAGAATATAGTGATGAAATTAATATAGGAACATTAGAACCAGGAGAAGCAAAAGTATTAAGTTATAATATGGTAATTAATAAAATGCCAGATAATACAGTAGACACTATCAATTTTTCAGTGGTAGCATCAGATGGACAAAAAGACCATAGATCAAATGTATGGAAAGATAGAGTAAACAGTTTTGATATTGATATGACAATGGAATCAAATACAGAAAGTGAATATGTCAAATCTGGAGATAATATTACTTATAACATCCATGTAAAAAATGCGAGTACATCTGAAACATCTGGATTAGTGATAACAGACGAAATTCCTTCTCAATTAACAATCAATCGTGTTACAGTAGATGGAGAAGAAGTAGAATTCACAACAAATTATATTGAAATCAATAAAGAAATACCAGCAGATGGAGAAATGAACATTACAATAGAAACAGTTGTCAATTATTCAGCCGCAAGGGAAGATGCAGAAACAATTACCAACAGAGCGATAGCAAGTGTTTATGGAGAAGAAATCGCAACAACATCAGATTTGAATCACATAATAGAAGCAGATGTAACTGATGACAATGGCCCAAATGGAGATGAAGAGAATGACAATAATAATACTGGTGACGAAGAAAATGGAGATATAGCAAATGGAGACAAAATGATAAGTGGTTTAGCATGGTATGACGAAAATGCGAATGGTAGAAAAGATGATGAAGAAACAACACTACAAAATGTAACAGTAAGATTGTTAAATGTAAACACAAATCAATTTGTGAAAGATACTGAAGGAGACATATTAGAAACAACAACAAATCAAAATGGAATGTATGTTCTTGATAATATCACAACTGGTCAATACATTGCTATATTTGAATATGATGCAGAACAATATTCATTAACGACATATAAAGCAGAAGGCATTAATGAAACAGAAAATTCTGATGTTAGATTAAATGAATTATTAATTGGAGATGAAAGACAAGAAGTTGCATCTACAGATATTATTCAGATAAATACACAGAATATATCAGATATTAATATTGGTTTAATAGAATTACAAAACTTTGATTTAAAATTAGATAAATATATCAGTAGAATATTGGTTCAAAATTCTGCTGGAACAACAACAAGAGAATATAATAATGCGACAACAGCAAAAGTAGAACTAGATGCAAAAAAAATGAATGGTTCAAATGTTATTATTGAATATAATATTGTAGTAACAAATGTCGGAGAAGTAGCAGGATATGCTAGAAATATTGTAGATTATCTACCAAGTGATTTAGAGTTTAGTTCAGAAATGAACAAAGATTGGTATGAAAGAGATAATGCATTATATACAACCGCATTAGGAAATGACATCATTAACCCAGGAGAATCAAAAACTGTAACATTAACTTTAACAAAAACAATGGGAGAAGATAATTTAGTAACAAGAAACAATGCAGAAATTTATGAGGCATATAATGATTTAGGACTAGAAGATGGAAATTCAACACCAGGTAATAATGTAAGTGGTGAAAATGATACTGGTTCAGCAGATGTAATTGTTAGTATAAGAACAGGTGGAGTTATATATATGACAATTGGAGTAATCACTGCAATTATAGTATTAGCTGGAATTGTTACAGGAATTATTGTAAAAAGAAAAAATGCTAAAGAGGAAAATTAGAAAGGAAAGGAGGGAAAGAAATGAGTAAAATGAAAAAACTACTAATTGGGTTTATTGTAATGGCACTTGCTATACTGGCATTTGCGAATATAACAAATGCAGCATATAGTGTGGGTCAAACTGTAAAAATAAATTATACAGATTACGCAAATGATGATAACTTATTTTGTGTTGAACATCACCAAAATTTAAGAGGAAAAAAAGTAACATATAAAGTAATTTCTCAAGTAGATATAGAAGGAAATGTATCAACAGACAATGAAGGAAAAAGTATAGAAAGTTGGCATAATGCAAAACTTGCCTATATATTATCATCAACAAATAATGGAAGTAGCAAACAAAGCAGTCCAGTACAAAATGCTGTATGGAATTATATGTACACATGGATGACAAATGTAGGGCAATATCATGCAGGACTATATCAAGGATTTGCAAGTAATGTAAAAGGAAACGATACACCTTTAGATGATCAAGGCTCAGATTATGCAAATGAAATAGAAAATATAGAATTCATAGATAATACTCACAAGGAAGCGATTAAGGTACAGTCAGATGGAGACTATATAAAAGTAGGTCCATTTAATTGGAGTTTTTCAGGAAATTTAAATAATATAGAAGTCAAAGATCAAGATGGAAATGCAGTTAGTGGTATAACTTTTAGTACATATTTAGGAACCACATCAAATACAATTGGTGTTGGAGATATACAATCAGAAAAAGATTTCTATATCTATATACCAATCAGTAGTGGTATTAATAAGATTACAACAATTACGGCAAGTGGTAGTGTAGAGACAAAAGGTGTAACCATTTGGTTTTTAGAATCACAAAGTGGAGCAAAATATCAAAACTTGATTGCAAGAGAACCATATACAGCACCATATGATTACGAAACAGATTTTGAATATGATATTGACTTGTTAGGAAATTTGAGAGTTATAAAAGTAAATAAGGACAACCATGAAATTAGGTTACAAGGTGTTGGCTTCAAAATCCAAAATAAAGAAACAGGATTATATGTTCATCAAGCTGCCGATGGAACAATCACTTATGTAGAAGAAAGTGAAGCAACAGAATTTGTAACAGATGAAAATGGAGAAATCTTAATAGAAAACTTGATTGTAGGAACATATATAGCATATGAAACACAAAATCCAAATTATGGATATGAAATCATATCAGATGGTGTAGAACATACGGTTATTGTAGACAAAACAGAAGAGTTTGTAATAGAAAATAAACAAATCTATGTAAAACTTTCTGGATATGTATGGCTAGATAAACAATCAGGAAAACAATCATTAAGAAATAGTCTATACAGAGATGATGTAAATGATGATGCAGACGAATTATTAGAAGGTGTTATTGTAAGATTAATTGATAGAACAACTGGAGAAGTGGTAAAAAATGATAATGGAGAAGACTTCTATGCAGAAACAAAAGAAATCGATTTAGGAGATAGCATTATCAGATATTATCAGTTTGTAGATGTTAGAGTAGATAATTTAGAGAATTATTATATAGAATTTGAATATGACGGATTAACATATACAAATGTAACACCACATATCGATATGGATAATGGTTCAAAAGCAGCAGAAAATCCAGAAGTTAGAGATACATTTAATAAAGGATTTAGTACAATTGAAGGTGCCTCTCAAACAACAGGTGTTGCATTAGATGAAAATGGAAATGTGGCACATGAATTAACATATAATAAAGATACAGAACAACATACATCAACTTTCATTAATGAAGGATTACCAGTTGGCCAATATCCAATCACAGCAAACACGGATGAAACAGACTATATGATAAATGAGCAATTTGAATATGGAATGGAGGAAATCCCATATATCAATTTAGGATTATATGAAAGAACACAACCAGATTTGGCATTAATCAAAGATATGCAAAATGTAAGACTTGCAATCAATGGATATCAACATATATATGAATATGCACAAAGATTTAAAAATCTAGAAGAACAAGAAGCAGATGGAGATTATAGTGATACAGCATTTAATGTTGGTGTTAAATTTGCAAGTGAATATGTAGATGATTCTTATACAAGAGCAATTTATAAAGCAGATTATGAATATGTAAATGAAGAAGATAGTAGTAGAGAATTAAAAGTATATGTGACTTATAGAATTGGTGTCATGAATGAATCAAGTGGTCTAATTACACAAGTAAATAATTTAGTAGACTATTTTGATAGCAGATATACAATTGTTGCAGCAGGTACAGGAATTAATGAAGAAGGAATCATTACTGGAAACATTGAATATGACCAAGAGACATACAATGATGAATATTCAAAAGCAATTATCCATACAAATTCAAGAATAGAATATGGAAAAACAAATGAATTCTATGTACAATTTGAATTAAGTAGAGAAGCAGTTCTAGAAATTTTGAATGACAGAGAAACATTAGATAATGTTGTAGAAATTAATTCATATTCAACATTTGATGGAAATGGAAGTGTATATGCAGGTGTAGATACTGATTCTAACCCAGGAAATGCAATACCAGGTGATATGTCAACATATGAAGATGATACAGATTCAAGTCCATCATTGAAACTAGAAGTAGCTGACGCAAGAGAAATCACAGGTAAAGTATTCTTAGACTCTACATCAGGAGAATTATTAACAGGACAAATTAGACAAGGTAGTGGACAATATGAAGAAGGAGAAACAGGAATATCAGGAGTAGAAGTAAAACTTACGGAAAATACAGGAACAGGATTAGTTTACACAGCTACAACAGATGATAACGGTGATTTCTATATCTCAGATTTCATACCAGGAGATTACACATTAACTTATACCTGGGGAGATGAAACATATACAGTACAAAACTATAAAGGAACCATATATGATAAAGAAAGATATGATGCAAATGTTGCAAATAAAGAATGGTATAAAACAGATGTAGAAACAAGATGGACAGATGCAATAGATGATTATGATACAAGATTAGCAATTGATGAAGAATTAAACGAAATCACAAATACAACTGAAATCACTATCAACAAAATGGATTCTACAACACCAACTTTAGGAATAGGTGTAGAATATGACACAACCTACACAGCATCTTATGGAGACAGATATGTATATAGAATCGAAAATGTTGACTTTGGTATTGTAGAAAGAGCAAGACAAGATATATCATTGGATAAGAGAGTAAGCACAATGAAACTTACACTAGCAAATGGCCAACCATTAGTAGATTTACAAATAACAGAAGATGGACAGCTAGAAGGACAAACAGGAAATGTAACATATTTACCACCATCAGCAGGTTCAACACCAGCAAATGGAATGGTAAGACTTGAATTAGATAGTGAGTTAATACAAGGTTCAAGATTAGAAATTGGATATGAAATTAAAGCAACAAATAATAGTGAATTAGATTATATGTCAGAAAACTATTATAAATATGGTATCATAGAAGGTGATGTTATAACAATCACACCATCAGCAATTATAGATTATCTAGACAGTGATTGGGATTTTGATGCAGCAAGTAACCCAGATTGGGAAGCAATACAAAAAGATGATAGTAGGATTTCATTAGCAGAAGAGGTTAGAAATTCAACATCAATCGATGGGGCAAAATTATTCTATACAGAAGCATTAGCAGGATATGATTTACAACCAACAGAAAGTGCAACGGTTATGCTAAATGTATCTAAATTATTAACATCATCAGAAGATATTGAACTAGGAAATGAGACAGAAATTGTTAAAGTAGAGAAACCAGGAGGATCAAATATCACTTCAACACCAGGTAACTATGTACCAGGTACAGGACCAGCAATAGAAGGTGATGATGATATGGCAGAGATTGTGATTATAACACCAAATACTGGTGAAAACTTAAATTATATTTTACCAATAACCATTGGAATAATCGCATGTATTATAATAGGTGTTGGAATTTTCTACATCAAGAAAAAAGTACTAAAAAGATAGAATAAAAAGAGAGTTTTAGGACTCTCTTTTTTTTGTCCCAAACAGAAACGTCCCCAATTGGACATACGCAAATAAGGGAATGACGAAAAAAATTTAGAAAAAGAAAAATTTGTAATAAAAATGAAACAAAAAAATAAAAAAAATGTCATAAAATGAAGAAGTAAGCATCCCTAAAGGAAAAAAATGTAGTTTAGAAATTTCCAAAAACCTCCTATTGAAAAGATGAAACATTCGCGCTAAAGTAAATATAAAAGATAGGGGGAAAATATATGAGTACGTATTGGAAGAACAAAAAATCATTATTCATAGCAGTTATGTTTGCAATAGTTTTGCTATTATTTGGCTCTCATCTAGTTATTGCTGACGAAGCTAATAACAACGAGACACAAGAAACGACAGTAGATATTGCTATCAGCCAGGAAATAGAAAAATATTTACCTGTAGATGATAGTAGTGTATTGTTGCAACAAAAAGTTAGGATAGAAAGTAGTAATATTGCAGGCAAAGAACAGGAAGATATCTATGTAAGTGTGCCAAAACTTATGGATAAACTTCCTAATACAGCAGTTGTATTGTACAATGGTCAAAAATTACAGGACAATTTATATTCTTATGCAATGGAAGAAGGACAATTATTTATTCAAAATTTAAATAGCCAAAATGTAATGGACAATACAGCAGAATATACAATTATTTGTGGATATATGGATACTGCCGTACAAGAAGTATCGATCTATTCAAGAGTAGATGTAAATATGAAATTAGTAGATAATGCTAATATATTTAGCAGTCAAAATGATTATGAAGCAACGATAAATCTAATGGGAAATAAAGTTAGTGTATTAGGAAGAATGAGTAATCCAATACCTAAAGGACATATGTATTCTGTAAATAAAGAGAACATTAGATTTGCAGATCAATATAATGTAGAAATTTCAAATTTGCAAGAAATATCAGAAATCAACATAAATAATAGTGATTTAAATTTTATATTAGAAGACGAGAGTACTTTACCAGCTGATGAATATATGTTCTTTGATACTACCATTATTAATAAAGAAAACATGATAAAAATACTTGGAGAAGAGGGGCAAATCCAAGTATTAGATGAAAATAATGAAATTATATATGTAATTAATAATGCCACAGAAGCAGATGAAAATGGAGATATTCGAATAGAATATGGAGCTAATACATTAGTTAGAAATATTAAATTTCATACAACTACACCAAAAGAAATAGGTGTATTACAAATTACAAATATAAAACATCTTGATACAAATATAAATTATGATATAGAACAAATCAAAAGTTTTAGAAGGCTATCTGAAAAAATTATTGTAAATGATAGTGAAACAGTTACAAGTATAAATTTAGAAGAACCAAAAACAACTATTGCACTAGAAACAAGTAAAGATCAATTAGATACTACGAATGAGCAAAATGAATTAGAAATAAACGTAACTCTAAAAGCAAATGAACCTACAGAAAAACTATTTAACAATCCATATATCGAGATTATATTACCAAATCAAGTAGAAAGTATAACACCAACAGAAGACATTAAATTATTATATGATGAGGAATTACATATCAGTAACTATGAAATTGAAAATAATGTGATTAGAGTTTATATAGAAGGACAACAAAGCAATTATAAAGATGGAATTGTGGAAGGTGCCGTTCTAAACCTAAAATTAAATGTAAAACTAAATAATAAAGCAACAGATAGTCAAGAAAAAGTTCAAGTGAAATGTGTAAATGATGGAGAAGAAACACTTACAGAAGGTACAATGAATATCATAACACCAAAAGATGTTATAATGGTAAATTCTATAGAAGAATTAAATGTAGAAACAGTAGGGGAATCAAATACAGAACAAGTTACAGTATTGCCAAGTGATACAAATAGAAGTTATCAAATAAAATCACAAGTCATTGTAAATAAAGATAACATGAAAGATGTTACTATTGTAGGAGATTTACCAACAGATTCAAATGTTGCTAATCAAAATGGACAAATATTAGAAAATAACATGGGTATGACACTAACATCAGATGTTATAACAAATATAGAGGGACAGGCTGTTTATTACACAAATAATGCAAATGCTTCAAATGATTTACAAGATCCAAATAATGGATGGTCTATGGAAAGACCAGAAGATGCAAGTAAGTATTTAATTATGATTCCAGAAATGAACAGAGCAAATACAGTAGATGTAGAATATACTGTGCAAACAGATTCACAAATGGAATATAATGAAACAGCATATCAAGGATATTATGTACAATATGCAAATGAAGATAGAACTGTGACAAATACAGCAGAAGCTAACTATTTAGCATTAACAACAGGACAAGGTCCAGAATTACAAGTTAACTTATCTGCTAAATTAGGAAATCAAAACCTACAAGAAAATGATACTGTAAAAAAAGGTGAAGTTATTCAATATATAGTACAAGTAAGTAACACAGGAAATGAAGATGTTAGCAATGTTATGATTAAAGGGCAAATACCAGAAGGAACAGTTTATGTTGAACCTATAGAAGATTATCAATATTATACAGGTCAATATTATCAAGAAATTGATAAACAAGAACATGAAATGACAATTGAATACCTACCTGTAGGACAAAGTATACAATTAAGCTACGAAGTAAGAGTAAAAAGTGACATAGAAGTTGGAGCTATTCTAACAGGAAAATCAACAATTGAATACAATGGAATTACAAAAGAAAGTGCCGAATTAAGAAATATAGTTGAAGATGCAAAAGTAAGAATTAGTATAAAATCAACACTAAATGATGAAGTAGAGGTTGTAGAAGGGGCAATTATCCAATATCAAGCTATTGTAGAAAATATGACCAATGAACCTCAAGAAAATCTACAATTAACATGGAATGCATCTGACGGATTTATATTTCAATCACAACAATTCAAAGAACCAGAAGGAGAGACAATTGAGTCTAATGTATTGACAATCGATAGAATAGAAGCAAACGGCAGAGTGGTGATTAATGCAATTTTTGGTGCAACCAATATTACAGAACAAATACAAGTAATTGACATATATGTAGATGTAACACAAGAATCAGATCAAATACATTCAAATCTTTGGACAGAAAATATTATTAGTTTAACCCATTTTGATGTGTCACTATCTGCTAATAATGAAGGAGAATATTTAGAACCAGGAGATGAAATTACATATCAATTAAAAATCAAAAATAATAATACAAGAGATACAATGGTATATATATATGATGTTCTTCCAATTGAATTAACTGTGCAAGAGATATTGGTTAATGGAGAAGCACAAGAACTTGATGAGGAACAAGATACAATAGAAACACCAGAAGTTCCTGTGACCTCTGGTCAAGAAAGCATTTTAAATCAAAATACCATAGCAATGACAGACGTTCCTGTTACTGCTGGACAAGAAACAATTGTAGAAATCAGAGCAGTCGTAAATCAAAAAGAAAATGCGAATGAAGTGATAGAAATTTCGAACCATGTAAATGTGTATGTAAGATCTAAAGAATTGATAACAAATGAAGTAAAACATGTCATTGAATATAAGACGATTGAAGGTACTGAAAATGTAGATATTACATTAGAAGCAAATAATGAAGGAGAATATGTACATCCAGGAGACGAAATTAATTATACAATTACAGTAAATAATTATAATACAGTTTCAAGAGATGCTTATATTTATGATCAAATACCATCTGAATTAACTGTAAAAGAAGTGATTGTAAATGGAGAAGCACAAGAATTAAGTGAAAACCCCAATATGGTAGAAATTTTAAACCAGCAATTAGGTATAGGAGAAAATAATCAAACAGTAATCGAAATTAGGACAATTGTTGCAGAAAACATCAATAATACAGGCACAGTTAGAATTGTAAATACAGCAACAGTAGCAATTGAAGGAGAAGAAAAAACAACAGAAGAGGTAAACCATATTATAGATTATCAACAAGAAAATCCAGATGACGAAAATGATGTGGATATTGATTTAGAGGCAAATAAAATAGGAGAATATTTAACAGCAGGAGATGAAATTAATTATCAAATTATTTTAACGAATCATAATTCAGTAGATAAGGTTGTTAGTGTACATGATGAAATTCCACTACAATTAGATATAACAGGAGTTATATTAAATGGACAATCATTAGATTTAGAAATACAAAATAATGTTGTAGAAATTAATAATATTACATTAGATACACAAGATAATCAACAAGCAATCATTGAAATAAGAACAGTAGTAAAAGATGGAACTGCTGAGGAAACAATACAAATTTCTAATACAGCCACATTAACTGTTCAAGATGAGATTGAAAAACAGTCAAACACAATTATTCACTTAATTAGATATGATGGAAATGATGACCCAGGTGGAGGAAATGAAAATCCAGAAGGACAATATGAAATAAGAGGAAATGTTTGGTTAGATGGAAACCAAAATGGAGAAATGCAAAGTGATGAAGAAAAAGTTTCAAATGTAAATGTATATCTAATAGATATAACAACAGGAGAAATTGCAAAAAGTGCGACAGGAAATAATATACAGGCAACAACAGATCAAAATGGAGATTATATATTATTAGGAATTACAAGAGGAAGTTATTTAGTTGCATTTGATTATGACACAAGGTTATATAAATTAACTGCATATATGCAAAGTGGCGTTAGTAATGCCTCAAATTCAAAAGTAGTTGCCAGAACAATGACAATAAACGGAAATAATAAATCATATGGTGTGACAGATACAATAAACATAACAGATAGCAGTATTGGTAATATAAATATGGGGCTTGTACAAACACAAATCTTTGATATGAAACTAGATAAATATATTACACAAGTAGCTGTGTCAGGTGGTGGAAATTCTGTAGTTTATGATTATAATAATGTATCACTTGCGAAAATAGAATTAAGATCTAATTTACTAAAAAACTCTACAGTCGTTGTAGAATATACAATAGAAGTAACAAATGTAGGAGAAATAGCTGGATATGCAAGAAGTATTGTGGATTATATCCCAGAAGGATTTACATTTAATAGCGAACTAAATAAAGGATGGATGCAAAACGGAGATATGATATCAAATACCTCTTTAACAAATGAAGAAATTGCTCCTAATGAAGCAAGAAGTGTAACATTAATTCTAACCAAAACAATGTCAGACAGTCAAACAGGAACTTATACTAATACGGCAGAATTAGCAGAAAGTTACAATAGTAGAGGTGTTACAGATATTAATTCAACAGCAGGAAATAGACAACAAGGAGAGAATGATATGAGTTCAGCAGACTTAATTATTAGTGTTAGCACAGGTGAAGTGGTTATGTATGTGGGCTTAACATTAAGCTTAATAACCATTATTGCAGTTGGTATTTATATTATAAAGAAAAAAGTTTTAGATGTAGAAATTAGGGAAAGGAGGTAAGAATATGAATATTACAAAGAAAATAGTATTAATTATAGTTGTATTTTTATCTACCTTAATCCTAATACAGATACCTTCACAAGCGAAGAGGCTTGATTTTGGAATGAATTCAGGGATTCTTTCTATTAATGAACAAGATTGGGAAGCTGAAGGATGGGATGTAAAATTAGGTATGGACTATACATTTTGTGTGCAACAAGGGCAACGTGCAACAGAAGGATGTACATGGACTGTTCAAAATTATATTAGAATAGAAGGAAGGCACAGCACGTTTTATGTAAATAATTATGATGATGATGAGCATAAGCTAGCAGAGCATGAAAATGATGAAAATTTGATGCTTGCATGGATTTTAAATCAAGCCTTTGAACCAAGTGATCTTTCAAGTTATGGAGAACATCCTGTTTATCATTCAAATATTCAAAAAGCAGTATATGGATTTTTTCCAAAATGGGCAGCGGCTAATGATTATACAATTCCAACAAGTACTGGTAATGAAGAATATTTACCATATGAAAACAGTGCAAGAAATTATGTAAATGCATGGAAAAGTCAACGAGAGGCATCTATTACAAATAATACAAATAAAAACAATTTAACAAAGGAAATAATAGATTATTGGGGAACAGCATATATAAAAATTGGACCATTTAATTGGACATATACGAGAACATTAGATAGTGTTGAGGTTTATGACCAGAACAATAATTGGATTAATGCTTTATATGGAAAGTATAATGGTACATCATTAGAAGTATATGCAAATGCAAGTGATGCGGCTAAATCAGGTCAAGATTTTTATATATTAATACCAGCAAACCAAGGAATTAGTAAAATAAATCGTATTTATGCAAGTGTGAGTACTAATATACAAAATCTTATTTCAGAAATATGGACTTTAAGATTGACAGATGAGACGCACGGAGTTGATGAAATGCAAACAATATTTACATCAGAATCACGTGTAGAGAATACAACAGATACAGCATCAACCGAAATCACAGACATTGAATTATTCGGAGGCTTAATTATCAACAAAACAGATGCAGATACAGGAGACGCATTAGCAAATGTAGGATTTCGATTAAAAATGACTTCAGGAGCAAAAGCTGGACAATATGTCGGAGTAGATGGAAATGGAAATGCATATTATAGTAGTAGTCCAATAGACATGAGAACCAATGGTTATGGGCAATTAATTATCAATAGTTTATATGCAGGAACTTATGAACTAACAGAAAGTGTGAACCCTTACTTTGGATATATTAAGCAACCAGTCGTTGTAGCAAGTGGAATCGTAGTCAATGCAGGCCAAGTAACACCACAATATGTAACCAATAGAAAACAATATGCAAATTTATTAATCAGAAAGACAGATGAAGATACTACTTCAGCAATGTCAAATGTACAATTTACATTACAAAAAATAGGAGGTACAAATGCAGGGCAATATGTTTCATTAGATGGAAATGGAAACGCTGTATATAGTTCAAGTGTACAATATTTAACAACTAGTGGAAATGGGCGAATATTTATTAATTACTTATATGCAGGAACCTATAAATTAACAGAAACATATAACCCAAATTATGGATATGAAGATACACCAAAAGTGATTACATCTAACTTAACACTTACAGGCGGACAAGTAAGAACATATGATGTAACCAATAAGAAAATTTATGGTAAACTCATTATCATAAAAACAGATCAAGATACAGGAAAGACATTATCAAATATTCAATTTACAATTCGAAAAATAGGTGGTGACAAAAACGGACAATACGTTTCTGTCAATAGATCAGGAAATGCGGTATATAGTACTTCAAAAACTACTGTTACAACGAATAGTAATGGTCGTATAGAAATTGATAAAATGTTAGAAGGTAATTATCAAATTGTTGAAACAAGTAATCCATATTATGGATATGAAAGAGTGCCAATCACCATTTCTTCAGGAACAGAAGTAGTAGCAGGTGAGCCAAGAACAGCAAACTTGACAAATGAATTAGTATATGGAAAATTAAAAATTACGAAAACAGATGCCGATACAGGAGAGAAGATGAGTAATGTAGGATTTACATTAAGAATGACATCAGGAAAAAAAGCAGGACAATATGTATCTGTTAATAGTTCAGGAGAAGCAGTTTATAGTAATTCACCATCAACAATTAGAACAGATGGCAATGGAGAAATTAACATCAGCTATATTTATAAAGGAACATATGAATTAATAGAAACTGTTAACCCATACTTTGGATATGAAAATTTACCAAAAACTATAACTTCTAACTTACAAGTAACTGCGGGAGAAACTGTAACAAATGTGAGAGCAACTAATAGGAGAGAACATATTAAGGTATCAGGATTTGCTTGGGAAGATAAGACAGATGGAAAAAATAGTACAAAAGATTCTGTATGGAAAAGTGGAACAGCAGATAAAAGATTACAATATGTAACAGTTAGATTAAAGAAATCTAATGGACAAGTAATTGCTGAAACAACAACTAATGCAAATGGAGAATATATCTTTGGTAACTATGATGAAAATCCAAATGCAACTAAAATTAGAATTGATGATTTAATAGGCGCATATGTAGAATTTGAATATAATGGTATGAGTTATCAATCAATAGGAATTAATTCGAAATTTGACAGAACAGAAGAAACAAATGCATTAGGGATGGAAGTTGTAAGGTATAGTAGTAATACAAATAAAGCATCAGATGCAACACGAAGAGATGAATTTAATGATGATTTTTCAACAATTAGTAAAGGAAAAGCATCTAATGGAAATTATAATATTCGATACAATTATGATTCAAAAAATCATCAAAGTAAAGTGATTTATGGTAATAATGTAAGATATGGATATCAAGGACAAACATATCCAATCGCCGGAGTAGATAATCAATATAAAATTCAAGCAGTGACACCAAAAAGGTCATCAAATGCTCTTTGTACAGATTTAACAGCTGATTCAATTAGAAAGAATTCAGTAGAAGAAATTGGTGGACTAAACTTAGGTGTAGAAGAGAGAACAATGCCAGACTTATTTGTACTAGAAGATATGCAAGAGGTACAAATTAGTTTAAATGGATATACACATACATATCAATATGCACAAAGATTTGAAAACCCAGAAGACTATGCTGGTGGAGATCCATTTAATGTCAGTGTAAGATTTGCAAACAAATATCTAGAAAATTCATATTCTAGAGATGTATACTCATCAGATATTGTGTATAACCAAAATAATGAAGATAGTTTACAAATACATGTAACATATATGGTAAAAATAACAAATGAATCAAGTGTATATACAAGATTAAACACATTAGCAAATTACTATGATGAAAGATATGAAAATATTGTTGTAAAAGATGATAAAGGAAATACTTTAACAACTTCTTCAGATAGGTATAACCAAAATGGTTTAAGAAGAATCAATATACAAACAAGTAATTATTTAATAGCCCCTGGAGAAACGAAAGACTTATACATTACATATCAATTAAATAATGAAGCAATCAATTCTATATTAAATGAACAATTGACATTAGATTCTGTAACAGAAGTAGCATCATACTCTTCATATAGTGATGCAAATGGTAGAACACCATATGCAGGAATTGATGTAGACTCAGCTCCAGACACAATTCAACCAAAGAATGTAGATGGTAAAATTAATATAACGGATACAATCGAAGATGATACAGATAAAGCACCTTCATTAGTTCTTAACGTAAAAGAAGGAAGGGTAATTGAAGGTACTGTATGGGAAGATAGTGCTAGAGAAGAGTTACTAGCATTAACAGGATATGATAAAGAAAGAAAAGGTAATGGTACCTATGAAAGTGCAGAAAACGTGGTTAATAATGTTAAGGTAGAATTGTTAACAGTTACAGATACAGGATATGAATTAGCTCAGTTATATCAAAAACACGGAGCAAATGATAGAGTGGTAGATGCAATAGTAGAAACAGATAGACAAGGAAAGTATTCTTTAGTTGGCGTGATACCATCAAAATATGTTTTAAGATATACATATGGAAATAATAGTGTAATTGTAGATACAAATGGAAATACTGTAAAAAATGTAGATATAGATAATTATAAATCTACTATTTACAGAAAGGGAAGTAAAGACAATGCAAATGCTATGACAGATTACTGGTATAGAGGAGAAACAAGCAATATTGCAGGTGTAGAAAGACTATCAGATGCAAAAGATACAATAGGAATGAAATCAGATGGAACAATCATAGAAAATATTATCCAACATAGAAATGCAGAGGAAGATATTAATTATGAAACCGCACTAACAACTGGAGGAGTGACACAAATTAGTGCAGATACGAGAATGTTTGATATTAAATTAGATTATGATATTAACTTAGATAATACAAGTGGATATGGTGTAGATTTAAAATTTGTATTTGATAATATCGACTTTGGTATTGTAGAAAGACCAAGACAATCTCTAATTGTTGATAAACAAGTATCTAATATACAAATTGCATTACCAAATGGTAATGAATTGATAAATGGAGACCCAAGAAGTCAAAATCTATCAGGTGTTAGGGTATTAGATGATGATGTGTATATTGAAATTGATAATGAAATTATACAAGGTTCAACATTAACAATAACCTATGAAATAACAGTAGATAATAGTAATTGTGAAATTGACTATAATGATGATGATTACTATATTTATGGAACAGTACCATCTAACAATGCAAATTGGAAGATTGCAACTGTTGTAGATATGTTTGACTACTTACCTGAAGACTTAATACTACAATCAACAGAAGAAAATAACTGGGAAAGAATTAATATAACACAAGATATGAAAGATAAACTTCTTGCAGATGTAATATATGATGAAGTAAAAGGTCGTCAAAATATTATACATTTAGCAAATCCAATATTCGAAGGTATGACACCTGGTTCAGAAGCTGTAGATACCAGTATGGTAGTATCAAAACTATTATCAACTTCAACAGATGATTTAACATATGAAAATGATATAGAAATTATAAAATTAAAAGGAAGAAAAACATATGATTCAATTCCTGGTAATTATAACCCAACAACTAATGAATCATATGATCCATACACAGATACATATACAGGTGATGAACTAGATGATGATGAGGTAGAAGTAACTATTACACCACCTACTGGTGAAAATAAAGTATATTGGATATATGGAGTTGTAGGAGCTGTTATGCTTATCGTAATTGGCTTAGGTGTTGTAATCATCAAAAAGAAAGTGTTAAAAAAGTAAAAAGTAGTAAATAAAAAACATTCCTAAATAGGAATGTTTTTTTTGTTGAATAGGAAAAATCAATTTTTCCTATTCAACAAAAAAACAACGTTGCACAGAAAAATTGCTATGCAATTTTTCGCGTCGACAAATCTTTACGCTTCTTCGAGAACTTAAATATAGATAAATTAGAAAAGTAGAGAAAAGTTCTCGCGAAGCGAGATTTGTCCGTAATTTTATCTCCATCACCAATCTTAAGAAATTGTAAAATAAAGTTATTGCTTTTTTTGACATTCTGTAATAAAATAAAAAGCATAAAAAAACAAAAAAAGGAATAAAAAAATATATAGAACCAAAAAACAGTATATTCTGTAAAAAAGTTATTAGTAATTACTTACTAAAAAAGACAAAAACCACAAAAGACAAGTAGTAAAATATAGCATATATTTAAGAAAAGGTGGTATGTGAATATGTTTCAAAATATAAATGAATATACAGTGCAAGATAGAAAAAAAGAAACTGTTAATAAATGGTCAGAAGTTATTAAGCGAAATAATATCATTATGTATATTTTATCTTTCATGTTATCATTAGTAAGCATAGGAGGAGAATTTTCATTATTTAGTATTAGTATATTAGGAGCTTGTTTTTCATCTTCTATTCCACTTTTAGGAGTGACAGTTGTATCTTTAATAGGAAATATCGTAAAATTTGGTGTCAGTGGAGGATTAGAGTATTTTCTAACAAGTCTTGTATTTTTTATTAGCTTATTCATTATTAAACCAAAATATAACGAAGAAGAAAGAAATGAAAAAATCAAAGTAGGTAAAAACATATTTATAGCTGTTTTTATCATACAAATAATAAAAGCATTATTTTCAAATCTTACATTTTATGACATATTGTTAAGTATAACATATACAATTATTGCCATTGCATTTTATAAAATATTTGCAAACTCTATTTCAGTTATTGAAAATCTAGGAGAAAAAAAGGCATTTTCAATTGAAGAAGTGATAGGGACAAGTCTTCTATTAGCGATAGCCGTAAGTGCTTTTTCAGATATATCTATTTTAGGATTTTCAATTAGAAACATACTTAGTATATTGATTGTGTTAATTTTAGGTTGGAAAAATGGGGTACTAGTAGGAGCAACTTCGGGTGTAACAATTGGTGTGACACTTGGAATTATTACAGGAGGAGAACCAATTATTATAGCAGCTTACGCAATTTCTGGTATGGTAGCAGGATTCTTAAATCGATTTGGAAGAATTGGTGTCATTGTTGGATTCTGTATAGGAAATGTGATATTGGCATATGCATCAAATGGATACACAGTAGAATTAATCTATTTCAAAGAAATCTTATTGGCATCTATTATTTTACTAGCAATACCAAAAAACATTAATATTGATATAGAAGAATTTGTGGGAAATTCAAAGCTTTTGCCAATATCAAGAGAAAGAAGTTTGACAAGAGAAAAAGAGACAGTTGAAAAATTGAATAATGTATCTGAAACCATTAAAAAAATGGCAAATTCTTATGCAAAAGATACTCAAAAAGAGTTCTCTATTGAAGAAAAAGAAGAAAATAAGCAAATATTTATTAATGAATTACTAAATAATTTAGAACCATATAAAGATAATTTATTATATGAAGATATTGCAAATGCAGAGGGAAAAATTGTAGATGAAATCTTTAACTTATTATTAGAAAAACAAGAAATTGAAAGAGAAGATTTGTTAAAAATCTTTGCAAATTGCAATAGTTATATTATTGGATTTGATGATAAAGAAATCAGTAGATATTTAGAAGAAAATATATTACAGATTTTAAGAATATTAAATATTTCTTATAAAGTAAGTAAAAATAATTTTGTTTGGCAAAGAAAACTAGAAGAAAATAAGAAAAATATGGAAACACAATTAATAGGTGTTTCAAAAGTCATTTCTGGAATTGCAAAAGATATTCAAAAAGAGGCAGTTAAAGAAAAAAATTATACAAAACAAGAAATTGAAATTATTGAATTGCTAAAACAAAAGGAAATACAAGTAAGCGAAGTAGCTATTACCAAAAAAGATAGATACATTGTTCATATATTACTTCAAGAGATAGCAAATAATCGTATTATTGAAGATATACTTACGAAAATTTTAAAAGAAAAGATTATTTTAAATGATGAAAATTCTACAGAAACAGACTTAATTTACATTTCTGACGACAAATATGTGATTGGATTTGCAACAGCAGATTCTAGCAAAAATCAAAGTGAAGTTTCAGGTGATAACTTTATCAATACAAGATTAAAAGATGGAAAATATGTGATTGCATTAAGTGATGGAATGGGAACAGGAAGAAAAGCAAATGAAAGTAGTATGCAAGCATTAACTATGTTGAAAAACTTATTAAAATCTGGATTTGATAAAGATAGCTCTATTGAATTAATTACTTCTAGCCTAATTAGCAAAAATGAGGAAATTTTTGCAACATTGGATATTTCTATTATAGATTTATATAAAGGAACCATTGAATTTATAAAGAGTGGAGCATGTCCAACATATATTAAGAAAGATAAAAAAATACAGATTATAAAATCAAATTCACTTCCAGCAGGAATGATTAATCAAGATAATATACAAGTATTTGATACAGATATACAAAGTGAACAAATCATGCTTATGTGTACAGATGGTATATTAGATTCTAATATAGAATACAAAAACAAAGAATTATGGATAAAATATCTGTTAGAAGATATTGAAACAAAAAATACAAAAAAAATAGCAGATATCGTATTAAATGAAGCAATAGACAACAATTTTGGAAAGACAAAAGATGATATGAGTGTCATCGTGTGTAAATTTATGAAAAAGGATTAATAAAAATACTACAACGGATAAAAGTAAATACATAAACAAAAGAAAAACAAACGAATTTTACGATAAATGGGAGGAACAAATGTATGAATAGAGGAAGAAGATATGAGGAACGAAAGTTAAATATGAAAAAAGTTTTTGCGGTAATTCTAGCATTTGTCGTCATTATTATGTCTATATTTATAATAAGAGGGATTTTTCAAAAAGAAAGTAATAGAGGAGAAATTTCTAGCAAAACATATTTTGCGGCATATAAAGACAACAAATGGGGTGTCATAGATGAAAATGGAGACACAGTAATAGAGCCTTCTTATGAAGAAATGATAATTATTCCAGATAATAAAACAGATATATTTCTTTGCACATATGATGTGAATTTTGATACAGGAGAATATTCAACAAAAGCTTTAAATAGTGAGAATCAAGAAATTTTTACAGATTATACAAAAATTGAAGCAATTAGTAACCATGATGAAAATAACAATCTATGGTATGAACAAAATGTTTTAAAAGTTCAAAAAGATGGAAAATGGGGAGCTATTAATTTTGATGGAGAAGCCATATTAAATACAGAGTATGATAGCATAGAAGCAATACCAGGTGTAGAAAATGCGTTATTAATTCAGAAAGATGGAAAATATGGTGTAGCAGATAGAGAAGGAAGAATTATTTTAGATGTTAATTATGCAGAAATTACAAACTTAGGAAAGACAAATAGAGATGGTTATATCGTAAAAGATGATACAGGATTATATGGAATTGTAGATTCTTCTAAAAAAGTAATTATACAAAATCAATACCAAGAAATTGAAAAAGTGTATGGAAATGATTTATATGTAGTAACACGAGATGGCAGTCAAAAAGTGATTAATAACAATGGAGAAGATGTTTTAACACAAGGATTTGAACAAATATCAGCAATATTAAAAACCAAAGATCAAGGTGTTATTTATATTTCAAACGGACAATATGGTGTTATGAGTTTAACAGGAGAAGTTTTAATAGAAGCGCAATATGATAATTTAGTAGAAGCAAAAGCAAATACTTTTATTGCAACCAAGGGAGAAACGCAAGGAATTGTTGATGTTAGCAATAATGAAAAAGTGCCATTTAATTATCAATCTATTACTTATAACGAAACAGGAGATATTTATGTTGCAGAAGATGAAAGTTTCAACAGTAATATCTTAGATAGTAACTTTGATGTACGACAAACAGGAATTTTAATTGAAATGAACACAAATGAAGGTTATTTTGAATTAAGACAAGATGATGAATATAAATATTATAATTTTAGATTTGAAGAAAGGAATAAAACAGAAATTTTAAGTAATCATACATTATATTTAGACAAAAAAGATAATCTTTATGGATATGTAGACAAAGACGGAAATGTTGTGGTAGAATATATTTATGATGATGCAACAGAACAAAATGAATATGGATTTGCAGCAGTAAAAAAAGATGGAAAATGGGGTGCAATTAATAATAAAGGCGAAGTTATACAAGAACCTACATATAATTTAGATGATTATTTAGTCGTTGATTTTATCGGAAAGTGGCATTTAGGAAGAGATATGAATATGAACTACTATAATCAAGAATAAAATAATAAAAAAGGTGATAAACATGGAACTAAAGATAAACTATCAATATACGTATTTTATACATCCGTTTGTTGTAAAAGAAAAGAAATATCCAAAATATATTTTAAGACTACTAAAAGATGAAAATTGTAAATTAAAAAGATTTGAAAAAGAAAAGGATTTTAAATTATATAAATATTTTACCCCTAAAATGAGAGAATTTTTATTTTCAAGTTTTAGTTTTACAAATGAAAAATATGCCAGATTTAAAGATATGCCCATAGAAACACAGGCTATAGTGCTAGCCAGATATCCTTGTACTATATTTGAATATACCATAAAAAAAGATATACAAGGAAAAGCAGGAGACGGGAAAGGCATCTTCTTTAAAATACAAAAAATAGAAATTATTTGTTTTGAAACAGGTATCTGTTTTTTGTGTATGAAAACAAATATAGAAGACAATCCAACTTTTTCAGATGTTTTGAATTTTAATTATAAATTTAGAGATATCAAACAAGATAATAGAACATTAAATAACTATGATAAAATTAACATACAAACAGATAGCTTTGCAAGCATTGATAAAATAACAGATTTTATAAAAGGTATCACCGGTTCTAATGTAGAAGCAATCAAATTAGATATTAATACAGAGCGCTTTTTAACATATTCTTATGTGTGTATAGACCAATCAGCATGGAATGTAGATAATCCATTTGAAAATATTGAAAATAACTTTATAAAATTTGTTCGATTTTTACCTGCTGATAATTCTGCAAGTTTGAAAGAAGATGATATTGTATCACTAGCAAAATGGAAATATACAAAAATGGGAATTACAAAATATGGAGTAACCTTGTTTTCATCATCAACAGACATTAATAATTACACAACCTTGCCAAATGAATTTGAACAACAATATTTGTATACATATATATTTGAATTATATAAGAAAATTTATTTGAAAAAATTAAGCTTAGACTTTAAACATCCAACAAAGATTAAAAATGTACGAAAAGAATTTATATCTTTTACAAAAAATATATGGATACAAGAAGTAACCGAAGATGAAGCAGGAACCATGTTTGACCATAAAGTAAAAGAAGTGTTGGGATTAAAAACATTATATCATGAAGTGAAAACAGAATATGATGTCTTGTATAAAGAATTAAACATTGAAAAAAATAAAAATGTAACAATTGCCATTTCGGTTATTTTAGTTATCTCATTAATATTTAATATATTAAACTTTGTATGGCTATCGAAATATTAAGAATAACAATTATTAATCTTGATAAAATATCTTAGTTAAATGGATTATCTAAATGATGTGATACTCTTTTAGATAATCCATTTTGCTATATTATTAAATCATAGAAAATACAATGAAACTTTTTTGTTTTATAAGTGAAAGTGGAAATAAATATGGATATTTTATTTTTAAAAGAAAAATAAATAGAATTATATTTTGTAAAATAAAAAGAAGAAGAAAAACAAAAGAATTAAAGATAAATTAAGAAAAGGAAGAAGATTATGAAAATAAGTTGTGGAACAGATATTATTGAGATCAAAAGAATAAGAGAAAGTATAGAAGAATTAGGCACAAAATTTTTAGAACGTGTGTATACAGACAAAGAAATCCAATATTGTGAAAGTAAAAACAACCAAAAATATCAGCATTATGCAGCTCGATTTGCAGCAAAAGAAGCCGTATTTAAGGCAATTTCACGTAAATTAAAAAATAAGTATGAGATTGGTTGGAAAGACATGGAAGTTATCAATGATGAAAATGGAAGACCACATGCCCATTTGCAAAATATAAATATACAAGAAATAGAAGAAATAGATATTAGTATTTCGCATTGTAAAGAATATGCAATAGCAAATGTTGTAGTCGTGTGGAAATAATGTCCAATTGGGGATGGACGAAAAGGGAAATTGGGGACGGACTCATTTTTCCCTTTTTTATTTAAATTTTTATACCTTTTCGAATATTATATAAAAAAGGGAAAAATGAGTCCGTCCCCAATTTCCCTTTTCGTCCGTCCCCAATTGGACAAAATTGTAACATAAATGTTATTAAATTTTAATGAAAAAGAAAAAAATATTATTATAATAGCTTCCGTAAGTATATATGAATTAACAAATAGATATGAAAATAATTGGTATTTACAGTAAAGAGAAGAATTAATATAATAAAATTAATATGTTATAAATGGGGAGGTTTATATGAAACGTAAAATTGTTTTAATATGTTTGTTAATTATAGTCATGGTATGTCAAAGTATCATTTTTACTTTTGATAAAGTTTTTGCATCTGAAGAAGAGATAGATTCAGAAAATGATAGTGAACAAATTTTAAAAAATGATGAAAATACTACGAATGCTATTGAGATGAATAAAAACAACAATATAAGTTCCAATAAAGCAACAAATAGTTTAGATATAAATTTTAAAAATTTTAATGATAGCATGTCATCAGAAAACATTGAGATGAATGCAGATGAAAGAGAAGAAAACATCAAAGAAGCATATGAAGAAAAGCTTCAAAGCAAAGAAAAAATAAGACAGATTAAAGAAAAAAATGAAAAAGCATTACATAATAATCAGAGATTGGGATCTACAGCGCAAAATGAACAAGTGCAAGAGGTTACAATACAATTTAAAGATGTTTTTTTATTTCGTGCAATCATGGATGAACTAGAAGACATATTAATCAGTTATGATGAAGAGACATATACAATTGTGATTAACCAAGACAATTTAAATAGTATTGAAGAGTTAAATTTAGGAACTTATGGATGGACTTCATCTGGAAATAGCTATGGGTGGAATGGCGCGTATATTGAAGACTTTTCAGGACTTGAGAAATTTGTCAATCTAAAAGATTTAACAGTAGGAATCGCAAGAGAAGTAAAATATGTAGATTTTACACCTATAGAAACACTTAAAAAATTAGAATCTTTGAGAATAGGAAATAATCTTAATAATGATTTTAGAGGACTTTTCAATATCAATCATCTTGCAGAAAATTTCCCTAATTTAAAATCATTAGATATTATTGGTGTACACAATATAAATATAAATCATGTAGAATGGCCAACAACATTAGAAGATATATGGATAGATAATTGTAGCTTCGTAGAACAGCCTATTGCTGATTGGTCAATGTTGGAAAACTTAAAAGAATTAAAAATAAGAAGAACCAATTTATCTACAATCCAAGATATTAAATTTCCTAAAAATATTGAAGAAATAGAATTAGATGATAATCAACTAACAAATATAGATAATGTAAATTTTGGAAATCAATTAACATATATTGATTTGCAAAACAACCAAATAGAAGATATTTCCAAAGTGAAATTTCCAAATACATTAGAAGATTTTATCATTGGAGAAAATAGACTAAAGTCTATAGATAGTTTAAAAGAAAATACAAATTTAAGGATTTTATCCATAAGTGGAAATAATATTGAAGATATAAAAGTAGTAGAAAATTTCACCAATTTAACAAACTTATATGCTGGAACATGGAGTGCATTCCTTTCATCCTCTGGTTTGATTACTGGAGGCATCATAGATAAAGGAAACAACATAAAAGATATTCAGAATATCAAATGGCCAGAAAGTATAAGATTCATAGACCTATCAGGTAATGAGATTACGAGTATAGATAATGTGGTTTTTCCGAAAAAAGCATCTGAAATTTGGTTGAATGAAAATAAGATACAAGAAATTAAAAATTTTACAGTTTTGGAAAACCAGAAAGTAATTAAATTAGAAGATAACCAATTAGTGAATATAGCAGGATTAAAATTTGAACCTACTTCAGAAACAAGATATTTAAAATTATCAAATAATCAAATTTCAAACTTTATCGGTGTAGATTGGACAAATGCTTCTATGGAAGAAATAGATGTTGATTATAATCATTTGACAACATTAGAAAACTTACCAAGTGAATTAAAAACATTGGTAGCAAATAATAATCAAATTACGGATATATCAAATGCAAATTGGGAAAAATTATCAATTGATTCATTGGATTTATCTAGTAATCAAATAAAAAGTGTTACCAATATACAGTGGAATAATGAGTTAAGATATTTAATATTAAGTGATAATGAAATTGCAGATATCAGTCATATGAAAGCTACTGATTATATGAAAGCATTAGAATTAAGAGAAAATAATATATCAGATATATCTGTTTTTGCAAATGAAGAATGGAAAGATTTACAAGGTCTAAATTTGTATGCAAATCATATAAAAGATATATCATCATTAAAAAATTTAACCAATTTGAGTCAATTATTACTTGGAAAAAATCAGATAGAAAATCTTTCTATATTGGAAAATATAGAAAATCTAAATAAAGTTAATGCAGAAAGTCAATATTATATATATCGAGAAAATTTAATATCTATACCAAATGCATTGGCAGAAGCAACAAAGGAAAATAGTAAAATGTTTGCGGAAGAGATTACATATCATAATTGCGAATTAAAGGATGGAAAAATCAATGTAATAGATAAAAATCATCTTGCAATTATCACATTGAATACAGGTAATGCAGAAGGTACCAACATATATATTGGTTTGGAAGGAAAGTTACAAGGTAATATATATAAAATTTCTACTAAAGAAAACTTACAAGAACTTTCAGACTTATCTCAAAAAGGTGTTAGTTTTTATGGTTTAGAGATTCAAATGGACAATTCAATAGATATGGGAGCATACTATGACGTTAACGAAAACATATGGAAAGGAGATATATGGAAGCCAATAGGAACAGAAGATGTGCCATTTGATGGAATTTTTAACGGGAATCTTCATGAGATTAGCGGTATAGTAACTGATAGTGATAGTGAGATTTCTGGAATATTTGGGGTTAGTACAGGAACAATAAAAAATTTAAGTTCTAAAAATAATTATATAGATGGTTATTATGCTGGAGGAATTGTGGGTTACATATATAAAGTAACTGATAAAAATAGTGGAATTATTCAAAATTGTTACAATAATAGCTTTATTCATGGAGTTTTAGTAGGTGGCATTGCAGGTCGAGGAATAGATGCAGATATCAGTAATACATGTAATTTAGGTATGGTTGCTGGAACTTATTCTGCAGGTGGAATAATTGGTGGACATGATGGAATACATGAAAGTGGTATTTCTGGAACTTTAAAATTATATAATGTGTATAATGCAGGAACTATTTTAACAAGAGATGAGACAGATCCAAGATCAGGAATATTTGGAAATACAAAAGGATCTAATGTAAGAATTTATTTTAAAAATGTGTACAATGTTGGAGAGGTTGTGCAAGGGACACAATTAATATCAGAAGATTCTAAAGAAGATCATCCTATATTCGAAAATTGTTATGTAATCAATATGGAGGAATTTGAAAATACAATGGGAGTTTCCGAAATAAATCAAAACATAGCAAGTCAAATCTTAAATATTTTAAATGCAAATTCAGAAAATGCAGATGATTGGAAAAAGATTTCTAATTATGCATATCCTGTATTAAAATGGCAAACACAAGAGCAATTTCAGGAGGAAAATAAAAATTTGAGTGTATATGCTATTAATCATCCAAATGAACCTACAAATCAAGATGTAACAGTAACTATATATTCTAATAAAAAAATGAAACAAAATGATGGATGGGAAATTTTACAAGATGGTTATATGCAAACCAAAACTTTTTCTGAGTCAGAAGAGATGACATTATATGTAGAAGATTTATCTGGAAATGCGAAACCAGTTGAGATAGACATGGATATTTATAAGAGACAAATTTCTATAGAAGATCTCACTATAGAATATACTAAAATAGCAGATGATTATATTATTATGAAAATTAAATCAAAAAGAGGTTTAAAACCTGATTTAGATGGTTTATTTTATAATACTATATCTAGTACTAGTGTAGTATATACAGTTTATAAAATTTATTATTCTGACAATTTAGAAGATGTGATAACATTAGAAGATAAGTATGGCAATAAAACAGAAATAAAATTACCAATAGGGGTTGATAATACTGCACCAGAACTAGAAGTACAGTATAGTACTAAAAATCCAACCAAAGAAAATGTAACTGTAACAATAACAGCCAATGAAGAAATACAAGAAGTGGAAGGCTGGACATTATCAGCAGATAAAAGAACATTAACAAAAGAATATGCAGAAAATACAACAGAAACAGTTATAGTAAAAGATTTAGCAGGAAATGAACAAAGGATAACAATTGATATAAATAATATTCAAGTAGAACCAGAAATCATCGTAGGAGATATTAATCACGATAGTAAAATAGATATAACAGATATTATCTTATTAAAAAGACATTTAATAGCAGAAAACAGAGCAAACTGGATATTAACAGGGGACAAGTTAGAAGCAGCAGATATGAATGAAAATGGTAAAGTGGATATATCAGATTTGTTGTTATTAAAAAGAGAAATAGTGGAAGATTTGTAAAATTCAATAAAATCTGTTATAAATATATGAGAGTAAAGCATTGAACAAAATAATGGAGGTATATAAAAGGTGGAATTTTTTGATAGTCATTGTCATTTAGATGATACAAGATTTGATGAAGATAGAGAAACACTAATACATGAAATTCAAAAAGCAGCAATTACTAAATTTGTATCTGCCGGATATAGTCTAGAAGCTTCAAAAAAAGGATTAGAATTATCAAAAAAATATGAATATATTTACACAACTTGTGGTATTTCTCCAAATGATATTCCACAAACAGAGGAAGTATTGTGGAAAGAGATAGATGAAATTAGACATCTTGTGGAAAGTAATTTAAAAAGTAAAAAAATTGTAGCAATAGGAGAGATTGGATTAGATTATTATTGGGAAAAAGATTTACAAAGAAGAAAATGGCAAAGACAAGCTTTTGTAAAACAAATAGAAATAGCAAATGAATTTGATTTGCCAATTGTGATTCATACAAGAGAAGCTGTCATGGATACATTAGAAATATTAAAAGAAAACACCGTAGATAAAAAAGGGATATTTCATTGTTGTCCACTAAATCGAGAATTGGTGAAAGAAGCATTAAAAGTTGGTTTTTATATATCTTTTGCAGGGCCTATTACTTTTAAAAATTCTAAAAATGCAAATGAAATCATAGAAATGGTACCAAATGATAAGATGCTAATTGAAACAGATAGTCCTTATTTAGCACCAGAACCAGTTAGAGGCACAAGAAATGATCCTAGAAATGTGAAATTTATTGCACAAAAAATAGCAGATGTCAAAGGCATTTCATTAGAAAAAGTGGCTAAGATAACTTATGAAAATGCAAAAAAAATATTTAATATATAAAAAGTTTAGTATAAAAAATTTCAAAAAATATATTGAAAAATAAAATCATTTATGCAATAATAAAAATATAGTATAAACTTATATTTTTATAGAATTTGTCAATACTAATAGAAAAATATGGAGGATAAACGTATGAAAAAAATAACAATGATGTCAATCATTTTCTTAGTGATTGTAGCATTTACGACACTTTCAATGGCAGCAGAAGGAGATAGTTTTACATTAAGCCTAGAACCAGTATCTAGTGAATTAACAAGAGGAGAAACATTTGAAGTAAAAGTCTTTTTAGATGACATACAAGTGGTAAGTGGCGAACAAGGAATTGCAGGATATACAGCTAGGATAACATATGATGAAAATATGCTAAGTTTGGAAAATGTATCTGCAAGTTCAGGTTGGGAAGCAATGGAAAATGAAGGAGCGGTAGTTGTTAATACATCAAATGCAGAAGTTGTAAAAGATAGAACAGAAACCATTATTATCACATTTAAAGTAAATGACAATGCAAGTATTGGAGATACAACAATAGGTATTGAAAATATAGAAGGAACATCAATTGCTGAAACAATTGAAGGAACAGGAAGCAATGCAACAATACGAATTACAGAAGAACAAACACCAGAAGATGATAATAATCAGACTGGAAATGATGATCAAGAAGGAAATAATGACCAAACAGGAAATGATGATCAAGAAGGAAATAATGATCAGACAAATAACGATGATCCTTCAGAAAACAATCAATCAGGAACATCAGACAATAGAAATAATAATGTAGGCAGACAAAATACAGTTGTTAATTCTACAAGTGGTGATAATACACAAAAATATCAAGGTTCTTTGCCATATGCAGGTATACAAAGATATATTGGTATAGCAGTCGTTATCGTATTGATAATAGGTGGTGTATGCTATTATAAGTATAGAAAATACAGAAAAGTTTAATAAGAGAAAAATAAGAATAGATATTAAAAATTGAGATAGAAATGTAAAAGCATTTTATCTCAATTTTTTTGTCCATGTTAAATAAGGTAAAAGCTACCCAATTATTTTGTAACAATAATGTCATAAAGATTTAATATAATTGACTCAAAAAGCACACAAGAGCTTCCGTAGGCTAAGAGAGAAAGATGAAGTAACCTATCCAAATGCCATATTTACAATAGAAGATCAGGTTTGTATAATAAAATAAGTAAAATAGATGAAATGTTATCACAAAAACTATGCAATATAAAAGGATAAAAGGGGGAGCTTATGAAAGGAAAACGTTTTTTAAG
>CAJFLB010000017.1 GCA_904387305.1 uncultured Clostridia bacterium
TCCTTTTAAAATATTTTTTCGACAAAAATATTCTATCAAATTGGTATCTCTTATTCAATTTTTTTATCAAATTTTCCCTACTAAAAGTTTATACTAACGTGAATATTTTTTTAGAGATTCGTCCAAAATAGTAATATACTTTGAGGAGGTGCTTATATATGAGTAAGAAAAAGAAAGACAACAAAAATAATAACAATTCAAATAATCAAAATAACAATAACGAAAGACCAAATAACAACAACAAATAATTTGTTAAAGAGACAATTAGAATTATATTCGAATTGTCTCTTTAGCTTTTATTGTATAGAAAATCTTACTCTTATTAGATTATTTTGTACCAAATATTCTGTCTCCAGCATCACCTAGTCCTGGTACAATATATCCTTTTTTATTTAATTTTTCATCAATACATGCAGTATAAATTTCTACATCTGGATGTTCTTTCTTTAATTTTTCAATTCCCTCTGGTGCAGATATAATACATAAGAATTTAATCTTCTTAACCCCATCTTTTTTAAGCATTTGAATCGTATCTGCTGCTGAACCTCCTGTTGCAAGCATTGGGTCTAAGATAATAGCTTCTCTTTTTGCAATATCTTTTGGCATTTTATAATAATATTGTACTGGCTCTAAAGTTTCTTCGTTTCTATATAATCCAATATGTCCAATTTTTGCATTTGGTACAATTTTTAGTAATCCATCTAACATACCTGTTCCTGCTCTTAAAATTGGTACAAAAGCATAATTATCTTCATCTAGTACTTTTGCTTTTGTTTTACAAATTGGTGTTTCTATTTCAATTTCTTTTAATTTTGCATCTTCTAATGCATGATAGCATAATAATGTTGCTATTTCTCCTATAATTTCTCTAAATTCTTTTGTCCCTGTATTTTTATTTCTAATAATAGACAATTTATGTTCTACCAAAGGGTTATTTAATACAGTTACTTGATTTGTTTCATCCTTTTTTATCTCTTCCACTATATTTGCCTCACTTTCATATTTGACTTCTTTTTCATTCTCGTTTTTTTCTTCTACATCTTTCGGTTGTTCATTTTCTGACTTATCGTCATCATCTTTTTCATCTGGTAATAACAAATTTAATAAAATACCAATAATAGCTGCTAAACTCATTCCTGAAATGGTTACAGATAAATCTCCATGAATAATAGAGATAGCTGCTCCTCCTAATCCCAATACTAACATAGTAGATGCCACAACAATATTTTTAGATTTTCCAAAATCAATTTTATTTTCTATTAATACTTTTAAACCATTTACAGAAATAAATCCATATAATAGTAAAGATACACCACCTAAAACCGCATCAGGAATGGTTGATACTAATGCAGTAAACTTTCCTAAAAATCCTAAGCAAATGGCAATGATTGCGGCTAATCCAATTACCCATACAGATGCTACTTTTGTCATTCCTACAACAGAGGTATTTTCACCATAAGTGGTATTTGCTGGTCCTCCTAAAAATCCTGCAACAAATGTTGCTAAACCATCACCTAATAGAGTTCTATCTAATCCTGGGTCTTTTAATAAATTTTTTCCGATAATGGTACTTAATGCTGTATGGTCACCAATATGTTCTGCGATTGTTACTAAAGAAATTGGTACAATCGTTAATAATGCTGAAAAATTAGGTGCATAATTTAAGAATGGTACTACAAAGCTTGGCATACTAAAGAAGCTAGCTTCTAATACTGGTGCAAAGTCAACCAATCCAAAACAGATGGCTGAAATATATCCTACCACAATTCCAACTAAAAATGGAATAATTTTTAAAAACCCTTTTCCTCTAACCATAACAACTGCTGTCGTTAAAAAGGTGATTAAAGCAACACCGATACATCTCCAATCAATTTGTGTTCCTGTTCCCAATCCAACTTGAGAAATCGCACTTGGTGCTAAACTTAATCCAATTATCATAATCATTGGCCCAATAACAACTGGTGGTAATAGTTTGTCTATCCATTTTTTCCCTATAAAATGAATAATTGTTGCAAAAATAACGTAAACAAGTCCTACTGCCATGACTCCAACCATGGCACCTGAAATTCCACCTTTTACATAAGCTGCTGCCAGTGGTGCAATAAATGCAAAAGAACTTCCTAAATATACAGGTGATCTTCCTTTTGTGCATAAGATGTAAATTAATGTTCCAATTCCTGACGTTACCAATGCTACTGGAATGGTAAGAACCTCTTCACCTGCTGCTGTATTTACCATGATAGGAACTAAAATCGTTGCTCCAAACATAGCAAAAACGTGTTGTATTGCAAGTATTATCCATTTTGCAATGGTTGGTTTTTCGTTTACATCTAATAGTAATTTTTTTGTTTGTTCCATAAAACGCCTCCTTCTATTTTCTTAGTAAGTATTTAGATACAAAAAAATATCAATCCTTTTTGAATTGATATAAACACTTACTTTATTAATTTAAAAATTGGGAATGCTAAATAAACAATATTTCTATTGATATTACTTGCTTTTGATTTTGTACTATTTCCTACAAATTTTGTCATTTTTATACACCCTTTCTTACTATATACTATTCATCGAAAAGTTGCAATAGAAAATGATTAAATTTATAGAAAAAATCCCTCTTTTTTGGAGAGATTTTTATTGTATGTTCTTATATATTATATTTTTCTCTTTTTGTATAGGTTGTATGTAATAACCTTTCAGCAATTTCACTTCCTGGTTTTTCTAAGAAATCCTTATATAATTTTTTCATAACTGGATTTTCATGTGATTTTCTAACAATGCTTCTCTCATCTATAGAATATAGAGCATCTGCTCTTAATTTTCTAACATCTACTTCTGCTCTTACTTTAGAGCTCTTAATTGGTTGACCACCACCCATGATACAACCTCCTGGGCAAGCCATAATTTCTACAAATTGATAATTTGCTTTACCAGATTTGATTTCTTCTAATATGGTTTTTGCATTTGCCAATCCACTTGCTGCAACCACATTGATATCTTTTCCTGCAATATTAATGGTTGCTCTTTTAATACCATCTCCACCTCTTACTTGTTCGAAATCAATTTTAGGTAAATCTTTTCCTGTTAAGGTATCTTGTGCTGTTCTTAAAGCTGCTTCCATAACACCACCAGTTGTTCCAAAGATAGCGCCTGCACCACTTGCTTCTCCCATAGGACTATCAAAATTACTATCTTCTAATTTTTCAAATTCGATGTTAGCTTGTTTTATCATTCTTGCCAGTTCTCTAGTTGTAATAACATTATCTACATCATATAAGTTGTCTTCCATCATTTCTGGTCTTTGTCTTTCAAATTTCTTTGCAATACATGGCATAACAGAAACAACATAGATTTTTTCTGGATCTAATCCTTCTCTATTTGCATAATATGTTTTTAGGATAGCACCAAACATTTCATGAGGAGATTTACAACTAGATAGATGTGGTAATAATTCTGGATAATTCATTTCTATATATTTTACCCATCCTGGACTACAAGATGTAATCATTGGTAAATTATCATTTTTGGTGAATCTTTCTATAAATTCATTTGCCTCCTCCATAATCGTAAGGTCAGCACCTGTATTGGTATCAAATACTTTATCAAATCCTAAACGTTTTAATGCAGTAACCATTTTTCCTACTACGTTTGTACCAATTGGCATACCAAATTCTTCTCCAAGAGCAACTCTAACTGCTGGAGCTGTTTGTACAATGACTGTTGTTTCTGGATCTTTTAATTTTACCCATACATCATTAATGGTTTCTTTTTCATGTAAAGCACCTGTTGGACAAGCCTCTATACATTGACCACAAAATGTACAGTTAACATCATTTAAGCTGTGATCTCCAACAGTAGATATACATGATTCAAAACCTCTATTAATACAATCAATGGCACCAATTTTTTGTACATTTTTACATGCTGCTACACATCTTCTACATAAGATACATTTATTAAAATCTCTTACAATTGATGGTGATAAATCATCAATTTTGTGTTCTGTTCTTTCTCCTTCAAACTCAATATTTAAAACATTAAATTTTGTAGCTAAAGCTTGTAATTCACAATTTCCTGAACGGGTACAAGTCAAACAATCTTTAGCATGATTTGAAATTATTAAATCTAGAATCACATGACGTGCTTCTAATACGTTTTGTGTATGTGTATGAACAACCATTCCTTCTTCTACCGTTTGTATACATGAAGTAGCAAATCCCCTTCTTCCTTCTACTTCAACAATACACATTCTACAATCTCCCACTTCATTAATGTCTTTTAAAAAGCATAATGTTGGGATGTCAATTCCTGCTGTTTTTGCGGCTTCTAATATTGTTGTTCCTTTAGGTACTGTTACTTTTTGATTATCAATTGTTAAATTAACCATTTCTTTTTCCATATCCACATCTCTCTTTCTTTTAACTATTATTATTTACCCTTTCTTTTTGAAGAAATAGGTATATAATTTTCTAAATCGGGATTTTTGAGTCCGTCCCCAAAATCCCTTTTTTAATTTCCGATGGCATGGAATGGGCAACTTGCAATACATGTACCACATTTGATACATTTTTCTTGGTTAATAACTCTTTTGTCTCTTCCAGAACCATCTATTGCATTTACTGGACAATGTTTTTGACATAAGCCACAGCCTTTACATTTTTCTTCATTTACTGTGATTTTTGCCATTGCTTTACATTCTAATGTTCTACACTCTTTTTGGATAGCATGTTGTCTAAATTCCTCTCTGAAGTATTTTAATGTACTAATAACTGGGTTTGGCGCACTTTGTCCAAGTCCACATATACTTGATTTTTGTATATTCGCTGCTAGCTTTTCTAGTTTATATAAGTCAAGTTCTTCTCCTTCTCCGTTACATAGTCTTTCTAATATCTCTAACATTCTTTTTGTACCAATTCTACAAGGTGTGCATTTTCCGCAACTTTCACTAACAGTAAATTCAAGATAAAATTTTGCTAAACAAACCATACATTTTGTATCATCCATAACAATTAATCCACCAGATCCCATCATTGAACCAATTTCTTTTAAAGATTCATAGTCGATTGGTGTATCTAAATGTTCTTTTGGAATACATCCTCCTGAAGGTCCTCCAGTTTGAGCTGCTTTAAATTCTCTACCATTTGGAATGCCTCCACCAATATCATAAATAATTTCTCTTAAGGTCGTTCCCATAGGTACTTCTACCAATCCAATATTATTTACATTTCCACCTAAAGCAAATACTTTTGTTCCTTTTGAAGTTTCTGTTCCGATTGAAGAATACCATTTTGCTCCTTTTAATATGATTTGTGCAATATTTGCATAAGTTTCTACATTGTTAATTAAAGTTGGTTTCCCCCATAGTCCTGATTGTGCTGGATATGGTGGTTTTACTCTTGGCTGTCCTCTTTTTCCTTCAATAGATTCTAATAGTGCCGTTTCTTCTCCACAAACAAATGCCCCTGCTCCTAATCGAATCTCAATATCAAAACTAAAGTCTGTTCCAAAGATGTTTTCTCCTAGTAATCCATAATCTCTTGCTTGATCAATGGCAATTTTTAATCTTTGAACTGCAATTGGATATTCTGCTCTAACATAAATATATCCTTTATTAGCACCAATACTATATCCTGCAATTTCCATAGCTTCTAATACAGAATGTGGATCTCCCTCTAAGATACTTCTATCCATAAATGCACCTGGGTCACCTTCATCTGCATTACAAACGACATATTTTTGGTCTCCAACTGAAGCTCTTGTAAGTTCCCATTTCTTACCTGTAGGGAAACCTGCACCTCCTCTACCTCTTAAACCAGATTCTTTTATAACATCAATCACTTCATTTGGTTTCATTTCTTTCAATACTTTTTCCAATGCTTTATATCCATCAAATGCTATGTATTCATCAATTTCTTCTGGATTAATAACTCCACAATTTTTAAGAGCAATTCTTTTTTGCTTTTTATAAAAGTTTAGCTCATCTAAACTATTTACCACTGTTCCATCTATATCTTTGCAAAGTAATCTTTCTACTCTTTCGCCTTTTACAATATGTGTCTCAATAATTTCCTCACAATCTTCTGGTGTTACCATTGCATAAAAAGTATCTTCTGGTCTAATGATAACGATAGGTCCTTTGGCACAAAGACCAAAACAACCAGTTTTAATAACTCTTACATTATCTATATGTTTTTCTTTCAAAATTCTTCTAAAATTTTCTAGAATTTCCGGTGATTTTGAAGAAGTACAACCTGTACCATGACAAACCAAAATATGTTTTTCTCTGGTATCTGCTTTTGTATTAACTCTTAAATCCAATTCTTTTCTTTTTTCTTCTCTTATTTTGTGAATTTCTTCTAGACTTTTCATACTTTCCTCCTTTTACCCTTTTAAATGTCCCATTGGGGACGTTTCTGTTTGGGACATTTTTATTTCGTGCTATTTATAATTTCATCTAACACTTCATCCAATTTTTTAACAGTTGCTTTTCCATACACTTCACCATTTACTGTAAAAACTGGTGCTAAACCACATGCACCAACACATCTAGTTTCCTCAATAGAAAACAATCCATCTTTTGTTGTTTCACCTGGTTCGATTTGTAATCTTTCTTTTAATCTGTCCATAATTTTTTGAGAACCTTTTACATAACATGCCGTTCCCAAGCATACTGCAACATTATATTTTCCTTTAGGTTTTAGGGTAAATCTCGAATAAAAAGTAACGACTCCATAAATCTCTGCCATTGGAATATTTAAAAATTCTGAAAGTTCTATTTGTGCATTTTGTGGAATATATCCATAATGCTCTTGTACCTCATTTAACATTTGAATCAAATTATCTTTAATAGGTAAATATTCATCAAACAATTTTTGCATAAATTCGTCCCTTTTAGGACTACCACATTGACATTTGTTTTCGCTCATTTCAATACCTCCTCGTATATATTATTGCGTAACTACATAGATTATATCAAACTAACTTTTTTAATACAAGTTTTTTATATTTTTATATTGACTTTTTTGTCGAAAAATGTGAAAATTTAATTAGGAAAATATGAAAGGGGGATTAATTTATGGGCTATTCTGATTATTATTCTTCTTATCCAAGTTATTATGATTATTATGATTATGGATACACTGTACCAGATTCAACTATCGCAACAATCGGTGGAACAATTTTAGGCGCTTTTTTAGGAGTTATTATTGTTGTTAGTTTAGTTATTGCTATTATACAATTAGCTGGAATGTGGAAAGTTTTCACAAAAGCTGGCGAAAAGGGATGGAAATGCATAATACCAATTTATAACTTGGTTATTTTATTCAGAATTTCAGGGCTTTCACCATGGATTATATTTGGATATTTGGCAGGTATTATTCCATTCATTGGATGGATTGTATGTTTAGGTATTACCATCTATCAATGTAATTCTTTAGCAAAATCATTTGGCAAAGATGTTGGATATACAATCGGATTATTATTCTTACCAACTATTTTCTACTTGATTTTAGGATTTGGTAAAGCACAATATGTTGGAAAAGGAAATGTTTCAACTGCAAGTACATATCAAGGTGATGGTGTTGTCAATATTTCTGAAAAATCACAAGATGAACCACCAACAAATAATGATGAAGATAATGCGAATTTATAATGAGAAACATGCATAATTTTATGCATGTTTCAACAAGTATTAAATCAAATACATTAGCCAAAAAATAGCAAGGAAACTTGCTATTTTTTGGCTTTAGACTCTTTATATCTTAAGATACTTTATAAAATATCAAAAGTTTTTATTCTGTAATCAACTTTTCTAATTCCTTTATCTTATCACGTAATTCTGCTGCTTTTTCAAATTCCATTTCAGCCGCATATTTTAACATTTCATCTGTCAATTTTGTAATGGTATCTTTGATATCTTCTTCTTTTTCTAACTTATATTCTACGCCTATATCATCTGTAATCGTTACTCTAATAGAATCACGTACAGATTTTCGAATAGTTTTTGGTGTTATATGATGTTCCTTGTTATATGCTTCTTGAATTCTTCTTCTTCTATTGGTTTCTGAAATGGCTTTTTCCATACTTTCTGTTAATTCATCTGCATACATAATAACTGTACCATCTGTATTTCTCGCAGCTCTTCCGATGGTTTGAATTAAAGACCTTTCTGAACGTAGAAATCCTTCTTTATCTGCATCTAGTATCGCAACTAAAGATACTTCTGGAATATCTAATCCTTCTCTTAATAAGTTGATACCAACCAAAACATCAAATTCTCCTAATCGTAAATTTCGAATAATTTCCATTCTTTCTAAAGTTTTTGTATCAGAATGCATATAGTTTACTTTGATATCTAATCCTTTTAAATAATCCGTCAAGTCTTCCGCCATTTTCTTTGTTAATGTTGTTACCAAAACTCTTTCATTTTTTTCTACTCTGATACGAATTTGTTCTAATAAGTCATCTATTTGATTAGTTACTGGTTTTACTTCAATTTTAGGGTCCAATAGTCCAGTTGGTCTGATAATTTGCTCAACAATATTTTCTTTACTATGTTCTTTTTCGTAATCTCCTGGTGTAGCACTTACAAATACTACTTGATTTAGCTTCTTCTCAAATTCCTCAAATGTTAATGGTCTATTATCAAATGCAGAAGGTAGCCTAAATCCATACTTTACTAAAGATTCTTTTCTTGAATGATCTCCATTATACATGGCCCTTACTTGTGGAATGGTTGCATGGGATTCATCAATTAATAATAAGAAATCCTTTGGAAAATAGTCAAATAATGTGTATGGAGGACTTCCTGGTTTTCTTCCACTAATATGTCTAGAATAATTTTCTATTCCTGAACAAAATCCTGTTTCTTTCATCATTTCAATATCAAAATTTGTTCTCTCTTCGATTCTTTGTGCTTCAATTAATTTATTATGATCCTTAAAATATTTGATTCTTTCTTCTAGCTCCTCTTCTATTGTAACAATTGCTCTTTCCATTTTATTCTTTGTCGTTACATAATGAGATGCAGGAGAAATTAAAACATGTCTTCTAGTTCCAATGGTTTTTCCAGTTAATGGATTAATTTCTACTAATTTTTCAATTTCATCTCCCCAAAATTCCACTCTAATAGCAGATTCAGATTGGTCAGAAGGGTAAATCTCAACAATATCTCCTTTGGCTCTGAAAGTTCCTCTTTGAAAATCAATTTCATTTCTTGTATATTGCATGGTAATTAATTTTCTTAAAACCTCATCTCTTCCCTTTTGCATACCTGGTCTTAAAGATAACATCATTTCTTGATAATCTTCTGGATCTCCTAAACCATAGATACAAGAAACAGAAGCAACGATAATAACATCTCTTGTTTCAAATAAAGATAAGGTTGCTGAATGTCTTAGTTTGTCAATTTCATCATTGACTGAAGAATCTTTCTCTATATAAGTATCTGATTGTGGAATATAGCTTTCTGGTTGGTAATAATCATAATAACTTACAAAATACTCGACATTGTTTTCTGGAAAAAACTCTTTGAATTCGGAATAAAGTTGTCCCGCTAATGTTTTATTATGTGCTAACACAAGCGTTGGTTTTTGTACTTTTTGAATGATATTTGCCATTGTGAAAGTTTTACCAGAACCAGTAACACCAAGTAATGTTTGAAACTTCTTTCCCTCTTCTATACCCTTACTTAAATATTCAATTGCTTTTGGTTGGTCGCCTGTTGGCTTATATTCTGAATGTAATTTAAACATGTTTTCTCCTCCTTATAGATTTTATGCATCTCTTACCTGTATCATTTTCTCTACTATATCCTCTTTTTATTATTTTATGTAACATATTACTTATATCATATTTATATTCAAAATACAACAAATCCTATATCTTATTCGCATAATACACCTATAAAACAATAAAAAATTCAAATTATAATAAAAATTAATAATTTGAATTTTTGTTTTTTATTAATATATACTTTTCTTATCTTATAAAGAAATTCCTAAGAAACTAAATGCAAATGCAGCAATATAATATATAACTTCAACTTTTATAAATACTTTTAAAGCTTTTTCATTATCTTCTTCTTTAAACATTTCTTTTACAACAAAGAACATTAATACTGTTGAAATGACACTTAGTAATGAAGATATTGGGTTTGTAACATATCTTATATTTGAACTGATATATGTTAAATATCCTAAGACTACTGAAATTACCACTGGTATTTTGGCAATAGATACTGTAGTAATTGATTTTGTTAATGATTGTTTATTATCTTTATTTAATACATGGATAATAATTGCCATTACTAATATTTTTAATACTGGTGATAACATTAATTTTATTGTTGCTAATACATTAAATTTGTAATAGTCATAAATAACAAAGTCTATAATTTTACTAAGTAGAATAAGTACTACCCATGCAATGATGATTATTAATGCTGTTTTATAAAATTGATTTTTATTATCTTCAACAATTTCCTTAATAGTTTCTACTGGCTTTCCAAATAATTTTGTTAATAACCCTTTCCCTTTTTCTGCTTCTTCTTTAAAGTTTATGTTTTTCATTTGCTCTTTTGTCTCTTTAAAAGTTTCAGCAGCTTGTTTTTTTAATTCTCCATCATTGTTTACTTGTTGCTCATTTTGTTCATTTACTTTTTCATTTTCATCCATTCTTTTTTCCTCCCCTTATCATATATATTTTACTACATTTGAATTATATCAAAAAAGATGGATTTTGTGAATATTTTATAAATTTTTTTTATTTTATCCAAATTCTCCAAAAAAATGGAGAACATTGTGATTTCTATATTTAGATTAGTCAGACATATTCAACTGTACTTGTGGCTTTCTTCATTCCCCAACAGGTTGCATCATGGGTGTCTTGTGGTTTGAAAGATATCCAAATTTGTTTGAAAATCATATACTTCACTCTCCTAATATGGATATTACCATAAATGGAAGTAATTATCAATATCATTACTTCCATCAAAATTGAATTCTCTATTATGAATGATTCTCTATCATATCTTCCATATTTAGAGTTTTATTTTCTACTGTATAATCAGATAAATCAGGAACTTCAACATCTTCATCTGTAACAGTATTAAATTCATATTCATATGTCTGTATAGTATCTCTCATTTCTTTCACAACATCTGTACCAGGAAAGAATGATTTTGCGCCACCTCTAGTAATTTCTCTTATTGGTAATCCTGTTTCTTTATCTATCCATATTTCCCATTTATTATTATCTGACCTATTTTTCAATACATAATATTCTTTGCTATAATCATAAGTATCTGTATCTATAGAATATACAAAGGTTGTTCCTATTTTTGAAAACAAATCATTCCTACTAGTAACAAATGGGACATTTTTAATATTATCATTTTTTATTTTAGAAATATCACCTTTCTCAATTACCGCTTTTTTGTCTGTTTCATATATATATGTTCGTTTATCTGAATTGATATCTGCATATTGTGTAATACTTGTTTCTATTCCATTGTCTGAATAGACCGTCCACATAGACTTATATTTTCCATCTTTATAATATTCTTTTGTAACAGCTGTTTGATTGTCAAACAAAATTTCACTTGTTTCTTTATAAAAATTATTTGATTGTAATGATTTTTCTGCTTTATTCATAATACTATTTATTTTTAAATAGTTATTTAAAAATATAATAAAAGCAATTAACAATAGTATTGCACTAGCTAACAATATAGATTTTATTTTTGCCCTAATTCTAATTTTCTTTAAATAATCTAACTCTATTTGTTCTTTATTCTCTTTTGCTTCAGAGTCATCTTGAACATGTTTCAATTCAAGTTGGCAGTTTTCACAATCTTTTATATGTTCTTCGACTAATTTTTTTGATTCTGGATTTAATATACCATCAGCATAACTAACTAATAAATCTTGCACAATTTCACATTCTTTTTTATTTTTCATCTTTATTTTCCTCCCTTATTTTTTGTTTTGCTCTATAATATGTAACTCTTGACCAATTAGCTGTTTTTCCAAGTATTTCTCCTATTTCTTCATAACTTAAATTACCTACCATTCTTAAATACATAACTTCTCTGGATTTTTCATCTAATTTTTGCATGTCTTTAAATAATTTTAATTTTTCTTCTTTTTCACAGATAAGTTCTTCAAGAGATTCATCATATAGAATATTGTCATTTACTTCTTCCAAAGAAACATTAACACTTTTCTTACTTTTTTTTAATTCTTTGTACCATAGATGTTTTGCTATTTGACATAACCAAACAGATAATTTACATTCTCCTCTAAACTTTTTGATGTCTTCAACAGCTATGGCAAAAGTTTCTTGTGTTAGTTCTTCAGAAATATCCCTATTTTGCGTTAAGCAGAATAAGTATTTATATACAGTTGTAGAATATTCTTTATATATTTCTTCAATATTCTGCATAACTTTTTACCTCCTTCTATATAATAAGGGAACTTTTTTCCTGTTTTGTTACAAGAAAAAACAAGTTTTTTAATTATATTATAAAAATTGTTAAAGGCAGATAATTATATCTAATCATCTGCCTATTTTTACTATTCTATTCATAACCCATTTCTACAAGTCTTTCATTTTATTCCATAAAAATTAACTATGCTATTTGTAATTGCTTTTGCATATAGATTATCATTTCTTAAAATATTATTTAAATCTTCATCTACATTGATATATCCAAGTTCTACTAAATATCCTTCAACACCTACATTTGAGTCTCGATATTTATTTGCAGCATAGGCTTTATTGGTTCCATCTACATAGGCTCCTGTTGCAATTCCTCCAATTTCTCTTATGATATACAAGTATGGAATAGAATCAAATATTCCTTTATAATTTTCTCTTGAAAAAGCTGTTTCATTTTTTTGGTCTTCAACTTCTATTGTTCTAACATAAATCCCGTCTTCTACTTTGTCTGTTTGATTAGTAGAATATTCTGTTTTTGCTGTTTCAACAATATTATCTGCCAACTTTTTTGCTAATGTTACATCACTATTAGAAGAGGCATAAATTTCAACACCACCATCTACATTGTCTGAAAGATTACTATTTAAATGTAAAGATATAAGAATTTTTGCATGAGATTCATTTGCCATGGTTACCCTTCCATCTTCATCATAAATATTATACATGGTGTATTCCTCTTCTGACTCTGTTCCATCTCTTGTTAATAATACTTTTAACCCTATTGCTTCTAATTGTTTTTTTAATTCAAGAGCACAATCTAAAGCAATTTCTGATTCCATATATCTACCATTGACAGCTCCAACATCACTTCCTCCATGTCCTGGATCAATGACTACATCATAGACATTATCTGGCAATTCTTTTACTGTTGTGATATGGAACCCTAAAATAGGCATATTATTTATTGTCGTAAAATCTATATAAATTCTATTATTGGTATGATTTCTTGTTAAGGTGTAATATTCTATATTTCCATATTCAGAATCATTAGATAAAGAATAGTATTTTGTTTCATTATTTAAAAATCTAACTTTTAATAAAATATAGTAGTTCTCAACCTTTAAACTTTCTAAATCTAATCCTGTATTAATTTCTTTTAGAGTAGAAAAAGAAAGTTGATTATTTTCATGAGTATATTCTGTATCTATACCAATTTCTTCTCCTGATGCTGTTTTTGCTACTACTTCCACAGAGTCTATTGAATTGGTGTCATGAATGTCAATATCTCCTTCTATATTGAAATGTGTACCATATACAATATATCGATTTACATTGACATATGCATCTGTTTCAATTTCATCAACAATTTCATTGATAGTTGAAAAAGCATTAACAGAAGCACTGTTTTGGCTTTTATTTGTGCTAATATAATAGACAAATGCTATTATGACAATCATAATGACAAGCATGGTCATTCTTTTTGAAAATACTTGGTTTTTCTTATATCTTCTCTTCTTTTTTCTTTTCATAAGTTTCTCCTTAAATTCTTCCCTACTATTTCGTTTTTTTCTTTTTATAAAAAATATTATACAACATTTTTCTTACTAATTATATATCATTTTTTTAAAATTGTATCAATATTTTCGTTATTATTTTTGTATTAATACAAAAAAACAAAATATCCTATATGATTCTAGAATATTTTGTTTTTATAATTTAATTTTTTATATTGTTTTATTCAAACTTTTGTATTTTATATCTTATATTTTTTATATTTTATGTATGTGAATATAGCCACACCACTTGTAATAACAATACCAATGATTAATATATTTCCAAGTCCTGTATAAGGTAATTTTGAATTACTAGTAGAAATATTATTTTTTCCTGAATTACTGATGATATTTTTATCATTGTTTGTTTCGCCTATATGGCTATTATTTGTACCTCCATTTTGGTTGTTGTTGTTGGTATTATCCGTATTAGTATCACCATCATTATTATTGCCTGTATTTGTATTATCATTTCCATTGTTATTATCATTTGTATTATTATTATCATTGTTATCGTCATTGTTATCATCATTATTATTGTCATTATTTTCTTGAATGTCTATGACAAATTCTACAATTGTTTGATTTCCCGCTTGATCAATTGCTGTTAACACATATGTGCCATTTTCAGAAATTGTATCTCCACTTTCATAGTTTTCTATAACATTACCATTTCTTGTTAATATTATCTTTGCCAAATTTTCATCTTCTATGATAGGTGCTACTTCCTTGTTGTATGTCATACCATCTTCTACTCCTGTAATTGTAGGCGGTGTTTTATCTTCATTTTCTTCTGGTTGAATATTGATAACAAATCTTACAACCGTTTTGTTGCCAGCTTCATCTGTTGCTGTTAATACATATGTACCATTTTCAGTAATTGTATCTCCATTTTGATAATCTTCTACAATATTACCATTTCTTGTTAATGTTACACCTGCCAAGTTTTCATCTTCTACTTTAGGTGTTAATGCAATTCCATATGTCATACCATCTTGTACTCCTGTAATCGTAGGTGGTGTTGTGTCATCTGGATTAGGATTTGGATCTGGATCGGGAGTTGGATCTGGTGTTACAATTTCTGTAATTGTAATCACTGTTACAGTCTTATTTCCTTGTTCATCTTCAGCATAAATGGTATATGTTCCATTTTTTGTAATCATAACTGCTGCCTCTGCTGATTTATCATCTGTTATCATTTGAAGTGAATTTCCCTCATCCTCAAAATAATCTGTATTTTGTTCTCCATTTGCTATTTTTATTACAGCAATTTGTGATTGTGTATCTGTTACATGAATTGTAACTTTTATAGATTCATTTTCATTAATACTTTCATTTGATGTTTGAATTTTTGGAGGTGTTGTATCATCAATTTCTGGATCTTCAGTAATTGTTGTTACTTCAAATACTTCTATTTTAGCATTTCCTGCCTCATCTTTAGCATATACTGTATATGTTCCATTTTCTGTAACATTTATAGCTGCTAATGCAAAATTCTCCTCTTTTTGAAGATTTAACTCTTGACCTCCATCTTCAAAATATTCTATTGCCTGTTCTCCTCTTGCAACTTTTACCATATTGATATTAGTAAGATTATCTAAAAGAGATATAGATACTTCAACATTTTCATTATCTGTATTTTCTTGATTTATTGTAATTTCAGGTGCTGTCTTATCAATAATAAATTTTACCACTACTTCATTTCCTGCTTCATCTACTGCATTTAAAACATATGCCCCTTCTTCTTCTATGGTATCTCCGTTTTGATAATCTTCTACATCCAATCCATCTATTGTTAAATAAATTTCTGCTAAATGTTCATCTACAATGTTTGGTGTAACAGAAGTATTATATATACCATTATCTTGAACATTATTTACTTCTGGAGGTGTTGTATCTTCTTCTGTTGGTGGAGTTTCATCTATATTTGTAATTTCTATTGTTTTAACCGTTACATTACCATTATCATCTTTTGCATATACAGTATATGTTCCAATAGCATTAATTGTAAATTCTGTATGAATTGCTACACCTACTTTATCTTGTCCAATTCGAATTCCATTTGTTTCAAAATATGCTAAGTTTTGTTCTCCTTCTGCCCATTTGATTTCATCAACATTAGAATGGTCTGCTTGAACATATACATCAATTTGTTTTGGATTTTGTGTATTTTGTGTAAGTGTAATGGTTGGTGCTTCACTTGGTTCTGGTTCAGGAGTATCGATTCCTATAAGTGTTTTTGTATAAATGTGTGAATATCCTTGTTTATCTTTAACATATACATTAATTGTGCAATTTTCTTGAACTGTATATTTACCAACTACTTCTCTTCCTGGTTCTATTGAAATAGACTCTCCATTATTTTCAAAATAGTCCATATCAATATCATCACCTATCGCTACCTTCATTTCAACAATATCACATATTGTATTTGTAGCAGTTATTGTCAAATTACCAGGAGAATTTTCATCTTGTTCAATTGTTACATTCATTACTTTTTCTTGTGCAGTAATTCTTTTTTGTGTAAATAATTTATAACCTGCTTCATCTTCTATGCAAAACATATAAGTGTCATCTTCTGGTGCTGTATAACTTACATTAACTGTTTGCCCCTCTGTAATAGATAATCCTTCAATCGTGTCAAATTTATCATAATCTTCTCCTATTTCAGAAAGTTTGGCTACTTTCACAGAAACAATTTTGCAAATAGCATCTGTTATATTTAAATGAACTTCTCTTGTGTTGGTTCCATTTGTGATTTGAACTGAAATTGGTGTGTTTTGTTTTGCTATATATATTTGACGAGTTGTTTTATTTCCTTCACTATCTTCTGCATAAATAACATATAAGCCTTCTTCTGTAATTTCTGTATATCGTACAGATACATGATTGCTTTCCATAAATTCTATATCTTTTCCTTGTTGACTAAAATCAATATTATCATTGATATGTTCCTTTTTGGCAATCTTCAATTTTGTTATTGTATTTTTATTACTTGTTACATCAATATTTAAAATCAATGAATTCTCTTCTTTTGTTAATGTAATCTGTGGCATATCATTTGGATCATTTACTGTTAATCTTGCTAAAAATGCATTTCCTTTTTCATCTTTAGCAAAAACTGTATAACTTCCATAACCATCTAATTCAAATGTTTCTTCAATGGTTTGTGCTGGTGTTATATTAAATGTATATATGTCCTCATGCTCTTCTTCAAAATAGCCTATATTATCTGTATCAATATATCGATGCACATATTTTAAATCAGTAATATTACTTTCTGTATCTGTTGCAGTTATATGAATTAAATTTGGATTTGTTTCATCTCTTTCTAACACTATATTAAGTGGATAATCTTGTTCTGAAGTTGCCGATGTTCCACTATCTACCGCCTTTGATACAATTGGTAAACAGATTGGTAATATCATCATCATAATGATTAACACTGATACAATTTTTTTAATTGTGTCTTTCATTTTACTTCCTCCTTTGGTATATCTTATGTGTATCAAAATATAGTTTTTGTTACTATATTTTTTTGTATTATATATCAAAAATATTATACCATTGCCAAAATATTTTAGCAATGGTAATTTATATTTCTTTTTATAAATTGTCATAGGATAAGAATACCACTCGATGTACTCCGAAAAAAGCTGATATATAAATATTTTTTTAAAATTCGAATGTGACCGAAATAGTTTTATAAATTCTTAAAATAAAACTGTAAAGGGTCCTGTCTCCGGGTATTGTTACAGTTTTATTTTTAGAATTTGTTAAACGTAATGTAGGGTAACCGAGAATTAAAAAAAGATTTATATATCAGCTTTTTTCAATAAATACTTGATAAAAAATTATCTATTCTCCTTTAATATCTGCTTCTACCTCTTCATTATTTTTATTATTTATATCATGTACTTTAAAATAATATGGCTGTATGTCAAGTAAACTATCCATATAAACAATGTTTCCATTTTTATCTTTTACTTTAAGATTTGGAAATGTTCTTATCATCTTTCTATCACCCCAAAATTGGTAAATAAATTTTGATAGCTTTTCATTTCCATAGATTTTGTCATATTGCTCTATGACTGCTTCTTTGTTAGCAATGTCAATATCATTTTGAACAATCATTCTTACTAAGAAAAATTCAATTGCAAAAGCAGTTGAAACACAATCTATCATAAGTAAAATAAATACTGTCATAACAAATGTTTTTAATGCTTTATAAGTTTTGAATTTGGTTTTTATCCAATCAATAATTTTATCTACTTTTGGATTTAGAGATGCTATTAAATAAATTCCTAAAAATCCCCAGAACACAGAAAAATATACACAAATTCTTCCATTAATATTTAGTGGCATGTTAGAATAATCCCACCATTTTACACCTAATAGCATTTCTCCTACAAAACTAACTACATATTCCACAATGGAACCAACAATAAATCCCCCTATAAAAAGTGTATTAAATTTTCTAGGAATTTTGTGTAAACAGATAATCATAACAACAGCCCCTAAACCATAAATACCACAAAATGGTCCATACAAAAAGCTTTGTCTACTTTCCCATACGCCTTTGGTTATCATACCATATATGGTTTCTATGACATATCCTAATACACTATAAATAATAAAATATGCTAAAATTCTCCAAATACTAATTCCATTAATTGTTCTTTTCTTCTTTACTACATTTTTATTAATTTCTTCTGTTACATGATTTTCTTGTTCTATTTTTTCCTTCTTTAGCTCTTCTTTTTTCATAAGCAAACTAATAACCTTTCTTATATTAAATCTTTTAATTCATTAATTTTATCTTGATAAAATTGTGTCATCACTTTATATGTATTACTATCTTCCAAATCAACATCTACCATCTTTAAAAGTTCTACTGATTTTTTTGTACATCCTTGACTTAACATATGAATATATTTTTCTACAAAACCTTCTTCCTTATTCAAAATCTTTGTAGCAATACAAATAGCAGCTGATATACCTGTTGCATATTTATACACATAAAAATCTGTATAAAAATGAGGAATTCTAGACCATTCATATTGTATTTCCTTATCAAGTATAATGTCTTCTCCAAAATATTTTTGATTCAATTGATAATATATGTTATTTAAATCTTCTGCTGCTAGCATTTCTCCATTTTCTATTTTCTCATGTACTGCTTTTTCAAATTCAGCAAACATAGATTGTCTATAAAAAGTTGCCCTTATCATTTCCAAAAGTTCATAAATATATTCTGCTTTTTTCTTTTCATCTTTTTCATGTTGTATTTGATATTCACTAAGTAAAATTTCATTTACTGTTGAGGCAACTTCTGCTACCATAATCGTATAATTAGCATTAATGATATTTTGATTCTTATTAGAATAATATGAATGGATGCTATGACCTAATTCATGAGCAATGGTACTAACGTCTCTTTTATTTTCCGTAAAACTCATCAATACAAATGGATGTACTCCATATACTCCGGAACTATATGCTCCTCCTCTTTTATTTGGTTTTTCATATACATCTATCCAACGATTTTCAAAAGCCTTATTTAATATATCACCATATTCTTTACCTAACACAGATAGCGCATCTTTTACTTCTTTTTTGGCATCTTCAAAAGAAATTTTGTCTTTCTCTTCTTGAAATGGATTAACATAGATATCATATATATGCATTTCTTTTGTATTTAACAATTTTCTTTTTAAAGATATAAATTCATGGTTAATTTCTAGTCCTTCATTAACTCCTTGCATTAATGCTTCATATACTTTTATGGTTGCATCATCATGAATAGTTGCTTTTTCTAAAGAAGAGGTGTATTTCCTTAATTTAGAAGTAATGACTGTTTGCTTTACATTTGATAAATACATTTCTGTTAAAGTATTGATATATTCACTATATTTTCTATACATTAACTGAAAAGCTTGTTTTCTCACTTCTATATTTGAACTTTTTAAATATTTTGTATATGTCGCATCTGTTAATTCTACTTCTTTTCCATTTTCATCTATTAAATTTCCAAATTTGAATTCTGCATTTGTTAAAATATCATATATGTTTTCTGGTCCAGAAAATACTTCTGAATAATTAGCAAGTAAATTTTCTTCTTCCTTACTCAAAACATGTTTTTTCATTTCTAAAATATCTTTTATATCTCTTTCATATGGTTTTAATCTTTTATCCTCAGATAAATATGTATGTATTGTCTTTTCATCTGTGAATGTAATTTCAGGTGTGATAAAAGAAGTGGCTGTAGAAAATTCTGATGATAATTTTTCTACTTCTTTAAATAATTTAATTCCTTCTTGATTTGCCATATTTAAATGATAAGAAAACATACCATAAGAATAAATTTTATCATAGTCCATTAATAATTTCTCGTACAAAGCATAACATTGATATAAATTTTCTGAATTCTTGCACAATATACCTTTATATGTTTCTATTTGTTTTAATTTGTCTTTCATATTTTTTATCTTTTCATAAAATTCTTCTTTATCTTTAAATAAATCTGTTAAATCCCAATTGTATTTATCTTGTATTTTTTCCATGTTCTTTCCTCCTTCTTTCCTATTCTACCATACCTAAATTTAATAGACAAGGATTAATCTCATTTTTATTTTATATATATTAAAAACACTTTTATTAGTATAGAATTTCTAATTATTAGACTATACAAATAAAAGTGTTTTATACTACATTTAATAGACCGGTATTTTTATTTCCATTCCTTCAAATAAATTACTCGTTTCCATATGATTAATTTCTTTTAATTCTAATATAACATTTTGAATATCTTTATTTTGAAAATATGCATTTTTTTGTATTTCTTTTTCTGCAATTTCCCATAATGTTTCACCTTTTACAACATACTCTGTTTTGTATTTTGTTTCACTATTCGAATATGTTTTATGATTTGTAATGCATATAATTATTCCTAAGATACATAGTAAAATTGTCATCGACCTTATAAATTTATATTTATTAACAATTCTTATATGTTTCATAATAGTCCCCCCTTTAAGAATATATGTTCGGTATGTTTGTATTATATACGAACATATATTCTTTGTCAATACTTATTGCAAAAAAATGTTTGTTTTTATTAGATCAATATAGGACTGATTTGTTCCCCTTCTAAGGCATATTCTATGGTCTTTATGATGTATTCTGCATCAAACACAATTGACCTTGGTTTTGTTATGGGATTATCTTGCCTAAATGGAACAAAATAATAATTTTTTCTATTTAATAATTTCCCTATGTTTTCAGCATTACCACTTAATCCATTATTAGTAGATGGTGCAATGACTAGTGGTCGATTATTTCTTAAATGTGATTTGGCTGCCATAGTGGCAGGTGTATCTATAATATCACAGGCTAATTTTGACATTGTATTTCCAGAACAAGGTGCAATAATCATTATATCTGTCATTTTTTTAGGACCAATTGGTTCTGCATCTACAATTGTATGGATGATTTTCTTTCCTGTTATTTCTTCTATTTCATTGATAAAATCTTCTGCTTTTCCAAATTTCGTATCTAATTGATAACTGTTAAAAGACATGATTGGTACAATTTCTGCTTCTTTTTTTATTAATTCTTTCATTTTAGGTAGTACTTTTCGAAATGTACAAAACGAACCTGTTAATACAAATCCTATCTTTTTACCTTTAACATCCAAATAGATTCCTCCTTTCAAATTTTTATTGCATAGAAAAATGCGTCGAAATACTTGATTTCGTTAACACACTCCTTTCTTATATAATATGACTTTATGTAAATAATGCTTGCTATTTTTTATAATATATAAATAAAAATAGAACAGTACTTATATACTGCCCTATTTTATTTATATTGTTTGTTTTTTCTATCTTTTTATTTCTATTTTATTTTCATAAATCACATCCATTACTTCATCAGAATAATATTTATCAAAAAACACATCTATATTACTTGTTGCTGCAATTTCACGATTTCTTTCATCTTGTCTAATTGCTGCTAATGAAGATACAGATATATTAAATAGCATAAATATTGCAAACAAAGCTGTTATAGTTCTAAAATACTGATTTTTTATGATATTGTCGATATGATTAATTAATGGCATAACATATTTCATAAACAATACTCCCCCTATTCCCCAATATGTACAATGTAACAAGCTTGTCCTTCCATTTATATTAAACCATAAATTTGAATAATCCCATGATATGGTTCCAAATAAAAGCTCTTGGAAGTAAGAACATAAGTATTCTACAATTCCTCCTAATACCATTGTTACAAAAAAGATTTTTATATATCCTCCCTTTATTTTAGGAACAACAAAATAGTAAACTAATATTCCTAATCCATATACCTGTGCAAATGGTCCAAATAGCAATCCCTGTCTTGATACAAAATGACCATTTTGAACCAATCCTACAATCATTTCTACTACATATCCAATAACACTTCCTATAATAAACACCCAAAATATTTTTATACATTGATTTATCCATTTTTCTTTTTTCATTTGCTACACCCCTTTATTTCATATTATTTTTTATTTTTTTGTAATTTTACTATATCATGCAAATCTTAATAATATTTTTAGGGATTCTTAAATTTACCTAAATAATTTCTTAAGAAAAATTAATGTCCTTTTGGGGACGTTTCTGTTTGGGACATTTTTTTAAATAGTTAAATAAAAAATAATAATATCTAAAAAAAATTATTTTGATTATCAGTAGCATTACATCATTAAGAAAAACTAAAGATATCTAACAGGCACTTCTCTAAGTAAATTTGAGATTTTCCTATTAGATATCTTAATTTTTATATGATTTTATTTACATTCGCCATTTCATAAATTTTTCTTAGATATTATTTTTTATACTTTTTAAATAAAAAAATGTCCCAAACAGAAACGTCCCCAAAAGGACATTAATTTAAATATTTTAAAACTGAAAAAACAGTGTCTGCTACTAATATACCAATAAATAAGAAACAAACAATTTTCTGAATGTGATTGGTATTTCCTTTTGTTATTTTTTGTATTTTATCTTGTATGTATGGGTGTAATTTTTCTAATAATATCAAACCTATAACACCCCAAAATATAGAATATAATAAACTAACTCTTCCTTGAATATTTAAGAAGTCATTTGAATAATCCCACCATCTTAATCCAAATAACATTTCTAGTATAAAAGAAACCATATATTCAAATAAAGTAAATGCAATTGTTGCAATTAAAAATTTTAGAAGAGGTTTTTTGTATAATTTTTTTGTTGCCATTAGCAATAAAACTGCTCCAAATCCATATATTGGACAAATCGGTCCAAACAAAAATCCTCTTTTTACAAAATACCCATGGACAAACATAGCATAGATAGTTTCAATTAACCAACCTAAAAAAGAATATATGAAAAAGTAGGTTATATATTCAATTATTTTATCTTTTGTTGTTTTGGCTAAGACTATTTCCTTTTCCATAAACTTCCCTCTTATTTCCTTTCTATTTTATATCTTCTTGTATTGATTTTAATGCTTCTTCTGTAGTCTTACTTTTATCAAATTTATTTATAATAAATACAACTACACCAACCAATAAAAATATAATTGCATATATGACTAGACTTGATTGCCAATCACCTTTCATCAATGTATTTCCTGCAAATGTTGATGAAACAACAGAAGGTAGTCTAGCAAATGTAGATATTAATATAAATCTTAATGGTTTTACTGGTAATAATCCTGCAATATATACTAGCAAATCTTTAGGCGTTCCTGGTATCATAAATAATATAATCATAATCCATTCAATTTTCTTTGGATTTTTAAATAATTTACTATTTTCAATTTTCTTTACTTTTTCTTCATCACAAAAATCATATACAAATTTTCTTCCCAATTTCCTTACTAGGAAAAAGATTCCTGTTGTAATAATTGCTACAGATATGGTGATAAATAGTAATCCTCCCCAACCACCATAGCACATACCTGCTAATATTTCTACTGGTTCCCCTGGTAATATAAATAAAAATACTTGTGCCACTTGAAGACCAAACAACATTAATAATCCAATAAAACCAGAGTCATTCACTTTATTTTTAAAAGCCTCTTGTCCCTCTACCGTACTTAAGTTTTTCATGACTGGTATTAAATAGGCTAGTACTCCAACAATAATTGCTACTGCAATTATTGCAATTATGATTCTAAATATTTTTATCTTCGTTTTTCTACTCATCTTTATCCTTTCCGTTTATGTTAAAATAAACCATAACATATATATTATACCACATTTTTCCTAAAATGTATGCATTTTACTTTATTTTTGTCTTACATTTTTGTCACATTTAGTATAACAGATATTTATTAAGTATTTTTTTACGAAATATTAAATTTTCCTTAAGATATCTACAAGGATATTTGGATTCACAAAAATAGGCTTTCTAAAATACAACGTAATTATTTTGTTAAATAGAAAAATCTACTTTTCCTATACAACAAAAAAGATAAAGTGTCTTCAACTTTATCTTTTTTCTATATATTTCATTATTCTTTTTTCCAAGTCATAACATATTCCGTTTCATTAAATTGCTCATTTAATTGGATTTTGGTGTTTTTAAATTGTAGATTTGAGAAAAATATAATACCATTCATGTTTTTTTCAAATACCTTTACAAAAAGTTCTGCATTTTCTTCTAAATTATTTCTATAATAATTTAGCAATTTGGTCCCAATTTCATGTCCTCTATTTTCTTCTTTTACAAATATTGCTTTGATTTCATTCTCATCAATCGAAATAAATCCTAAAATCTCCTCATTTTCTATATATACATAAGTTTTAAAATTTTCTAAAAAGTCTACTTTTACTTGATTATAAATTTCTAACCAATAATCTTTTTCAATAAAGCTATTTGCTTTAAAGTTTCCTTTTACCCATATTGTCATGACTTTTGTTAAGTCCTCTTCTTTTATTTTTCTTATCATATAATCACCTTTTTCCTTTGTTTTTCTTAATGTAACAAAAAAATGTGTATTTTTCAATATATTTTTGTTAAAATTTGGTGATTTCTTTCTGTTCTCTTGTATTTTCAACATCAGGAATATTTTTGTTCTTGTCTCCATAAAATTCTATATCTACAACTGGTGGCAATAGGTTCATGTCTTTGGGTACATTTTTTATATAATTTTCACTTTGAGAAATTGCATCACTATCAAAACTAAAAAAATGATATGCTCCTATTTTTAAATTTGTAGTAATCGCATTTTGATAATTATATTGAAATCTTTCATCTGTATAACTGCTACCTTCCGTTGCCTTTATATATGCAAAATCTATATTTTGATTAGAAAGCTTTTCCCAATCAATTTCTCCTTGATATTCTGAAACATCTACTCCTCTTACTGGATAATCTTTAGAAGAGGGGTTATTAAATTTTATATTTCCATTATATATTAAAAAAGCAATGATACATACTGTTAAAATAATTATCATGATACAAATACCTATGAATTTTTTCATAATTCCTCCATTTATTATTTTTATTATCATATCACATTTTTTTATCATTTGGTATATCTATTAATCTTCCGATGCCATATCCTAAAATCGTTTCTCCTGCTACGAATACGATTGAAGTAATTACATTACATTCCATTATTCCTCCCCATGAAATCATATATATGCTATATATTGCTAAAAGGACGATATAATTTATGAATAAGATTTTCAAGAATTCAGAAGAGGATTTTTGTTTCATCTTTTTTCTTTCTATATAATAACTAATAAGCCCAATGACACCTGCTCCTCCATATATAAATATAGCTAGTATCGGAATCATCAAAATAGGTGTGGTTAATCCTAGCACAAAATTACAAAGTATCATAAGTGTTAGAATTATTGTAACCATAATAGAAATATTTTTATATATTAGCTGATTGTTATCTTTTTCAAATCTTTTTCTTATTCTCGTTATATTTAAGATAAGAATAATGACAAGAATAAAAGTAAGACCTAAGTTTCTTATAGGAATATATATCCCCTCTTCTTTTATTAAATTATTTTCCCAAGGAATACCTTCTAAATATAAGACCTCTTTTTCTCCATCTTCATAATAAACTTCATAATCATTGTTATCCCAAATTTCTTCATATATAATTTTCTTTGCTTCACTATCTGTTCTAAAATTTTCCTCTCCTACATATGCATAAATCCTATCTCTATTGTCTTCATTTATATATAATTCATATTCTCCCGAATATCTTAATGTGTAAGTTGAAACTACAAGTATAAAAATGGCTAAAAGCCCATTTATGATTCTATATATTGTTTCTAAAGACTTCTCTTTTTTATTTTCTTCCATAGATGCCTCCTTTTGTTAGTTATATATTATCATTTCATGTTTGTCAATATTTTTTTACTGTTTTTCAATAAATATACTTTTAAAAGTAATAAACATATAGTTAGGACTCATTAGGTATTAAAAAGAAGATATATAAAAACATATATCTTCTTTCCAAATATTATTTTTCTTCATATATCGTATCTGCTTCTTCTTGTGTTAAGTATTCATATTTAACCATTTTATCTAATACTTGTTTTTGTCTTTGTTTTGCAAGCTCTGGATTAACCGTTGGAGCATATACACTTGGTGCATTTGGTATTCCTGCAAGCATCACACATTCTCCATCTGTCATTTCATTTGGTTCTTTTCCAAAATAACCTTTCGATGCTTCTTTTACGGTATCATATCCATCTCCAAAATAACTAGTATTTAAATATAATTCTAAAATCTCTTCTTTACTTAAATTTCTCTCTATCTTAAATGCCATAAACATTTCTGCAATCTTTCTAGTCATCTTTTTTTCTTGTGTGAAATAGATGTTTTTTGCCAATTGTTGTGTAATCGTACTTCCTCCTTCTACATAACGCATTGCTTTGATATCATTGATAAATGCTCTTCCAATGGCAATTACATCAATTCCCGGATGTTGATAAAATCTATGGTCTTCTACACTAATCACTGCATTTAAATAAATTTGTGGTAATTCTGAAAGTTCTGTGTAATTTTCTTTTTCTCGTATTTGATCTACTTTTTCTTCTAGCGGTATACTCTCTATTGCCTCTTTGTACATAGTATATCCATTTCCTACAAACAATAAAGCAATACTTAATAAGATTAATACTACAAAAAATACAACTTTAAGAAATCCTTTCATTTTACCGCCTCATTTCTTTCTCCTTATTTTGCTACTTCTATTCTACATTCATTGCTGTTTTAACATCATCTGGTAGTTCCTCTTCTTGAACCTCTTTCCAATTAATAACACCTCTTATAGACATAACTTCTAATTCTAAATATGCATCTTCTCTTAATTCTCTAGTTGTTTTAAATTGAATTTCTTTTTCCTTTCCATTTTTGTTATATGCCATTAATGTATATTGATATTTCATATCATCATTACCAGGTAATTCTTCTATTTTAGTATTATCAATTTGTGTATAATACACTGTTTTATGGATACATAAGAAGTAAAAAGCACCTATCATTAAAGCAATAACAATGATGACAGCAATTATGATTGGAATTTTTTCTTTAACATCTTCCATTTTTTATTCCTCCTCTTTAATTATGTTTTTACTTCCTAAATATGTCGCCAAGAAATATAATCCATATATGATACCGATAATAACTGCTGTTACAATAACAGAAGGCAATAATTCTTCCTCTGATGCTAGTGAAGCCATCATAGATAATATAAATTTAATTCCAAATATAGAATGTATAATAGCAAGCGCTAATGGTAACATAAAAAATATGAATATTTGTCTAAATAATGCTTGATTGATCATCTTTTCATCACAACCAATTTTTCTTAAAATCGTATATCTTTGTTTGTTATCTGAACTTTCTGTTAATTGTTTTAATGCTAGAATAGCAGAACTTGCAATTAAGAAAATAACGCCTAAGTAAATTGCTATAAATATGATAATAGTTGCTAATCCTTTACTTGCTTCTCTTATACTAATTTTTGTCATTCCATCTATCTCTATACCTTTTTGATCTAAATTGTTCAATAGTGTATTATTCTCTGCTTCTGCAAATGTTTTTTCTATTTGTTCTTTTTCTTCATCTGTTTCTGCATTATAATTTGCCACTAAAAACTGTTCTTCTTTCCATTCTTCTTTTAACTCCAAACTATCTGGAACTAACATGATTCCTGTATTCACATGACTTGTAGACATTTCGATAAATCCACTTTTACATTCATCATATTTTGCATGTAAAGTTTTTCCCTCAATTTCTATAGTTGCATTTTCTTTTAAGGCTTGATTTCTTAATTCTGTCATGTTATCAAAATCACAAAGTACAATATATTCATCATCATTTAAACTATACTGTTCTTGTCCATAAAGTTCTGCAATTTTATTATAATCAGAAACTTTTATAACTTCTTCTGGTGTATCATACATAAGCATTGAAAATTGCACTTTTGCTTCTTCATAATAATCTCCTAAGCTATATGCTAAAGTCCAATCAGGAATTGCATAAATAGGAATTTCTATCACATCTTTTAAGGTATTCATATCATATCCATTTGTTTCTAATGTGTAACTAACTGGTTGTTTTGAATCTTCTCTTTGTTCTTCTGTGGTATATATCATCTGACCTGTATAGGAATCTTCATAGCTTTCTGGTAAATTTGCTGTTTTATATAAATTGACATCTACTGGTGTCATTTCTTCTAATTCTGAATCCAATGAATTTTGTATAGATAAACTACTAGATAATACACTAATTGTCATAAATAGCATTAGACAAATAACAGACATACTAATAACGGTTGTATTAATCTTATTATTTAATTGTCTCAATACAAACATATTGGTTCCTTTTAGATATATCTTTTTTCTTGTTTGTATGATTCTTAATATAAATCCTGATAAAGACCAGAACACGCCTATTGTTCCTACAATTCCCATCAAAATTGGTACCAACATCTTTTCTGCTGTGTTTAATTCATAAACGCCTCCTGTTACTAGATAATAGGCATATCCTAGTAATCCTGCTGAAATTAAGAATATCAAGATAGAGATAATTGGATTTTTGATTTTTACTTTTTCATTTTTTCTAACAGCTGTCAATAAATTAATTAATTTATATCTAGAAATCGTAAGTGTATTAAATATCATAACTGCTAGATACATAACTGCAAAATAGATACAAGTTTTGATACAAGCATCTTTTGAAAATACAAAGGTAAATTCACTCATATCTGCCTCAAAAAGTCTAGCCACTAATATAGACATAAATTGAGAACCAAATACCCCTATAAAAATACCAACAATTAAAGAAATGATTCCTACTAATATCGTTTCTATTAATATAATTTTTGATATTTGTGTTCTTCCCATACCTAATGTCATATAAATACCAAATTCTCTTTTTCTTCTATTGATCAAAAAGTTATTGGCATATACAATCAGAAATCCAAGTACAATAGCAATAAACACAGATACCATTCCTAGCATGCTAATCATAAGTTGTATCATCTCTCTCGTAGATTGAGATACTTCTAACATAGCTTGCTGACTATCTAAAGAGTTAAACATATAAAAGATAGCAACGCCTAATACTAATGTTAAAAAATATATGGCATAATCTTTAAAACTCTTTTTCATATTTTTAACAGATAATTTAAATAACATCGTTCAAATCACCTCCAAGAAGTGTTTGTACTTCAATTATCTTTTCAAAGAATTGTTTTCTAGTATCTTCTCCTTTTACAAGTTCATTAAAAACTTTTCCATCTTTAATAAAGATAATTCTATCTGCATAACTTGCTGTAAAGGCATCATGTGTAACCATTAGAATAGTTGCACCTAAATTTTGATTTAGGTGCTCAAAAGTTTCCAATAATTGCCTTGCAGATTTACTATCTAATGCACCTGTTGGCTCATCTGCTAAAACCATTTTGGGATTTGTAATAATGGCTCTTGCTGATGCTACTCTTTGTTTTTGTCCTCCTGATATTTGATATGGATATTTATTTAAAATATCTGATATTTCTAGTTTTTCTGCTACTTCTTTTACCCTTTTATCAATTTCATGCGCATTTACTTTTTGAATGGTTAATGCTAATGCTATATTTTCATAAGCTGTTAATGTATCTAATAAATTAAAATCTTGGAATATAAAACCTAATTCTTCTCTTCTGAATTTGTTTAATTTGTTTCCTTTTAATTTTGTAATATCTTGATTATTGATGATAATGTTTCCTGCTGTTACTCTATCAATTGTTGAAATACAATTCAAAAGAGTCGTTTTTCCTGATCCTGATGCACCCATGATTCCAACAAATTCTCCTGTCTTTACATTAAAGCTAATCCCTGCAATGGCTTTTGTTAAATTTGATTTGTTTCCATAGTACTTCTCTATGTTTTTGACTTCTAATACATAACTCATATTTATTTCATTCCTTTCTTTTTATCTTTTATTCTATGTCTATTATACGGCTTATTCTGGTTTCTTTCCATTGTTTAATCTTACATTTAGATTACATTTTTGTAAGATAATTACCTATTTATTTAGCAAAAAGACAAGATAATTATATATCTTGTCTTCAATCCCTTATTATATTTTTATCAATAAACTTACTTTTGGTATTTTTGATATCATATATGATATGAATAAACTAATTAAAAATACAACTATAGCAACAAACATATTAATCCAATTGTTATTTAATAGTTGAAAACTTCCTATCAAATATATTATACTTGTATGAATAATATACACTCCCATAGTCAGAGTTCCTAAATTAGCAATTGCTTCTATTTTTTTCCATTTCACTTTTTTTAGGCATGTAAATATCATTATTGAAGTAAAAAACACAAAAATAGAATCATAAAAGTTTTCTGCATATAAAGAACCATATAATCTCAAAGCATAAAAATATTCATAACAGATAGTAAGAATCACAAAAACCAGTGCATATATACAATGTTTTGTTGTTGATAATTTTTCTAAAATATTATTTTTACTTAAATATCCTCCTATACAAAAATATAATAGCCATGTCCACATTCTAAAGGTTTGTATAATCCTTTCTTTGATTATTTTTTCTCCTGTTGAGTAATGATAAATATTATAAATATTTATCAAAACACATATTATTAATAAAATAAATGCAAAAACTTTATATGTATTTCTAGAATTATTAAATATCCTAGATAATAATGGTAAAAATAAATATATTAGGATAAGTGAGCCCAAAAACCAAAATTGAAAAAAATATCCCATTTGTATAAAACTTTTTACTGTAGCATTCATAGGATTCTCAAATTTTCCTTCTATCAAAAGTCTAAATAAAATAAATACTGTGTTCCATACAAAAGCAATAAATAAAATTTTCGATATTTTCTTAAAAGCATATTGATATGTAACTTTTTTTCTAAGTTGTATATACCCACTAGCCATCCAAAAAAGTGGTATAGCAAAAGTTCCCATATAATATGCCAATAAAGCAGGTGACGATATTTTATCATTTATCCCATAACATACTGTATGTAAAATTATTACTAAAAAACTAGCTATTATTTTAATAACATCTAACCAATACTCCCTCTTTGTAACCATTCAAACACCCCCTCGTAGTTTAAAAAGTTAGTTTGTCACTCCTTTCATATTATATTTTTCGATTTCATCATATTTTTTTTAACTTATTCTTATAACATTCTTAGATATTAAACTCTTTTTTTAACTACTTCAAATTTGTATAACTATTTTTAGGAAATATAATCCTTACTTCTGTTCCTTTGTCTTTTTCTGAATTTAGTTCTATGCCAAGACTTAATTTATCGCATAATTTTTTACACAAGTATAAACCAATTCCAGTAGATTTTTGTCCTATTAATCTTCCATTTTCTCCTGTAAAACCTCTTTCAAATACTCTTGTAATTTCTCCCTTTTTTATTCCAATTCCATTATCTCGTATGTATAAAATCACTTTATCATTTTTTGATTTTGCAAATATTTCTATTTTTTTATTTTCTTCTTTCGAATACTTAATCGCATTTTGTATAATTTGATTAATAATAAAAGTTGACCATTTACTATCTGTGTATACTTCATGTTCTAAATCTTTTAATTCCAAAGCTACTTTTTCATTTAGTAATGTACTTTTATTTTTTAATATAGCACTATTTACAATTTCTTTTAGATTGGTTTTCGTAATGATATAGTCTTTTTCAACTGCATTACTTCTTGCATAAAATAATGCTTGCTCTGTATAGTTTTCTACTTTGTCTAATTCTTCATCTATACTTTTGGTCACTTCATTTTTATGATTTTCAATAATCATTTTACTTGCTGCAATCGGTATTTTTACTTCATGAATCCATAATTCTATATATTCTTTATATTCTTCTTGAATACGTTTGTAGTAATTCACATTTTCAAGCATAGATTTTCCTGCATCTTGTATAACCTCTTTTAAAATTTTACCTTCTATAAAATTAGGACTTTTGATAATTTCAGAAATCAAATACTTTTCTTTTAATTCTTCCATATTGTTTTTTAATTGATTATAAAAATGTTGTTTTCTTTTATATTCAACAAATATGGAAATAGAAATGACAATCATGATAATAGCCGCTATGTAGATTTGTGCAATGATTCCAATTTGATAAACAAGTAATAATACTTCTATACTAATTAATGCTAATAGAACACTTACAATTAACAATACTTTATCTTTTAGAAAATCTTTAAATTTCATTTTAATACATACCCCTGCCCTCTTTTAGTTTCTATCCTATCTTGTAATCCTAATTCCTCTAATTTTGTTCTTAGCCTTTTTATATTGACATTTAATGTATTATCATCAATAAATTCTTCACTTTCCCATAAATAATCCATGATTTCATCTCTTGAAACCACTTCATTTTTATGAATGCTTAAATAATATAAAATTGTATATTCATTTTTTGTTAAATCCATTTTTTGATTATCTTTTTCTATGACTCTTTCTGCTATATTTAATACAAAACCATTACAATCAATTTTTTCTGGATTTCTTCCTGCATTTTGGTTTCTTTTTAATAAACCATTTATTTTTGCAAGTAATATTTGTATATTATATGGTTTTGTAACATATTGGTCTGCTCCATAATTTAAACTCATTAATTCATCAATTTCATTATCTCTACTTGTTATCATGATGATTGGTACATTAGACATTTTTCTCACTTCTTTGCAAACAAATTCCCCATCTGCATATGGTAAATTAATATCTAACAATACCAAATCAGCCTTTTCTTCTAATATATCTTGTATGGTATTTTCAAAATTTTCTAATCCTTTTGCTTCAAAACCATTCTTATTTAGAAATGTTACTAATTCTTGTCTTATTTTTTTATCATCTTCAACAATTAATATTTTACTCATATTTCTTTTTCCTCTATTTATTATTTATACTTTATTGCTATTATACGAATTTTTATTTATTTCGTCAAATGTTTTAATTTTATCAGTTCATTAAATTCTTCCTCAAGTTCTTTTTTTCTCTTTTCATCTTTTGTTATTGCTAGTTCTGAGGTAATTTGTGATAATTTAAAATCTAATAGTAATTTATCATTTTCATAATGATTTTGCTCTTTTTTACTTTTTTCTTTTTCATATTGTAAATAAGAAGAATAATTTCCTTCATATTCTATGATTTTATGATTTTTTATCACTAAAATATCTGTTGCAATATTATCAATAAATGTTTTATCATGTGTAACAAATAAAATTGTCCCATTATATTCCTTTAACAACTTTTCTAAACTTTCAATAGATTCTATGTCTAAAAAGTTGGTAGGTTCATCTAATATAAGTAAATTATTATCTGATACCAATATTTTAGCAATCGATACTTTTACACGTTCTCCTCCACTTAAATCTTTTATCTTTTTTTCTAAATCTTTATCTTTAAATAAAAGATTTGCTAATATATTTTTCACAACCATTTCAGATTGATTAGTATCTTGCATCACATTTTGTAACACTGTTCTAGTAAAATCTAAATTCGTAAAATCTTGTGAAAAATACCCTATTTTTATATTTGGATTTACTTTTATATGATGATTTCCATTTATAATTTGGTTTATAAGTGTTGTCTTTCCTGTTCCATTTTCTCCTATTAAAGCTGTTTTTCTGTTGGTTTTGACAACACAACTCGCATTTTCAAATAAAATTTTATCTCCTAATTTTATATTTAAATTTTCAATATTTACTGCAATTTTATTTTTTATTCTTTCTTCTGTCTGATATTTCATATATATTTTTTGATTATTTTGTGGTTTTTCTTTTACTTCTAGCTTATCTAATCTTGTTTGCAGGGCATTTGTATGTCCTTCCAATTTTTCTCTTATATTTTCAACACCTCTTTTATGTAGTCTTGCTTCAGAGTTTCCCATTCGCTTTGGTGTTTTTCGAATTTCTTTTGCTGTGTTTTTTGAAATATGGATTGCTTTTTCTAATCTATGTTTTTCATTTATATATTGCATATATTCAAATTCTTCTCTTTTTACTTCTGCCTCTTTTTGTAATTTATATTTTGAATAATTACCTTCATATCTTTTGACTTTTCCATCTTTTATTTCAACAATTGCTGTACATATTTCATCTAACAAACTTCTATCATGGGATATGATTAGAATGGTTCCTTGATATTTTTTCAATTCTTTTTCAATATGGTTAATTCCATTTCTATCCAAATTACTTGATGGCTCATCTAATAATAAGATTCCATTTTGATTTAATACCTTTTTATGAAATGCTTCTTTCTTTTTTTCTCCACCACTTAAATTTTTATTTTCATAATTGATTTCTTCAAATTGCTCCATATATACAATATTTTGCTTATGAATAATCTCTCCTGTATCTGGTTTCACTCTGCCAACTATCATATTTAATAATGTTGTTTTCCCCGAACCATTTTGTCCTACAATCCCTATTTTTTCATTTTCATATATTTTTAAATCATCAAATTCCAATATTTTCCTGTCTCCATAATATTTGGAAATATTTTTTAATTCTAATACCATAAAAACTCCTCCTTTAAATCATATTAAAGAAGGAGTTTATTATCTTTTACTTTAAATCTCATCTAATTTTTGTATATATTTTTACATGTTCATTTGGTAGTTTTATATAGATAAATATCTTAAAAATTTGCATTATTAATAAACCATTCTAAAATATGATTACATCTTATTTTATATTTTCTAGTTTATTAATAATAATCATCTTACCACCATTTCAACCTTTCTCATCAATTCATTTTTTATTTTACCATATTTAAATTTATTTTTCAATAATTAGTATAGCAAAATGTATTTAATTTATGATAAAATCACCTTAAAAGTTTAGAAACGAATATTTCACCCTAGATGTATAAAAAAAGAAAATATAGACAAAATAGGAAGGT
>CAJFLB010000018.1 GCA_904387305.1 uncultured Clostridia bacterium
ATATAGGAGAAAATCAAAAAGTTAAAATTTGTTTTAAGGTGTAGCATTACACCGATTTTAATTCAACAAAAATGGTTGCACTATTTTTACCTATTGAGAACAAAAAGCAAGAGCAACATATGAAAAATTAATTGACTTATGTAGAGATAATCCAGATGTATTAGATCCGTTAAGATATTTAAGAGAAAGAGAAATCGTTCATTTCCAAAGATTTGGAGAAGCATTAAGAGGTGTTCAAGATAAATTAGCTGAAAAGAAATATTATATGAACAATAATAACAATTGTGGTTGCAATTAAAAAAGAAACTCCTATATTTTAATAATATGGGAGTTTTTATTCTTGTATAGGAAAAATCAATTTTTTCCTATACAAGAACGTCGCTTCGCTCTAACGATTGCACACAAATTTTACTAACGTAATATTTGGCGCCGAACATTTCTTAGCTGTGCGAAGCAAAGCAAGCCACAGATAAGTTATACGGAGGAATGACGCGGGCTTTGAAATGTTATGAACAGAAAAATGTTAAAAAAGCCCGCTATTGTTCTTGGATTACATGTAAAAGATAATTATTTATTACTAAAAATAGAAATATTTTCTAAAAAAGGCTTGTTTTTCAAGCTTTTTTATGATAAAATATTATCTGTAAGAAAAATAAAGCAAAACCGATTAAAAAGCAAAGTATATATATTTTAAATATTTACAAGAGAAAATGGTCATTGGCTGGAAACCATTAAATATCGTATATAGAAAATTCACTTTTTAGGTCCTTTTTTGAAATGATAGTAGGAAAAGGCGGTTGGACCGTTAAAACTATAACGAGGTTAGTATAATAGATACTAATAAATTTAGGTGGTACCACGGAAAATAACCATTTCGTCCTAACAGAAACTAGGAAGAGATGGTTTTTTGTATTTTGTAAAAAATGTTTTTTTACAGAATACAAAAAAAGTATTGCACAGAAAAATTGCGTAGCAATTTTTCGCGTCGACAAATCTTTACGCTTTTACAAAAACTTATTAAAATTGCTTAATAAAAAAAGAAAGCAAAGTTTTTGTAAAGCGAGATTTGTCTGTGACAGAGTTTAAATTTTAAGTAAAATTTAATGAAGGATGTTGATAGATATGAATAATGAAGGAAAATGTCTTGAATATTATTTTGATTCAAAAACCTTTACAAAAGAACAACTAATCAAAAACATTGAAGAGGCAAAACAAGAATTTCCAAACAAGAAAGTAGAACCAAATTTATTTTTAAATGAATGGGGCGTATATATTTTAAAAATCCATTTTACAGACAAGATAGAATATGTTAGTAACTTTAAAGAAAAAAGAAAAAACAAAAAGGTACTACTTCTTACAAAAAAAAATAGGAAAATTAGTGAAAAAAGAACATCATTTTTAAATAGAAAATATGGACAATATAAACAAACAAAAGAATATCGTCCATTATAATAAGAAAGGTGTGTGTCGAAATCAAAAATGTTAAATTTTCCTATACAGTAGAAAAGGTTTATGGGCAACCTTTAAAAAACCTAAATTTAAGAATAAGGAATGGACAAAATGAAAGAACAAATTGCAAATATTAAAGAAAAATCTATTAAAGAAATTTCAAATTCAAAGGATTTAAAAGAATTAAATGAATTAAGAGTAAAGTACTTAGGAAAAAAAGGAGAACTAACCCTTATCCTAAGAGGAATGGGAGGATTATCTCCAGAAGAAAGACCAGTTATTGGAAGTCTAGTAAATAAATTAAGAGAAGAAATTGAAAATTTAATTCAAAGTAAAGAAAAAGAATTTAAAAATCAAGAACTTTTAAAAAGATTAGAAAATGAGACAATTGATGTTACAGAACCAAGCAAAAAAGTTGTTTTAGGATCTTTACATCCAATTACCAAAATTATAGAAGAAGTAGAAGAAATATTTTTAGGAATGGGATATGAAATTGCTGATGGTCCAGAAGTAGAAAAGGCAACATATAATTTTGACAAATTAAATACACCACCAGATCATCCAGCAAGAGATGTTCAAGACACATTTTATATCACAGATGATATCGTATTGAGAAGTCAAACATCACCTGTTCAAGCAAGAGTTATGGAAAATAAAAAACCACCAATCAAAATCATATGTCCAGGAGCTGTATATAGATCAGACAGTGTTGATGCAACACATTCACCAGTGTTCCATCAAGTAGAAGGATTAGTAGTTGATAAAAACATTTCTATGGCAGACTTAAAAGGAACTTTAGAAATGTTTGCTAAAAAATGTTTGGGAGAAAATACGAAAATAAGATTTAGACCACATCATTTCCCATTTACAGAACCATCAGCAGAAGCAGATGTATCATGCTTTGTATGTGGAGGTAAAGGCTGTAGAGTATGTAAAGGAGAAGGTTGGATAGAATTATTAGGATGTGGAGAAGTTCACCCAAATGTTTTAAGAAATTGTGGAATCGACCCAGATATCTATTCAGGATTTGCATTTGGATTTGGTGTAGAAAGAATTGCTATGGCAAAATATGGAATAGAAGACATGAGATTATTATTTGAAAATGATATCAGATTTTTAAAACAATTTTAAGTTGAACGATAGGGACGTGCCAAATCGTTCAAAAATTGAACAAAAGGGATAGACCTATAAATAAAAAATGAAAATAAATTGTTAATTGTATAATATATAAATTAACAAATAACAAAAATTAATTAAAAATTTAATTGATTAAGGAGAAATGAAAAATGGGGTTATTTAGAAGAAAAGAGAAAGAGTATACATTAGGCCAAATTTTGAACTTAATGCAACAAGATACAGAAGGAAAATATCATGATTATATACCAGTACCAACTAGACCAGGAAGTAAGAATACGACATATTGGTTTAGAAAAGAAGAGAGAGAAGAAAAGAGTAGAGAACAAATGGGAGTGACGAATCCAATTTTAGAGACAAAACAGAAATCTTCATCAGCTTTTGAACAAAAAAGAGACAGATTCATGAGTGAAGTGAATGGTGATGGGGAATATAGAAATATACCATATGATATTAGTAGAAGTCATAGTACAAAACCAGGAAGAGTAGTAAGATATAATGATTATCAATCAGCTAGAAATTACCAGAAGAAATATGGTCAATCTAGATAGTGAAATTAACATATAACATAAGAGGGTAATAGCTGTTTAAAAAATAATTGCATTTTGGTGTTGTCAAGCTTCATTATTTGTTTGCTGTTTAGCCAAAAACACAATTATTTTTTAAACAGATTTATACAGGAAAGGAAGAATAAAAATATGAAAGCAAGTAGAGAATGGTTAGAAGAATATAGTGATATAGATGTTGACACAGTAGAGTTAGGAGACATCTTAACAATGACAGGTTCTAAGGTTGAAACCATAGAACAAAAAGGAAACAACATAAAAAATGTTGTTGTTGGAAAAATTTTAGAAGTTACCAAACATCCAGATGCTGATAAATTAGTAGTAACCAAAATAGATGTTGGAAACGGTGAAACACTTCAAATTGTAACAGCAGCACCTAACATTAAAGTAGGAGAAACTGGACAAATTGTGCCAGTAGCAAAAGATGGTGCAGAGTTACCAAAAGGTGTAACTATACATACAGGAAAATTACGTGGTGTAGAATCACAAGGTATGATGTGTGGAATGAAAGAACTAGAAATTGATCCAGCAAGTTATCCAGATAAAGTGGTAGATGGTATCTTTATTTTAGATGACAAATATGAAAAAGATTTAGGAAAAGATTTAGTGGATGTATTAGAATTAAAAGAAGATATCATTGATTTTGAAATCACACCAAACAGGCCAGATTGTTTGTCAATTGAAGGATTGGGAAGAGAAACAGCAGTATCTTTAGGAAAACCATTTAAAAACCCTAGAAAAAATATTGATCAATTAAAAGTAGAAGATAAAAAAGAAATCGAAGGATTAAAAGTCGATATTACAGCACCTGACTTATGTTACAGATATATTGCAAGAGTTGTAAAAAATGTAAAGATTGGTCCATCACCTAAATGGATGGTTAGAAGATTAAATGCTTGTGGTGTCAGAAGTATCAATAATATTGTTGATATTACCAACTATGTCATGCTAGAAATGGGGCAACCAATGCATGCATTTGATATCAATTCTATTGAAGGAAAACATATTACAGTAAGAAGAGCAAAAAACAATGAAAAAATAACAACATTAGATGAACAAGAAAGAATATTAGATGAAAATGATTTAGTCATTGCAGATGATAAAAAAGCAGTAGCCATTGCAGGTGTTATGGGAGGACTAAACTCAGAAATCGAAAATGATACAGAAACAGTTGTATTTGAATCAGCTGTATTCTATGGTGGAGCTGTTAGAAAAACGGCTAAAAAAGTAGGATTAAGAACAGAAGCATCTTCTCGTTTTGAAAAAGGATTATCACCAGAAAATGCATTAAGAGCAGTGAATCGTGCAGTAGAATTGGTAGAAATTTTACATGCTGGAGAAGTGGTTGATGGAAAAGTAGATGTATATCCAACAAAACAAAAAGTACATCAAATCAAATTAGATAGTGATAGAATTAATCAATTATTAGGAACACATATTTCTAAAGAAGAAATGATTGATATACTAAATAAATTAGACATAAAAGTGGAAAACGATATTGCGACTGCACCATATTTTAGAATGGATGTAGAACAATTAGCAGATTTAGCAGAAGAAGTATTAAGATTTTATGGATATGACAAATTAGAAACAACATTAATCAAATCTGATACTACATTAGGCATGAGAAATAAAGAACAAAAAATAGAGAAGAAGATACAAGAAGTTCTTGTCAATAGTGGTTTATCAGAAATATATACATATGGATTTTTAAGTGAAAAAGATTTAGAAAAATCAAATATTAGTGATACATTAAAGAAAACAGCAATCACCATTCAAAATCCATTAAGTGATGAATATAAGTTGATGAGACCATCAACCATACCAAGTATGTTACAAATATTAGCTAATAATGCTAATAAGAAAAATCAAAATGTAAAATTATTTGATATTTCAAGAAATTATAAAAACATGCATGGTGAAGTAGAAAAAGGAGAAGTACCTTTACAAGAAAATATTTTAACCATTGGTATGTATGGAGATGATGTTGATTTCTATATCTTAAAAGGAATTGTTGAAAATGTATTAGAAGCAACATATATTAATCATTATGAAGTAGAAAGAGAAACAAATAATAAATCATATCATCCAGGAAGATGTGCAAATATCACAGTAGGAAGAGATGTGATTGCGACTTTAGGTGAAGTACATCCAGTTGTTTTAAATAATTATGATATTGAAAAAAGAGTATATTTAGCAGAAATTAATATTAGTAAACTAGAAAAATATTCAAGAAATAATAAAAAATATGTGGAAGTTCCAAAATTCCCAGCAGTGGAAAGAGATATTGCTATTATTGTAGATGAAAGTGTTGAGGTTGGACAAATTGAAAAAATTATTACAAAGAAAGCTAAGAAACTATTAGAAGGATTAAAATTATTTGATATCTATAGAAATGAAAAACTAGGAGAGAATAAAAAGAGTGTAGCATATGCTTTAACATTCAGAGATAAAAATAAAACATTAAGTGATGAAGAAGTAAATAGTGTAATGGAAAATATTATTGCTGAATTGGAAAAAGTAGTAGGTGCAGAATTAAGAAAATAAGACAAAAAGGGAATTTGGGGACGGACTCATTTTTCCCTTTTTCAGTTAAGTTATCTAAAAAATATAGAATATAAAGTCATTACACAATTTTGTATAAGCTAAATTTTCATAGAAATTTTAAAAGAAAAAAATGGAGCCTCTTTCATTATGGCTTTGTGATACAAAGCCAAATGAACATCCCTCATTTTTTTCTTTAACAATTTCTATATTCAAATTTAGATACGCAAAATTGCAAAATTGTTTCATTCTTTTATATTCTATATTTTTTTTAACAATATTGCTAAATAAATAGAAAAGGGAAAAATGAGTCCGTTTCCGAAATCCCTTTTTTATCTTTGCTAAAAAATAGGAACTTCTTCAAGAATATTGCATATATTTTATTATTAGAGGTGAAGAAAATGGCTTATTCAGATAGAGAACTAATTGCTAGAATTGTTCAATGTGAAGCGCGGAGGAGAAGGGGATAATGGGATGAAAGCAGTAGCAAGTGTGATTTTAAATAGAGTAAATGCAACAGTGGGGGAATATGCAAGGATATCGCAAGGTGGTAGTGTCAGAAATATTATTTTTCAACCAGGACAATTTGACTGTGCAACAGAAACATTGTTTAATCGATATAATCCTCAAAATATCTATAATATGAATCCGACAGAAGAGCATTATTACATAGCAGATTGGGCATTAGCAGGAAATCGATTGAATGAAATCGGAGAATGCTTGTGGTATTTGAATCCATTTAAACCTAGTTGTGATGCAACCTTTCCAAGAAATGGTTCTGGAACATTTCATACAAGACTGGGAGAGCATTGTTTTTATCGTCCAACAAGTCAATATGCAAATACATAAGAAATTTATAAGAAAGTACGAGAAAATCTAATGATAATATAGTTAATGAAAATATAAATAAATTTAGAATTTGCAAATTTATTATATGAGGAGGTTATTATGGGAGAAGAAAGACAAGACAAAAGAGAAAATAGAAATGTAACCGTTAATCAAGATTCACCAGAAATACTAACAAATGCAATTTATACACCTGCTTTTTTACGAGAACAAATTGGAAAATTAATGAGAGTAGAATTTTTGATAGGAACAAATAATCTAGTAGATAGAATTGGTATATTAGAAGATGTTGGAGCAAGTTATATTTTATTACGTTCTTTGGAAAGTGATACAATTACCTATTGTGATATTTATTCTATTAAATTTGTTACTATATCTAATAGAAGATTTAATAATTTTATGAATAATGGATATGGAGGATATAATTATTATTAAAGTGTCCAATTGGGGACGTTTCTGTTTGGGACATTTCTAATAATACTATTAAAATAATATATAATAAAAATTTATTACATTCCTCGGCTAACATTACATCATAAAGAAAAATGAAAAGTATCTAATAGGCACTTCTTAAAGTAATTTTGAGATTTTCCTATTAGATATTTTAATTTTTCTAATATGATTTCATGTACATTCGTCATTTCACAAATTTTTATTATATATTATTTCTTTATATTGATAAAATTCAAAAAATGTCCCAAACAGAAACGTCCCCAAATGGACATTTTAAAAAAACTATTGACAAATTGAAAAAAATAGTGTAAAGTATATTAGCATTACATTTTAAAGGAGTCGTTATTTATGGATAAAAATGTAGAAATCAGTATTTTATGTGATTTATATGGAAAATTATTAACTGAAAAACAATATGAATTCATAAATGACTACTATAATAATGACTTGTCTTTATCAGAAATTGCAGAAAATAATGACATCACAAGACAAGCTGTTAGAGATATCATCAAAAAGGGGGAAAAGAAGCTTTTTGAATATGAAGAAAAGCTATTGTTTATGAAAAGGATGTTAAAGAAAGAAAAAAAGATTGAACAAGTTTTATCAGAATTAACAAAGATTCAAAAAGAATCTTCAGATGAGCAAGTAGCTATTGTGTTAGAGCATATTAAAAGGGAATTAAATTGTTTAGTTTAGACATCTGGTTGAAAAATAATTACAATTTTGGCGTCGTCAAACTTCATTTGAACTTTAATCGACGTACAAAAAGTACGACTCATAAATTTCAAACTTGTTTTCCTAGCCAAAATTTAATTCTTTTCCAACCGAATGATACATTTTAGATGAAGGGAATGGTATAAATGGCTTTTGAAGGATTATCTTCTAGATTACAAGAAATTACAAGAAAAATCAGAGGAAAAGCAAGAATTACAGAATCAGACTTAAAAGAAATGCTAAGAGAAGTAAAACTTGCATTATTGGAAGCTGATGTTAACTATAAAATTGTAAAAGAGTTTATTGCGACAATTCAAGAAAAAGCCTTAGGGCAAGATGTTCTAAAATCTTTAACTCCAGGACAACAAGTTGTAAAAATTGTAAAAGATGAATTAGTAGAACTACTAGGTGGACAAACAAGTCAAATTAATTTTACACCAAATCCACCAACGATTATTATGTTAGTAGGTCTTCAAGGTTCAGGTAAAACTACAACAGCAGGGAAATTGGCAAATATACTTAGAAAACAAGGCAAAAAACCATTATTGGTTGCTTGTGATGTATATAGGCCAGCTGCTATCAAACAATTACAAGTTGTTGGTGCACAATTAAACATACCTGTTTTTGCAAATGAAAACTCAAAAGATGTTGTGCATATTGCAAGACAAGCATTATCTGTAGCTATGTCAAAACTAAATGATGTGGTAATCTTAGATACAGCAGGTAGATTACATATTGATGAAGAATTAATGCAAGAACTAAAGAATTTAAAGGCAAATGTGAAACCTCATGAAATATTACTTGTTGTAGACAGTATGACAGGTCAAGATGCAGTAAATGTTGCACAAAGTTTTAGTGATAATGTTGGAATTGATGGAATTATCCTTACAAAACTAGATGGTGATACTAGAGGTGGTGCGGCACTTTCTGTTAAAAAGGTAACAGGAAAGCCAATTAAATTTGCAGCAACTGGAGAAAAATTAAGTGACATTGAAGTATTCCATCCAGATAGAATGGCTCAAAGAATTTTGGGCATGGGAGACATTCTAGCAGTTATTGAAAAAGCTGAAGAATCATTTGATATGGAACAAGCAGAACAACTTGAAAAGCAATTGAAGAAAAAAGAACTAGATTTAGATGATTATTTGGCACAAATTAGACAAGTAAAGAAAATGGGTTCATTTTCATCATTATTAAAACTAATACCAGGCTTTAATCAAATAAAAGATTTAAAAGTAGATGATAAAGAATTTGTTAAAATTGAAGCTATCATTTGTTCAATGACAAAAGAAGAAAAACGAAATACAAAATTATTAAATGCAAGTAGAAGACAAAGAATTGCCAAAGGAAGTGGAACAACGGTACAAGACATTAACAAATTCATTAAATCTTTTGAAATGACACAAAAAATGATGAAACAGATGAAAAACAACAAAGGTGGTATGAAGAAGTTATTAAATGGTATTGATGAAAATACATTAAAGAATTTTAAATTTTAAGTTGTTATTAAATTTTTAAATTTATATATATAGTGATTAGAGGGCTGACAAAAATCCTACAAAAAGGAAAAATAAGTTTGTACCTATAATCTAAATTTTTAGGAGGTGAACCAAAAATGGTAAAAATAAGATTACAAAGACAAGGAAAGAAAAAAGCTCCATTTTATCATATTGTAGTTGCTGATTCAAGAGTTTCAAGAGATGGTAAAATTATTGAGCAAATAGGAACATATAATCCAATGACAGATCCTGCAACAATCGTATTAGATAAAGAAAAAGTTGAAAAATGGATTAAAAATGGTGCAAAACCAACAGATACAGTTAAAGCTTTAATTGAAAAAGCTAACTAGTAAACAAATGAAAAATTTCGTTTTTGATTTGTTTAATAAGGAAGGATTCAATTATGGAAGAATTTTTAAGAATTATTATTTCAAATTTAGTAGAGAATAAAGATGCTATTGAAATTAATACGATAGATAAAGGAAAATCTGTTACATTTGAAGTAAAAGTAGCCCAAGAAGATATGGGTAAAGTAATAGGAAAGCAAGGAAGAATTGCACAAGCTATTAGAAATGTTATGAAAGCTGTTGCAAATAAAGAACATAAAAAAGCATCAGTAGAATTTTTAGGATAATAGGAGTAACCAATATGTTACCAAATCTAGAAATTGGTCAAATTGTTAATACATTTGGAATAAAAGGAATGGTGAAAGTAAAACCATTTACAGATGATATTAGAAGATTTGATGAATTAAAAACAGTATATGTCGAAAAAAACGGTAATCAAACAGAATATGAAGTTGAAGAAGTAAAATATCATAAAGATATGGTATTAATAAAATTCAAAGGTATAGACAAAGTAGAACAAGCAGAAATGTTACGAAATAGTTATTTAACAGTTTCTAGGGATTCAGTAGAAAAACTAGAAGAAGGAAGATATTATATCGTAGATTTACTTGGATTAGAAGTCTATACAGATGAACAAATTTTATTAGGAACTTTAGAAGACATATTTAATACTGGCAGTAATGACATATATGTTGTAAAAGACAAACAAGGAAAGCAAATTCTTTTACCAGCCATACAGGACGTAATCAAACAAATTGATATAGAAAATAAAAAGATTATTGTTCATTTACTTCCTGGGTTAGTATAGAAGGGGTATTTTATGAAATTTGATGTTTTAACACTATTTCCAGAAATGTTTGAGATATTAAATCAAAGTATTATTGGAAAAGCAATTGAAAAGGAACTAATAAATATTAACTTAATTAATATTAGAGATTTTTCAAAAGACAAACACAAAAAAGTAGATGATACACCTTATGGTGGTGGTGCTGGAATGGTAATGAAACCAGATGTGGTATATGATGCATATCAGTCTATAAAAGATAAAAATGCAAAAGTTATCTATATGTCGCCACAAGGAAAGCCATTAAATCAAAAAAAGGTAGAAGAATTATCAAAAGAAAACCATTTAATTATACTTTGTGGGCATTATGAAGGAATTGACCAAAGGGTACTTGATAAAATTGTAGATGAAGAAATATCTATAGGAGACTATGTATTAACAGGTGGGGAAATCCCAGCAATAGTGTTAATTGATAGTGTCAGTCGATATGTAGAAGGTGTTTTAAAAGAAGAATCTATAAAAGAAGAAAGCTTTTCAAATGGACTTTTAGAATATCCACAATATACAAGACCAGAGGTTTTTGAAGGAATGAAAGTTCCAGAAGTATTACTTTCAGGACACCACGAAAATATAGAAAAATGGAGAAAAGAAAAGTCTTTAGAAATGACAAAGAAAAAAAGACCAGATATATTAAAATAAATTAATATTAGCAGGGGGAAACATGTATTCACAAGGGTAAGGGACATATCTTGTCCTAACAGGAATACCCAAGGAAAAGATGTGTACCCTAACATTAAGGAAAAGGAGGAAATTCTAAAATGGATATTATAAAATCAATTGAACATGAACAATTGAAAAATAAAATACCAGAATTAAAAGTTGGTAATACAGTAAGAGTACACGTAAGAATAAAAGAAGGAAACAAAGAAAGAATCCAAGTTTTTGAAGGAATCATTATAAAAGTACAAGGTGGAGGAGTTAACCAAACATTTACAGTAAGAAAAAATTCTTATGGTGTAGGTGTTGAAAAAACATTCTTAGTACACTCTCCATTAGTTGAAAAAGTAGAATTAGTAAGGGTAGGTAAAGCAAGAAGAGCAAAATTATACTATTTAAGAGATAGAGTAGGTAAAGCTGCTAAGACTAAAGAACAAGTTGGAGCAAGAATAGAAGATAGAGAAATTACTATCAAAGAAGATTTAGTAGAAGAACCAGCAGTAGAAGAAGCTCCAGAAGAAGCACCAGCTGTTGAAACAGAAAATGTAGCTGTAGAAGAAACAGTTGACACAGTTTCAGAAGAAGTTGTTGAAGAAGTTAAAGAAGTAGAAGAGCCTAAAAAAGAAGAAAAAGCTGAAAAAGTAGAAGAAGCTAAAGCTGAAGAACCAGCTAAAGAAGAAAAAGAAGATTCTAAAAAAGCATAATATAAAATATTATAAAGAGTTATATGTTGATAGTTTATTTCAAATATAACTCTTTTTTATATAGTGGAGTGATTATGCAATTTAGAGATCACAAATATGAAATTCATGTAAATAGACAAATAGGGAAATATTATTATTTGTGTATTCGTTATAATGAAAAAAATATGAAAATCTTTGTAAAAAATAATGAAACCTTTAAAATACTAGACTTATTATTAAAGCCATACCCTATTAATAAAAAAATTGAAATACCAGTAGATATGTATATATATAAAGGTAATCGATATGTAGATATAGAAAATGTAAATCTTACAAAAATTGAAGGCTATAGTGAGGCTGAAAAAATAGTGAGAGAAATGGAAAAAAAAGGAGATTTAAAATTATTGATTTAAAGTAGGATTTGTTGTATAATGGTTGCTGGAACTGATGATTGCATAATACATATTTACAAGTGGAGGTATGTGAAATGAAAGGAATAGTGAATTATACGCGGTGGAAGTACACCGTAAGTTTAAAAGAATGGCTACAAGCATGCAAAATATCCAAACAAAAGTTGTATAGTATGCTTACAGAAATTATTGATGCTGAAGTGACCAAAGTTATTATTGGAGAAGCATATACAGCTAGATATGAGGTGTATACCTCAACTGGCTTTCATTGCTATGTGGCTTTTGAAAAAATTCATAAGGAACAGTATTTAGTTTTACTTTATGAAGAACATTATGAAAGTTATATGTATAGGTGGAAACCAACCACAACTTTAGAGCTCACATTTGAAAAGTATGATTACAGTAAGAACGGAATTGACGAAATTTGTTTTTCGCATTCTTCAAGAAAAACATCATATCATATGTCAACAATTATAATCGGAGGAGAAATAGAGATTGGATTTACAACTAGAGATAATATGGCGTTTTACAAAATTATCAATAGTTACCAGGAGATATTTGACGAGTTGACAAAATACAAAATTACCGGAAAACCTTGGGGCGAGAGTATAGTAGACCAATTATTTATACTTTATAAAATGATTCTTAAGGAAATAAATAAAAACATGGTCCTTAACTTTAATGTGGAAAGACCTTTTAGGGAATACCTTCGGTATGAAGATGGACGAATGAGAATGCGGGTGATTGTCAAGGGGGAAAATTATGTGAGGGTATCTGATGAGAAGGGCGATGTGAAATGGGAAGAAAACTTAATTCATCATGAGACTTTCACATGTTTTAATGGAAGGATTTACGGACATAAAAGAAAAGTGACAGATGAAGATTATGCTCAGAAGATACTTTCGGGAATGAAAGAAGGAAAGGAAATATACGAGAAATTACAACAGGAATTGAAAGAGTAGCTATAACAAGAAACAAAGCAAGGTGTAGATATGCAATGCATATCTACACCTTGTCTTTAAATGTCCCAAACAGAAACGTCCCTAAAAGGACATATCTTCCATAGCATACATACCAGGTTGTTGATTAACAATAAATTCAGCAGCTCTTAAAGCGCCTTCTGCAAATACATTTCTAGAATAGCTGGTATGTTTAATTTCGAAAGTCTCAAAATTACCAATAAATTGAACAGAATGTTCTCCAACAATATTTCCACCTCTGATAGAAGACATACCAATCTCATTTTTATCTCTTTTTTCATGTTTATCATGTCTGTTATATTCACAATGAAGCGTATTTCCTAAAGATTCATTGATACTATCTGCTAACATTTGAGCAGTACCACTTGGACTATCTACTTTTCTATTATGATGTGCTTCAATAATTTCAATATCTGTGTTTTTCAAAAGTGGTGCAAGCCAAGAAACAATTTTTTTCATAAGCATAATGTCAAAAGACATATTAGCAGATTTAAAGATAGGAATTGTTTTACTTGCTTCTTCAATTAGTTTTGTTTCTTCATCTGTAAATCCAGTTGTGGCAATAACCATTGGTGTTTTATTTGTTTTTACATAATTTAATATATTTAGTGTTGCAACAGGAAGTGAAAAGTCTATGATGACATCTGGTTTTACATTAATATCTTCTATTTCTGTAAAAATTGGAAATTTAGAATCAGAATAAGTTACTTTGTCAAATCCACCAATGACTTGCATGTTTTCATTTTCTTCTACTAAACTACATACTACATTTCCCATTTTTCCATTACAACCATTTACAAATACGTTTAACATTTGATACCTCCATATTTAATAAAATTTAATGTTATGTTTTCAATTTATATTTCTTACTATATATATTTTTGTTGTTTATAATATTTTAAAATTCATTTATTTTATTTATGTGAATCTAATTAATTTAATTTATCTAATTCTTCAATTAATTTTTGTTCTTTATCACTACTCATTTTAGTAAGTGGTAATCTAGGAATTCCATAGTTATAGCCAATGTGATTTAAAGCAGCTTTAACAGGAATAGGGTTAACTTCTGAGAATAAAGCTTTTACCAAAGGTAAAGCATCTAATTGCATTTTTGTAGCTTTTTCGACATTACCATCCAAAAAGTTTTGAACCATATCATGTGTATATTGTGGTTTTATATTTGATAAAACAGAAATTACACCAAGTCCTCCTAATGATAAAATAGGTAATATTTGATCATCATTTCCTGAATAAATATGTAAATTATCTCCACATAAATGGGCAATTTCAGCCACTTGTGATAAATTACCACTTGCTTCTTTGATAGCAACAATGTTATCAATTTTAGATAATTCTAAACAAGTTTCTGGTAAAATATTAACACCAGTTCTACTTGGTACACTATATAATATAATTGGTAAAGATACACTTTCAGCGATTACTCTATAATGTTCAATTAATCCTTTTTGTGTACATTTATTGTAATAAGGTGTAACAATTAAAAGTCCATCAACACCTAAAGCTTCTGCTTTCTTAGAATTTTCAATGACTTTCATTGTATTATTGCCACCAGTACCTGCAATAATTGGAACTCTTCCATTAGCCGTTTTGACAGCACAAGAAATCGTAGCATCTTTTTCTTCTTCTGTCATGGTAGAAGATTCTCCTGTCGTTCCGCATACAATAATGGCATCTACGCCATTTTCGATTTGAAAATTAATAAGTCTTTCAAACTCTTTAAGATTGACACCATTTTCATCAAAAGGTGTACTAATAGCTGTTCCACAGCCTTTAAATAAAATTTTTTTCATAAAAATCACCTGATTTTCTTAAATAGTAGATAAGAAATATATTTATATTTTTTATACACTGCCATTATATTACAAAAATAGCAAAAAGAGAATAGAAAATAAAAAGTTTATTGAATTCATAAGAATTTATTGACAAAGAGGGAATGACTATATATAATGACCCAAATTGGGATGTATAAATATAGTTTATCATGGGAGGTATGTGTATGAAATGTCCAGTATGTAAAGATGTCACATTACTAATGTCTGAAAAGAAAGGAGTAGAAATTGATTATTGTCCAGAATGCAGAGGTATTTGGCTTGATAGAGGAGAATTAGAGAAATTAATTGAAAAAGAAGAAACATATAATAGAGAGCATTATGAATATAAACATGAAAGTAAAGAATATCATGATGATAAGTATAATGATAAATATGCAGAAAGAAACCGTTATCATGATGACGATTATGATGACAAATATTATAAAAATAAAAAATATTCTCAAAAAAGAAAAAAAGAATCTTTTATTGGAGAAATTTTTGATATATTTGGTGGAGACTAAAAAATAAAATCAAAAAAGAAAAGATATTATAAACATACACAAAAACGTTCCTTAACAAGGAACGTTTTTATATACAAGATAAATTTTAAAATCGTATCATTAATAAACTAAAGAAAACATAAGCATATCTAAAAGCTTTTTTCATGAACATTCTAGATTTTATAACTTCTAAAGTTTCAGACATAGCACAATATTTATCTACAAAAGTTAAGATGAAACCTTCTATTGATGTAGGGAATTGCATTGTTACAGGCCACATATGGGTAAGAATCATATCTTTTTCTTTTTGGTTCAAATCAAATAGTTTACTTGCATTTTCACAAGCTGTTTTTCCATGAGTGAAAGCATGTAATCCTTTTCTGCCAGGTTGACGAACACGCCAGTCATATAAGAATAAGTCATGTAACATGGCTGCCCTTGTGGCTGATATATAATCTAAATGGTATTTTTTGCATATTAAATAACAATAATAAGAAACCATATAACAGTGGTCAAAACAGGTGGTTTCATAATGTTGTCTATACTTTTTCATTTCTTGTACGGTCTTATTATTTACTAATTCTTCAATAATATTTAAGAATTCTTGATTACTTATAGAATTATATTCTTTCATTTCTTTTTTCATAAAAACCCCTTTTTATTTTATGATTTTTTAAAAATTCTTGTTATTTAAGTAAATATTTATCCCTACCTTTTATTATACCATAAAATGCAAAAATAGTAAATTAAAATTCTCTTAAATTATTGAAGAAAAATGAGAATTATACTATAATAAATAAAGAGAGAATGAGAATGGCAAATATATTAGAAATAAAGGAAAGGAGATATGTATATATAGTATACATAAAGAAAAATATGAAAATATTAGGTAATGTAAATATAAATGGTGAAAATAAACAATTAAGAGTAGAGAAAGATGGAGATTTATATAAATATGTTTTAGAAAATGAAGTTATAGGTGTATTTGATCCAGATGTCATGGCAGATACATTAATTATCTTTAGGGAAAATACATTAGAGAATGAATTATCTGATAAAATAAGAGATGAAATAACACAAGTAATTGAAAAGGTAGGAAAAGAAGAAATTTTAGAAACAGAACCAGAAAAGGAACAAGAAAAAAATGTTTATGATAGACAAATGGGATATCAAAAGGCAATTGGAACAGAAGAAAAAAGTAAAAAACAAGAAGAACCAGAGACAAGTAAAAATAAAGATAGAAAACAAGAAGAACCAGAGACAAGTAAAAATAAAGATAGAAAACAAGAAGAATCAATCAGAGGAAAAGAGGATAAAGTAGAAAATACAATAGGTGATATACAAATAAAACAAGAAGTAAATATGGATACAATGGCAACAGACATGGACTCACTAGGAGAAAAATTAGAAAAGGCAGGAAAAATTAAAGGTTCAGATGAAAAAGGTGGAAAACTAGGAATTGTAGAATCAGATGAGTTAGACAATTTAAGAGATGAAAATGGAAAAAGATTAGAAGGACATTCGTCAAGATATGAAGCAGTTGTTATAACCAATAAAACAGGAAGAGATGGAAAACCAATTGTGAGGGCTTTAGATTTAGAAAATGATACACAAGAAGGAACTAATCCAGAAGAGCAAACTTATCAAGTAAGTCAAAATAAGAATCAACCTGCAAAAAAAGGAGACGTGTTAACAAGATTAAGAGTACAAGGTCAAGAAACAATTGGAATAGAAAAAGGGCAATATGGAGAAGTAGAAGTATATCATTCAGCTAATAAAACAATAGGTGGAAATGGTATTGAAGGAAATAAAAGTTTAGATAAGCAGTTAGAAACTTCAAATTCAAAAAATGCAGTAAAAGGTATGGATGAACAAACACAAAAATTATCACAAGAATACCAAGATGGATATCGTTCAGTAGAAGCTTCATATCAAGAAGCAAAACAGCATGAAAATGCTAAAGAAGAACCATGTGAAGAAATGGAACAAGAAGATATGGATGGGAACCCAAATACATCTACACATAATCATATTGATGATACAGTAAAAGTCTTAATGGAAAATGATGAAATTGCAGACAAGTTTACGGAAAGAGAAGTTAAAGAGATGGTTGAAAAAGCATGGGAAAACAAAGATAGTGAAGAAACTTTAGAAGAATTCCAAAAAAAAGTAGAAGAAGAAATAGAAGCAGATGCTGAAAATATGCGTGGAGAAAGAGGTAGATAATATTTATTAAAAATATATTAAATTTTGCTAAAAAAGTTGCAATATTTTGCCAATAATAGTATAATATAAAAAGTAGTATAATAATATATAGAAAGTATTATTTAAAAGAGAGGTAAAAAAATGGATTATTTATATATACTAAGAGAAGCTTTAGTATGGACGGTAACAATATTTTGGCTATATCAAGTTGTTGTTAGTTTATGTTCTTTAGTAAAATTAAAGGATAAACCTTTAAAAGTAAAAAAAGACCATCGTTTTATGGCAATTATACCAGCACATAATGAAGAAGCGGTTGTAGGGAATTTAATTGAAAGTTTAAAAAATCAAACATATAATAAAGATTTATATGACATATATGTTATTGCAGATAACTGCACAGATAACACAGCTAAAATTGCAAAAGAAGCTGGTGCAATTGTTTATGAAAGATTTGATGAAACTAAGAAAACAAAAGGCTATGCTTTAAATTGGTTTTTGCAACAAAAAATTGCAGAAGATGCACCATATGATGCTTTCTTTGTATTTGATGCAGATAATATTGTAGATAAGAATTTTATAAAAAATATGAATAAAAAACTATGTCAAGGAGAAGATGTGGTACAAGGTTACAGAGATATTAAAAATCCATCTGATAACTGGATAACAGCAGGATATGCTATTTTCTATTGGCAAATGCATAGATTTTATCATTTAGCTAGATATAATATTGGATTATCACCATTATTAAATGGTACAGGTTTTATGGTAAGATTTGATGTTATCAAACCACAAGGTTGGGATACAGAAACTTTAACAGAAGATATTGAATTTTCTTTAAAAAGAATTATAAAAGGTAAAAAATTAGGTTGGGCAACAGATGCTATCGTATATGATGAGCAACCTACAGGATTTAGACAAAGTTGGTCACAAAGAAGTAGATGGACAGTTGGTCATATTCAATGTATAAAAAAATATACAAAGGAATTGGCAATAGCAGCAAAAGAAAATAAAAAAATGATAAATCTTGATGGTTTATTATATATAGTTGGAAGTATTCCAATGTTTATCATAACAATTGCATTATTGTTAACAAACTTTATTATGTATAATTCAGCATCTATTACAACAGCAGAATTAATTAAAAACCTAATTATGTATTTGGTTCCAACATTTATTTTACCAATACTTGTAGGAATATTTGCAATGTGGTTAGATGGAAGAAAAATTAAGCCAATGGCAAAAGGATTACTTTGTTATCCATTATTTTTATTGACATGGATATGTATAAACTTTAAATGCTTGTTTATTAGAAATACTTCATGGGAAAAAATAAACCATGTAAGAAGTATAAAAATAACAGATGTTTCTAATAATAATGAAACACAAACTGAAAAAGAATTAGTTTAAAATAAATAGAATAAATAAAAAATATAAGTGGACGTTTTAAAGTTGTTTTATGATGACAATAATAATGTTCCACTTATTATTGTTGAAAAACGACAATTTTAGACATGTGAAATTTTTTAAAAACTTAGATTACATACAAAAAAGTTTAAAAAGTAGAGAGGGTCTAGCAAAGCTAGATTTATCTAGCTAATAAGTGATAAGAGTGAAAGGACAAGTGAAGATGCAACAACTAAAAAAAATCGACAAAAAATATAAATATATACATATAGGAATTATTTTATTGGGAATTGTATTTATCTGTTTATCAGCATTTCATGAAGATATTTGGTTTGATGAGAGCTATTCAGTAGCCATTGCAAAACATAGTTTTAGCGAAATATGGAACATAACAGGAAATGATGTTCACCCACCACTATATTATTGGATGTTACATATTGTATGGATGATTTTTGGGAATCAAATTATTGCTTTCCGATTATTTTCTGTTTTAGCAATTGCTATTTTAGGTGTGTTAGGATATACCCATATCCGAAAAGACTTTGGAGAAAAAGTAGGAATGTTATTTTCGTTTTTAGTCTACTTTTTACCAGTTATGTGTACATATAGCCAAGAAATTAGAATGTATTCATGGTCATGTTTAATTGTTACAATATTAGCTATCTATGGATATAGGTTATATAAAAATGTAAAGGAAAATACAGCATTAAAAGTACAAAATAGAAATTTAATTATTTTTGGTATTTTTAGCATAGCAGCATGTTACATACATTATTATGCATTAGCTGCAGCCGGATTAATCAATTTTATGATACTTGTATATCTAATCAAAAATAGAAAAGAAAATACAAAATTATTACGAAATTTTATTATTTTAGCGGTTATACAAATTATTTTATATATTCCATGGCTATTATTTTTGAAAGGACAAGTTGATCATGTGGAATTAGGATTCTGGATAGAATTAGAATATAGCACATGGATAGAAGTTTTAAGTTTCCAATTTAGAAGACAATTAGATACAGAATTTGTTTTTGATACACATACAATTATCGCATTGATTGCTTCTTTAATAATGTATATATATATAGGATATAGAATTTATAAAGCTAAAAAAGAAAAGGAAATGTTATTTCCAGGGATAATTTCTATTTTGACATATATATTAGTCATTTTTGCAGTATATATTATTTCACTTAAAATACCAATATTATATGCAAGATACTTAATTGTCATTACAGGATTATATATTTTTGGAATTGCATTTTTTATGTCAAAAGAAAAAAGAAAATGGGTAACAGGAATTATATGTGCAATGATCTTAATTCTGGGAATTACTAGTAATGTAACTAATATAAAAATTAATTATGATGACAGTAATATGAAGCAAATAGAATATTTAAGAGAAAACGTAAAGCCAGATGACATTTTAATTTATTCTAATATAGGAAATGGTGGTGTTATTGCAGCATTTTTCCCAGATAATAAGCAATATTTCTACAATGGTGAATTTTGGGATGTAGAAGAAGCGTATAAAGCATATGGACCAGGAATGGAAATTATCTATAATTATGATGATATATTAAAGGATTATCATGGAAGAATTTGGTTAATAGATTCAGAAAATTGCGAATTATATAATTCATTCCCAAAAGAAGGAATGCAAACAATTGTAGAACCAACCCAATTTAGAACCAAATATCAAAATTATATATATACATTTATATTATTAGAAAAAGAATAATGAAAAGGAAAAGGAAAATAAAAATGAGAAACAGTAACAATGCAAAAGCATGCATTATTAATATTTTTACTTTTATTATTTTAATGCTAGCGATATACTTGGCATATCAGTTTTATCAAAGCAATAATTTTAATGGACTTATACGAAGTGAAGTAAATTTAGGTATGTCAGTATTTAAGAGAGACAAAAAAGTAAAATATTCTGATATCAATAGTTATAGAATAACATCAAATGAATTTAATGATGCGATGTTTTCAAAAGAGGTACAAGTAAAAAAAAATACACCATATAAAGTAACTTGTATGATAAAAACCAAGGGCGTTGAAGCCAATAAAAATGCTTCTAGCATAGGAGCACAAATTTCTATTTCTAATACGGCTGAAAGATCTGTGGTGATTAAAGGAGACAATGATTGGCAAAAAGTAGAATTTATATTTAATTCTAAAAATAGAGATATAGTTGATATTGCTTTTCGATTAGGAGGAACAGAAGGATATGCTAAAGGGGAAGCTTGGTTTTCTGATTTTAAAATAGAAGAAGGACAAGCTGAAGAAGATAGCAATTGGAACTTTGCTTGTTTTATATTTGAAAATACAAATGTGACAATTGATAGTAAAGAAATTGATATACAAGTGAATAATACAGATATGGCAGATATAAAAAATACGATAGAACGCTTTAAAAATTCATGCAAACAATTATCTAATGAAAAAATGACAGCAAATTGTGACATATATGAAATACAAGCACCAATTACATCTTTATCTTATGATAATGAATTTGGTTATTATGTTGCGCCAGAAGATATAGAAGAACAAATTAAAGATATTATTAATCAAAATAATTATGATCATATTTTTGCTATTGTAAGATTAGGAAATGAAGAATATGAAGATGATATAGAAATCAAAGATTGGATCGGATTAGGGGGAATGGATTATTATGGAATTGGATTTTCCAATATTCGATTACCAAATAGTTCAAAAAGTTATATCTATAAATATGATTCTAAAATAAACCAATTTCCAGAAGAAGTGTTTTTGCATGAATTTTTACATTCATTAGAAAGAACAGCGCAAGAATATGGATATACGATTCCTGCATTGCATGATTATAAAGAATATGGGTATGAAAACGAATATTTAATAGGACAAAGGCAATGGTATAAAGATTATATGAATCAAGAAATATATACATCAAATGGATATATAGGACTACCAAATGAAATATATACATTAAAGCCTGCTAAAAGATCAAATTTTGAATATGCTCATGAATTAGAGATTTACACAGAACCGCAAAATATCATTGAAGAAATTAGAGGAATATTTAATAATTTATTTAGAAATATAAAAAGTCTTTTTGGGGACGTTTCTGTTTGAGACATTTTTTGTTGAATAGGAAAATCAATTTTTTGCGTTGACAAATATATGTATTTAAAATACGAATTCTTATCAAAATATTTTAAGAAGAAAAGCAGTTTAAGGAGGAATTATGAAAGTATCAGAATTTAATTACGATTTACCAGAAGAATTAATAGCACAAACACCAATAGAAAAAAGAGATGAATCAAGATTAATGGTTTTAGATAGAAGTAAGCAAACACTTGAGCATAAAACATTTAAAGACATTATTGACTATTTAGAACCAGGAGATTGTTTGGTAAGAAATAATACAAAAGTTATACCAGCTAGAATTTATGGAAAAAAGGAAACAGGGGCAAATGTAGAATTTTTATTATTAAAAAATATAGAAGGCGATATCTGGGAAACTATTGTGAGACCAGGTAATAAGCTTCATGTAGGAACAAAAGTTATCTTTGGAGATAGATTGTTAATTGCAGAAATTCTAGAAATTATGCCAGGAGGCACAAGAAAAGTTCAATTTTCATATAAAGGAATATTTAATGAAATATTAGATAAGATAGGATTAATGCCATTACCACCATATATTCATGAAGAATTAAAAGATAATGACAGATATCAAACAGTTTATGCAAAATATGATGGTTCAGCAGCAGCGCCAACAGCTGGATTACATTTTACACCAGAATTATTAAAGAAAATAGAAGAAAAAGGTGTAAAAATTGCGAATGTAACATTACATGTTGGTATTGGAACCTTTAGACCTGTAAAAGAAGAAAATGTAGAAAACCATGAAATGCATACAGAACATTTTTATATTAAACAGGAAGATGTTGACAAAATCAATGAAACAAAAAAACAAGGAAGACGAGTTATTGCAGTTGGAACAACCTCTTGCAGGGTATTAGAGACAATTGCAGATGAAAATGGATTTGTAAAAGAAACAGAAGCAGATACCAGTATCTTTATTTATCCAGGCTATCAATTTAAATGTTTAGATGGATTAATCACCAATTTCCATTTACCACAGTCTACTTTATTAATGTTAGTATCTGCTTTAGCGGGAAAAGACTATATTATGAAAGCATATCATGAAGCCGTAAAAGAAAAATATCGATTTTTTAGTTTTGGAGATGCGATGTTTATTAAATAAGAAAGTTGCCAAAGGGGACGGGCTATTTTGGTAACTATAATCAGAGAAGGAGGAAGCATGAAACCAGCAGTAACATATGAACTATTACATGAATGCAAACAAACAGGAGCAAGAAGAGGAGTTATTCATACACCTCATGGTGATATACAAACACCAGTATTTATGCCAGTAGGAACACAAGCAACTGTAAAATCAATGACACCTGAAGAATTAAAAGAGATGGTAGGTGCACAAATCATTTTATCAAATACCTATCACTTATACTTAAGACCAGGACAAGACATTGTAAAAGAAGCAGGTGGACTTCATAAGTTTATGAAATGGAACAGACCAATTTTGACAGATAGTGGTGGATTTCAAGTATTTAGTTTAGGGGATTTAAGAACTATTTCAGAAGAAGGGGTAGAATTTAAATCTCACTTAGATGGAAGTAAACATTTCTTTTCACCAGAAAGTGTTATGAAAACTGAAGAAGATCTAGGTGCAGATATTATTATGGCATTTGATGAATGTGTAGAATATCCGGCAAGTTATGAATATACAAAACAATCTATGGAAAGAACTACTAGATGGGCTAAGAGATGTAAAGAAGCACATAAAACAGAAAATCAAGCTCTATTTGGTATTATTCAAGGTGGATTTTATGAAGAGTTGAGAGAACAAAGTGCAAAAGAACTAATTGAATTAGATTTACCTGGATATGCTATTGGTGGTATCAGTGTAGGAGAACCAAAAGAAGAATTTTTAAAAATGCTTCGATTTACAGCACCATTAATGCCAAAAAATAAACCGAGATATTTAATGGGAGTAGGAACACCAGACTATTTAATAGAGGCAGCAATTGCAGGAATCGATATGTGTGATTGTGTACTACCTACAAGGATAGCTAGAAACGGAACAGCCTTAACTTCTCATGGAAAAGTGGTGGTGAGAAATGCGACTTATGAAAGAGATTGGAATCCATTAGATGAAGAATGTGATTGTTATACTTGTAAAAATTATTCTAGAGCTTACATAAGGCATCTTATCAAGGCAAATGAGATTTTAGGTGTTAGATTATTATCAATACATAATTTAAGGTTCTTGACTAATTTAATGGAAAAGGTTAGAATAGAAATAGAGAGAGATAATTTAGCAACTTTTAGGGATGAATTTTATAAAAAATATGGCTATGAAGCTGAAAAGTAGGAGGGTGTGTATGAATTTATTAGATGAAGATTTTTCAAACAATAAAACAAAAAAAACAAGTAATGTTATAAAAATTATTATTGTTTTTATAGTGCTAATTGTGATAGCAATTATAGGAATTGTCGCATATATGATGTACTTAGAAAGTAGTATTTTGCGTGTATATGTCAATGATGTTGAAAATGTAGAAGTTAAAAATTTGTTATCATTTGAAGATGATGGAACAATTTATGTACCTGTTAGAGCAATATCTTCCTATTTAGGATATAGTTGCTATAATGGAGAGTATAGTAAAAGGTCAGAAGATAAGAGTAAATGTTATGTAGAGACTACAGAAGAAGTAGTAAATCTTACACTAAATTCTAACAAAATATATAAATTAAATTTGGAAGAGGGCGATAACAACTATACATATATATATATGGACAAACCAGTAAAAGCAGTTGAAGGTGAATTATATATTACAACAGATGGAATGCAAAAAGTATTTAATACAACATTTTTCTATGACCAAGAAAATAATGCAATAACAATTTATACAACGCCATATTTAATTACTTCTTATACCAATACAGTTTTGGATTATGGATATACAAGATTAAGTGAAACATTTGAAAATGAAAAAGCAATAACAAAAAATATGTTAGTTGTTTCAAATGATAGATATTATGGAGTAATTAATGCAACTGATGGTACAGAGATTTTAGAATGTAAATATGATAATGTTAGATATCAAGAAGCTACAGGTGACTTTATTGTAAGTAGTGATGGTAAATATGGAATTATAGGGACAGATAAAAGAACGAAGGTTGATATTAATTTTAATAGTATAGAATTAATGGATTATGATGCAGGATTGTATTTAGTAAACAGGAATAACAGATATGGGGTTGTAGATTTAAATGGAAATACAGTTATTCATGCAGAAAATGACCAAATAGGAGTAGATATATCTCGATTTGAAGAAAATGACTTAAAAACAGGATATATTTTAGTAGATAGTTTAATACCTGTTATGAGAAATAATAAATGGGGGTTGTTTGATACAGATGGAAATCAATTGGTTGAATTTGAATATGATAGCTTTGGATATATTGCAAGTAGCAATAGAGAAGCAACAAATTTATTAGTTATTCCAGATTATAATGTAATTGTAGCATGTATAGATAATCGATACACATTATTAAATGCATCAGGAGAACAACCAATTAAAGCTTTTGTTGATGATATCTATATGGTAATCAGTGGAGGAGAAAAGCATTATCAAATGACTGCAAATGACAAAACATATGATGTAGAAGAATATTTAGATAGATTAGGTGTATTACAGTCTACAACGAACAATAATACAAATACAACAAGTAGTGACCAGACTAATAATCAAGTAAATAATGAAACAACAGAAGAAAATACTGAACAAAATAGTGAAGGACAACAAAATAATGGTGAAGAGCAAAATAATGAGGAAACTCAGAATAATGAAGAGCAACAAGGAAATGAATAATCAATTGAGTAGAAAACATATGTAGTCAAGCTTGAAAGACAAATTTCTATACAACAAGAGAAATAGAGAATATTTGCTTAAATTTTAAGTAAATATTCTCCATTTTTTATTTTTGACCAGTCATACTAATAGAAAAAAATATGAAAATAGTATATAAATATATAAGGCATAGTTTATATTAAAAGCGAAAAGAGGTAACAAGTGAATAATATACGTATAGTTGCTAATGGGATATATTTTCCTAAAAAACAAATTGAAAATGATGAATTAGAAAAAATATTGAATTTAGAAACTGGATATATTGAAAAAAGAACAGGAATAAAAAATAGATATTATGCAATTGATGAAACTATACGAGATATGGCAGCAGAGGCTGTAAAGACGCTAGTTTTATCAGAAAGAGATAAACAAGAGATTGGCCTTATTATAACAGCAACAACAAGTACAGACATGTTAATGCCAGGAATATCAAATTATGTACAAAAAAAATTAAACCTTTCTCCATGTATATGTTTGGACATATTAGCTGGATGTGGAGGCTATATAAATGCTTTTGATATTGCAAAAGTATATATGGCTTCACGAGATATAAAAAGAGCCATAATTATTGGTGTAGATAAATTATCTGAAATTATTGATAAAAAAGATATAGGAACAGCTATTGTATTGTCTGATGGCGCAGGAGCAACCCTAGTAGAAAAAGAAGAAATCAATACTCACCCAAAAATTTATATATCTAATATTAAAGCTGAGGAAGACAAAAATAATATTTTAACATATCGATATGGAAAAAACGTATATATGAATGGAAAAGAAGTATATAAATATGCAGTAACCAAAACAGTTGAAAATATAAATGAGTTACTAGAAAAAGCGAATATATCATTACATGATGTGAAATATATAGTAGCACACCAGTCAAATTTGAAAATTATGAAAGCAATTGCATCAAGATTACATATAGAAATGGAAAAGATGTATACAAATATACAAAAAAGAGGAAATACTTTTTGTGCTAGTATACCAATTGCTTTGTATGATATGCAAAAAAGTGGATTTTTAAAACCAGGTGATAAAATTATTTTGTTAGGATATGGAGGAGGACTAAACACAGGAAGTATTTTGATGGAAATATAAATACATGTGCAAATTTTTTTTTGAGTAAGATTTTGTTCCAAGATATTATCTATAAAATTTTATTCATTACTCGGTTGCATTACAGAATATATAAATTCTAAAATTACCAAGTAGGCACCTCTCAAAGCGAGATTTGAGATTCTCCTACTTGATAATTTAAGAATTTCTAATATTCTTCCATTTACATTCGTAATTTCATATAATTTTATAGATAATATCTTGATTTGATAAAAAAACTATATTGTATACAAAAAAGTTTATTTGAAATCAAGATAAAAGTAAAATTTTCTATATAATATAAAAAATAAAAAGAAAGGATGAAGAAAGAATGAAAAGAGCATTTTTGTTTCCAGGACAAGGCGCACAGGTTGTAGGAATGGGAAAGGATATTTATGAAAAATATGATGAAGCAAAAAAGATTTATGATGAGGCTTCAAAAATATCTGGAATTGATGTGAAAAAACTTTGTTTCGAAGGTCCAGAAGAAGAGTTAAATAAAACAGAGAATACACAAATAGCTATATTAACAACAAGTCTAGCAATATTAGAAGTTTTAAAAACAAGAGGGATAGAAGCAGATATTGCAACAGGATTAAGCTTAGGAGAATATGGTGCTTTAATCTATGCTGGAATCATTAGTTTTGAAGATGGAATAAAACTAATTCAAAAAAGAGGATATTACATGGGAAATCTTTTACCTAATGAAAAATTTTCTATGGCAGCGATTATTGGATTAGATTCAGAAAAAATAGATGCAGTTTGCAAAGAAATTTCTAAAGAAAATAAATTTATTGTTGTTGCAAACTATAATTGCAGTGTACAAACAGTTATATCAGGGCAAGAAGATGCTATTGATGAAGCGATGGAGGCATTAAAAGCACAAGGTGCCAAAAGAGCATTAAAATTAAATACAAGTGGACCATTTCATACAATAAAATTAGAAAAGGCGAAAGAAGCTTATGAAAAAGAATTGGCAAACATTGAATTTAATCTTGATACTAAAGTTAAAGTTATAAAAAATATTGATGGTACATATTATACTGAAAATGATAATATAAAAGAAATCTTAGCAAATCATATTATTAGTCCAGTAAGATTTGATAAGGCAATCAAGTTAATGGAACAAGAACAAGTTGAAGAATATATAGAAATTGGACCAGGAAGAACATTAACAGGATTTGTAAAGAAAGATAATAAAGAAGCAAAAACATTTAATATAAATAATGTAGATAGCTTAGAAAAATATTTAGAAGGGAATGAATAAAATGGAAGAAAATAAGACTGTATTTGTAACAGGAGCTTCAAGAGGAATAGGAAAAGAAGTAGCATTAAAATTTGCGGACAATGGATATAATGTTGTCATTAACTATGTTTCAAGCAAAACAAATGTGAAAGAATTAAAAGCTGAATTTGAAAGTAAAGGTGTAAAAACACTTATTATGCAAGCAGATGTAACAGATAAAGAGGCAATCGAAGAATTAGTAAAAAAAGCAATCGAAGAATTTGGAAGTATAGATGTGTTAGTTAATAATGCAGGTATTACAAAAGATAATCTATTAATGAGAATGAGCGAAGAAGAATTTGACAAAGTTATAGAAGTAAATTTGAAAGGAACATATATTGTCACAAAAATAGTTACAAAATATATGATGAAAAAAAGAAAAGGAAGCATTATAAATTTATCATCAGTTGTAGGAGTTGCAGGAAATGCTGGACAATGTAATTATGCAGCATCAAAAGCTGGAATTATTGGATTTACTAAAAGTGTAGCAAAAGAGTTGGCTTCAAGAAATATTAGAGCAAATGCAGTAGCACCTGGATTTATAGAAACAGATATGACTGCTGTCTTATCAGAAGAAGTAAAAGAAAATATACATAATCAAATTCCACTAAAAAGAATGGGAACAGCAAATGAAGTAGCAAATTTAATCTATTTTTTAGGATCAGATGAAAGTGCTTATATAACTGGTCAAGTGATTAATGTAGATGGTGGAATGGTCATGTAAGAAAGGTGTGCGTTAACGAAATCAAAGATTTCGACGCACAAATGTGAAGACTGCTTCGCAGTACATCGCGAATATAAGAAGCCTAACCTTATTGTATACGGAAAAATCCATATAGGGTCAAGATAAAATTTGTTTTAAAACAAACGAATATAGTATATGTGAAATAATAATAGTAGTATGAAAAAAATGAAAGGAAGAGAAAGATGGAAAGAAGAGTTGTTATTACAGGATTAGGAGCTTTGACTCCAATAGGAAACAATGCAGAAGAATTTTGGAAGGGTATTAAAGAAGGTAAATGTGGAGTTGATGTAATAAAGAGTTTTGATGTAACAGATTTTAAAGTAAAATTAGCAGCTGAATTGAAAGAATACAATCCAGAAGATTATTTTGATAAAAGAGAAGCAAAAAGATTAGATAAATTTTCTCAATATGCAATGATAGCTGCTAGAGAAGCTTGGAAAGATAGTGGACTAGATAAAGAAAATGAAAATATGGAAAGAGTAGGAATTATTATAGGATCAGGAATTGGAGGAATACAAACAATCGAAACAGAACATGAAAAATGTATGTCAAAAGGACCAGATAGAGTTTCACCAATGTATATTCCTATGGGAATTTTAAATATGGCAACAGGAAATGTAGCAATCGATATTGGAGCAAAAGGAGAATCTATAGCTATGGTTACAGCATGTGCTACAGGGACACATAGCATTGGAGAAAGTTTTAGAATGATAAAACATGGATACCAAGATGTTGTATTAGCAGGAGGAACAGAAGCAGGAATAACGCCACTTGGAATAGCAGGATTTGCAAATATAAAAGCTTTAACAAAATCCGAAGACAAAACAAGAGCAAGTATTCCATTTGACAAAGAAAGAAGTGGATTTGTTATGGGAGAAGGTGCTGGTGTTATAGTTTTAGAAGAATTAGAACATGCGAAAAAAAGAGGTGCTAAAATCTATGCAGAAATGGTAGGATATGGAGCAACATCTGATGCATATCATATCACATCACCTGCTCCAGGAGGAGAAGGTGGCGCAAGAGCTATGAAAATTGCTATAGAAGAAGCAAAAGCAAATCCAGGAGAAATTACATATATTAATGCACATGGTACATCAACACATTTGAATGACTCATATGAGACACAAGCAATTAAAACAGCATTAGGAGAAGAAGCAGCTAAAAAAGTAATGGTAAGTTCAACAAAAGGACATACTGGACATTTATTAGGTGCAGCAGGTGGCGTAGAAGCAATTGTATGTGCAAAAGCAATTGAAGAAGGATTTGTTCCAGCAACAATTAATTACAAAGTTCCAGATGAAGAATGTGATTTGGATGTGGTTCCAAATGAAGGAAGAAAAGTAGAAGTAAAATATGCAATGTCTAATTCATTAGGATTTGGTGGACACAATAGTAGTATTTTATTAAAGAAATATGAAGAATAGAAACATTTTATCATTTTGAAAGTATAAATTGAATTAGGATGATGTTATTTTAGATTTTATAAATTTTTCGGCTCAATACGATATTTAAGAATTTGTAACATCATATATTGAGCCTCTTTCACTCAGACCCTCACTATGTGAGTACCGTGAACATCCCTCAATATATGATTAACAAATTCTAAGATATCTCCAATCACATTCAAAATTTATTCAATCTAAAATATCATCATCCTTGCAAAAGTTTATTTTATAATATTTTTATATTTGTTACTTTTCAAATTTCAAAAAATAGTATAAAATAAAAATAAAAACGGAGGTAGAAATATGGATTATAAGGAAATAAAAAAATTAATGGACGATATGGGAAATTCAAAATTAGAAGAATTAGAAATCGAATTTCCAGATGGTGTAAAAATTAGTATGAAAAAAAGCGAAAAAAGAGAAGTTATTGTAGAACCACATGTTATAGAAGCAAGCGCACCAATGTCTGTTCCTGTAGTAAAACCACAAGAAGAAAAAGGAATGGTTACAGTACCAGAAAAGAAAGAAGAAAATTATAAAGTAATCAAATCACCAATGGTAGGTACTTTTTATGCAAGTTCATCACCAGATAAAGATCCATATGTAAAAGTAGGAGATAAAATTTCAAAAGGACAAGTAGTATGCATTGTAGAAGCTATGAAATTAATGAATGAAATTGAATCAGAATTTGATGGTGAAATCGTAGAAATTTGTGTAAAAAATGAAGATGTTGTAGAATATGGTACACCATTATTTAAAATAAAATAATGTCCTTTTGGGGACGTTTCTGTTTGGGACATTTTTCTTCTTGAACAGAGAAAAATCCATGCAATGTTAGGATAAACAATAGAAAATCATAAAAAGAAAGGATAATCAAAATGTTAAATAAAGAACAAATTAAAGAAATTATTCCACAAAGAGAGCCTTTTTTAATGATTGATGAAGTGGAAGAATATATACCAGGAGAAAGTGCAGTAGCATATAAAAATGTTAGTGAAGATGAATACTATTTCAAAGGGCATTTTCCTGGAAATCCAATTATGCCAGGTGTTTTAATAGTAGAATCTTTAGCACAAACTGGTGCAGTTGCCATTCTTTCTATGGAAGAGAATAAAGGAAGAAATGCACTTTTTGGAGGAATTGATAAATTAAGATTTAAAAGACAAGTCGTTCCAGGAGACAGATTAAAATTAGAAGTAAAAATTATTAAAAGAAAAGGTCCTATCGGAATAGGAGAAGCATTGGCAACTGTTGATGGAAAAGTGGCAGTGAAAGGTGAATTGACTTTTGCAGTTGTTTAAAGATAAAATAAATTTAAAAGAATACCTCTTAGAACAAAATTTGCTCTAAGAGGTATTCTTGGTTTATTAATTTGAAATTTTTGTCAGTTATAATATAATTACTTTTTTTCATGATATTAAAACTTCCTAGAATGCGAAAAATAATTTAAGTAAGTTTTCAATGTTTAGAAAAATTAAATTTAAATTTTAATAAATCAAAAAAATTCTCCCAAAAACTTGTAATTTTCCATAATATTGATATAATAATATATGGACATAAATAAGAGAAAGGGAGGATTTTTATGTTAAAGAAAGTAGCAATACTAGCAAATGGTGGAGATGTATCAGGATTTAATGCAGTAATTAGAGCAATTAAAAAAACATGTGAAACAAATGGAATTGAATGTTACGGTTATATCGATGGGTACAGAGGCCTTGTAAAAAATAATTATGTTAGATTAGATGGAAATGATATTGCTTCAGGAATATTGCCAAAAGGTGGTTCAATTATTGGTTCTTCAACAAATGCAATTGTTTTCCATTATAAAGTAGAGCATGAAGATGGAACAGTTACATATGAAGATTTATCAGACCAATGCGTGAAAAATGTAAAAGAAGCAGGATTTGATTGTGTATTTACATTAGGTGGAGATAGTACACAAAAATCAGCAAGAGATTTATTCTTAAAAGGAATTAATACAATTGGTGTGCCAAAAACAATTGATAATGATGTAGCATGTACAGATATTACATTTGGATATAATACAGCTGTTCATGTAGCAACTGAAGCGTTAGATAGATTACACACAACTGCAGAAACACATGATAGAATCATGGTATTAGAAGTTATGGGAAGATTTGCAGGTTGGATAGCACTAGAATCTGCTATTTCTGGAGGAGCAGATGTTGCGCTAATTCCAGAAATACCTTATGATATTCATAAAGCAGCAGAAGCAATTAATAAAAGAAAAGAGAATGGAAAAAGATTTAGTATTGTCGTTGTTTCAGAAGGTGCTCATCCAAAAGATGAAGCAGGAACAACACATTCAGCAGAAGGAATTGATAATAAAGCAGGAATTAGTGTTAAATTTGGTGGAGAAGGAAACAGAGTTGCTAAAGAACTTCAAGAATTAACAGGACTAGAATCAAGATGTACGATTTTAGGATATATGCAAAGAGGAGGAACACCAACAGCATATGATAGAGTTTTATCTACAAAATATGGTGCAAAAGCAATGGAATTAGCAATGGAAGGAAAATTTGGAGTTTTAACAGTTATCAAAAATGGAAAATTAGACTGTGTACCATTAGAAATTGTTGTAGGAGAAAACAAAGAAATAGGTGCAGTTCAAGGTGGTACAGCAGAAAGTAATGTAAGATTAGTTACAATGGATGATGAGTTAGTAAAAACAGCAAGAGATATTGGAATCTGTTTAGGAGATTAATGATAGTGTGATAGCTATTTGGAATTGAAACGAAAAGAAATGGACTTACTTAATAGAAACTTATCTAACTAAATATAACTTATAAATAGTATGTATTACTCAATAAAAATGAGTATGCTACTATTTTTAAGTTATAGGAATTTAAGGAGAAGGGAATGAACATATTAACATATTATGTTGAATATCTAAAAATAAGAAAGAAAAAATTGGACTATTATTATGTGACCAATCCCTTTGGAAGTCCTTGGGGAGAATGGTGGGAAGCACCAAAAAAAGATAGATATGATCAAAATGACTTAAGAAAAAAATTTATTGATGAATATATAAAGAGAGTAAAAAGAAAATTAAATATTAGAATTTTTACTTGTACAATTGATCTAAATGAAGATAGTAGCTGTTTGAATTTTGATATCTATTTAGATAATTTTGAGAAGAATAAATCACAGGACAGAGATGAAATTAATAAAAAACTTGAAAAGATTTTTTATAGGAATCTTGCAATATATAAATTACCAGGGATTAAAGATATTAAAATAGAATTTAGGGTGGCAAATTATCAAACTTTTTATCAAATAGAAAAATGCTATAAAGCAAAAATGGTATTGGATAAAGCACCAAAAATGAAAGAATCATTATTTCTTACAACAGCAACAGATAATGGAGTTTTGCTCGTATTGAAAGATGAATTTTATGAGCAATATATAAATGATAAAAAACAGCTAAAAAAATATAGAAATTTTCTAATAAAGCAAATTAAGCAATTTGATATAGATAATAGAATAGACTTAAATAAAATAGAAATATCTATTGTACCGTCATCAGAATGGAAAGAAGCATTAAAAAAAGGATTAAGTGGCAGAGAAAAATGCGAAGCAAATGCTATAAAAATAGAACCCATAACAGATGAAAACGAAGGAAGAACCATGATGGATTATAATCCAATAAATGAGAGACGTTTTTATAGAGCTTATGTATTTTTATCAAAGGCAATGTTGCTACTTCTTATTATAAGTTTAATAGTGGGTAGTCTAATAAAGTTACTTTTCCTAGGATTGTTATTACCAATTTATGTTATTATTTCTGCAATATTCTTTTTTGCTTATCTTAAACCATCAAAAATCTTTTCTATTATCATAGTAGGTTTATTATTACTATTTTCTGTTGTAAATTATAAATACATATTAGATACGAAGATATTTTTTACAGGAAAAGCAAGTGTAGAGAGTGGTGTCTGGGAAGAATTGTCAAATGACTCTTATGATTATATTATGATAAAAAATAAACCAGTTCGAAATTATTATACAATAGGAAAAATAAATGACAAAGTATTTAAAATTAAAGAAAACCTAATTAATGGAGAAAAATACGAAATAAAATATTTACCAAATACCAATTTAGTGTTGCAAGTAACCAGTTATCATTAATACTGTTATCGGTTTTTAGAGTTGGATTGCCAGCTATTTAATTGTTGATAAATTACAAATCTTTTCGATGTATATGGATCTGCCTTAGAGCAGGTCCTTTTTTGTTGAATAGGAAAAAGCAATTTTTCCTATTCAACAAAAAACAATGTTGCACAGAAAAATTGCTATGCAATTTTTCGCGTCGACAAATCTTTACGCTTCTTCGAGAACTTAAATATATATAGTTAAATTAGAAAAGTAGAAAAAAGTTCTCGCGAAGCGAGATTTGCCCTTGCGAATAAAAAAAAGTCTAAAGACAATTTGCTCTAAATGGTTTGATTATTACATTTATGTTACATTTTTACTTTTTTATTGAGATAACAAAATATTATTGGTATAATTTGGTTATAATAAGAAAGGTGAGCGCTAACGAAATCAAAGATTTCGATGCACACATGTGAAGAATGCTTTGCAATTATTACACGAATATAAGTTAAAAAGTGGAGGAAAAAATGGATAAGAAACAAAAATTATTTATTACTTTAATTTGTATTATTGTAGCAATTATCATAGTAGTACTTATTGTATATGCAGTAACAAAAAATGAAAAAGAAAGTGCAAATGAAAATAGATTGGCAAATATGTATGAAAAAATGCTGCAAGATGAAACATATAGTATAACATTCCGACTAAATGATAATAATAGATATACAGTATCAAGAAAAGGTGAGCTAGCTAATATTGACACATATAGTGATGGAAAGCACACAACAGATATTATCAGAGATGGAAATACCTATTTACTAATGTATAGCACAAAAAGATATTATACTTATCAAAATAATGTAACAGGACTTGGAGAATTACCAAACCAATTAAATGAAATTATTCAAAGTCAAGAACCTGAAAAAGGACAAGAAAAAATAGATGGCAGCAATTATCGTTATGAAGAATATAAAGGGGTATCAGACTTTTTAATGAATACAGATGAAGAATTTTCAGAAGAGAATACCAATACTAGATTTTATTTTGATGGTGATAATTTAGAATATATTAAAACAATCATGGAGGATAAATCAGAACTAATTAGTGTAGATGTGTCTTATGATGTTAATGACAATATATTTGAAATACCATCAGATTTTCAAGAAAGCTAAAAAGCATGCATAATGAAATCAAAGATTTCGATGCTTTAAATAAAAATATTTTATTAAGGAGGAATTAGAAAATGTCAGTAAAGTTTGTTTTAAATGAAACATCATATTTTGGAAAAGGTGCAAGAGAAGAGCTTGCAGGAGAAATCCAAAAAAGAGGATTTAAAAAAGTATTTTTAGTAAGTGACAAATCTTTAGTAGAAGCTGGAGTAACAGCTAAAGTTGAGGAAGTATTAAATAAAGCAAATGTTCCTTATGATTTATATGATGAAATAAAACCAAATCCAACAATTAAAAATGTAACTGATGGTGTTGAAGCTTGTAAAAATTCAGGAGCAGATTTAATTGTAGCAGTAGGTGGAGGTTCAAGTATAGATACAGCAAAAGGAATTTCAATTGTTATGACAAATCCAGATAGAGCAGATATTAAATCTTTAAATGGAGCATCTGATACAGCAAATAAAGGAATGCCTATTATTGCTTTACCTACAACTGCAGGAACAGCAGCAGAAGTTACCATTAATTATGTTATTACAGATGAAGATGCAGAAGTAAAAATGGTATGTGTAGACCCTAATGATATTCCAATTTTAGCAATTATTGATTCAGAACTAATGGGATCAATGCCAAAAAGTTTAGCAGCAGCTACAGGAATGGATGCATTAACACATGCAGTAGAAGGATATATTACAAAAGCACATAATGAAATGTCAGATATGTTTCATATGAAGGCTATTCAAATGATATTTAAATATTTACCAGCAGCAGTTAATGAGAAAAATGAAGAAGCAATTGAAATGATGGGAATGGCTCAATACATTGCTGGAATGGGATTCTCAAATGTAGGACTAGGAATTGTTCACTCAATGGCTCATCAATTAGGAGCTGTTTATGATACACCACATGGAATTGCTAATGCAATGTTATTACCAACTGTTATGAGATTTAATGGAGAAGATCCAGCAACTGCTCAAAGATTTAGAGAAATTTTAATGAATATTGGAAGACCAGATGCAGAGCATCTAAATGACCAAGATGTGATTAATACATTTGTATGGATGATTTCAGAATTAAGTAAAACTGTAGGAATTGATACAAAAATTACAGATTATGGAGCAAAAGAAGAAGATTTCGAAATGCTTGCTGAAAAAGCAATGAATGATCCATGTAAACCAGGAAATCCAAGAGAAGTTACCAAAGAAGATTTTATAGAATTATATAGAAGAGCAGCACAATAAAATAGATAATTAAATTTTAAAATTTCTTAGAGTTAATTACTCTAGGAAATTTTTTATTAAATGTTACAATTCACAGCTTTAAAAATATTTATATATCAACATTCTATAAAATGCTATTGGCTGTGAATTGTAACTATTAAATAGAATATTTTTCATTAAATTCAAAAAAACACTTGTAAAATCTAAAAAAATGTGCCATAATATTAACATAAATAAAAAAACAATAAAAAAGAGGAGTACATTTACACATATTTATAGAGAATAGAAGTCATTGGCTGGAAACTTCTTAAATCATGATAAATGGAAGGTAGCTTTTTTGTTGATATTCTGAAACTAATAGTAAGAATGTCCGTCTAAGCAACGTTATAGGCTAAAGAGATATATAAATATTTGCAGTTTTAGTACAACAGATTTTGAAAAAAATACAAATATAGAAGCAAATAATTATATAAGTAAGGTGGTACCGTGAATATTATTCGCCCTTATGTTTTATACATAAGGGCTTTTTTGATACTTTTAGCCGTAAATAAATATGATTAAATAAAAGAAAGGGAGGAAGATAAATATGCAAGATAAGTACAATCCAAAAGATTTTGAAGAAAAATTGTATCAAGAATGGGAGGAAAAAGGGTATTTTAAACCAAGTATGGATAAAACCAAAGAAAGTTATTGTATTATGATGCCACCTCCAAATGTAACAGGAAAATTACACATGGGACATGCATTAGATGACACAATACAAGACATTTTAATCCGTTTTAAAAGAATGCAAGGATATAATACTCTATGGCTTCCAGGAACAGATCATGCGGCTATTTCAACAGAAATGAAAGTAGTTGAAAAACTAAGAAATGAAGGAAAAACAAAACAAGAATTAGGTAGAGAAAAATTCCTAGAAGAAGCATGGGAATGGACAAGAATCTATGGTGGAACCATTGAAATGCAACAAAAGAAACTAGGTTGTTCTTGTGATTGGGATCGAAAACGTTTTACAATGGATGAAGGATTATCAGATGCTGTTTTAGAGCAATTTATTAACTTATATAACAAAGGGCTAATCTATAAGGGAAAAAGAATGATTAACTATTGTCCAAGTTGTAAAACATCTATATCAGATGCAGAAGTAGAGTACAAAGAAGAAGCTTCTCATTTATGGCATATTCGTTATCAAATAACAGGTGAAAAAGATAGATATATTATTGTTGCTACAACAAGACCTGAAACCATGTTAGGAGATACAGCGGTTGCTGTTCATCCAGAGGATGAAAGATATAAAGATTTGGTTGGAAAAACATGTATTTTACCAATTATGAATAAAGAAATCCCAATTATTGCAGATGATTTTGTGGATAAAGAATTTGGAACAGGATGTGTTAATGTAATACCATTTGGTACACAATCTAGTGAAATGCTTGAAAATAGAGAGGTTGCCTGAATTGATAATTAATTATATTAATGAATTTTGAGAGGAGAATGTAGTATGTTAGATAAAAAATATAATGCAGCAGAAAAAGAACAAAAATGGATAGATTATTGGAAAGATAATAAAATATATGAATTTAAAAGAAATGGAAAGGAAGTATTTTCAATAGATACTCCACCACCAACAGTTAATGGTAAAATTCATATTGGACATATTTTTTCATATACTCAAACAGAAATGTTGGCTAGATATAAAAGATTAAGAGGATATAATATTTTTTATCCCTTTGGATTTGATGATAACGGATTACCTAGTGAAAGATTAGTAGAAAAAGAACAAGGAAAAAGAGCACACGAAATAGGCAGAGAAGAATTTTCAAAATTATGCTATGAAACAACTGATAAATATGAAGCAAACTTTCAAGAATTATTTACTAGAATGGGAGTAAGTACAGATTGGAATATACATTATAAAACAGTAAGTCCATCTACAATAAAAATAAGTCAAGCATCATTCCTAGATTTAGTAGAAAAAGGACATTGTTATCATAAAGAAAGTCCAGCTCTATGGTGTAATGAATGTTTAACATCAATAGCACAAGCTGAATTAGAAACAAAAACTATAAAAACAACTTTTAACTATGTTAATTTTAGAACTGTAGAAGACAATGAAGAATTTACTATAGCAACAACAAGACCAGAATTATTACCTGCAATAGTAAGTGTATTTGTTAATCCAAATGACGAAAAACATAAACATTTAATTGGAAAAACAGCTCATATTCCTGTAATAGATGTAGAAGTACCTATAATGGCAGATGAAAAAGTAGCAATGGATAAAGGTACAGGAGTTGTTATGTGTTGTACTTTTGGTGATCAAACAGATATTGAATGGTGGAAGAAATATAATTTACCATTAAAATATATATTCACAGACAACGGAAGAATAATTGATGAAGTTCCTAAATATGGGGGATTAAAAATCAAAGAAGCTAGAAAACAAATAGTAGAAGACTTAAAAGAAGGTGGATATATAGTAAAAATAGAAGATTTAGAGCATGAAGTACAAACACATGAAAGATGTGGAAGGGAAGTAGAATATACAGTAATGAAACAATGGTTTATTGATACAATGAGCCATAAAGAAGATTTTATAAGAATAGGTAATGAAATAAAATGGCATCCTTCTTATATGCATGCTAGATATGATGAATGGGTAAACAATATAGCTTGGGATTGGTGTATTTCAAGACAAAGATATTTTGGAGTTCCATTCCCTGTATGGTATTGTAAAGAATGTGGTGAACCTGTATTTGCAAAGAAAGAAGATTTACCTGTAAATCCTTTAGTTGATTCTCCAAAATGTGATAAATGTCCAAAATGTGGTTGCACAGAATTTGTTCCAGAAACTGATGTAATGGATACTTGGGCAACATCTTCTGTAACTCCACTAATCAATATGAGATATGGAGAAAAAGATAATTACGAAGATATTTTAAAACCTATGAGTCTAAGAACAAATGCAAGTGAAATTATTAGAACTTGGGATTTCTATACAATAGTTAAGAGCTTTTATCATTTCGGACAAAGACCTTGGAATAATGTAATGATTTCTGGATTTGTAATGGCAGGAAAAGGTGAGAAGATTAGTAAGAGTAAAGGTAACAGCAAACACGAACCAATGGACTTAATAAACCAATATTCAGCAGATGTATTAAGATATTGGGCTGGAACTGGAAGATTAGGTACAGACATAGTATTTAGTGAAGAAACATTACTTCGTGGTAAAAAATTAATAAATAAAATTTGGAATGTATCTAAATTTATAGAAATGCACTTGAAAGATTATGAAGACAAAGAATTCAATGATTTTGAGTATATTGACAAATGGATATTAGGTCGTTTTCAAGAAATGGAAAAATCATTCCTAATTTATTTAGATGACTATGAAGTAGGATTAGCATTAAATATATTAGAAAAATTCTTCTGGGAATTTTGTGATAATTATATAGAAATAGTAAAACATAGATTATATAGACCAGAAGAATTTGGAGAAATACCAAGATATAGTGGACAAAAAACTGTTTATACAATTTTATATAAATTGTTACAAGATTTTAGTATTTTCTTCCCATTTATAACAGAAGAAATATTCCAAGAACTATATCATACAGAAAAATCAATTCATATTACAGAAATAAAACCTTTAAATTATGATTTTAACAAAGAAATAGAATTAGGAAATCAAATGGTAGAAATCATAAGTCAAGCTAGAGGAGCTAAAACAAATAGTAATGTGTCTTTAAAAACACCTATTAAAATGTTATCAATAGGAGTAAGTGAAGAATTGAATGAAGCCTTAAATAAAGCTAGTAAAGATTTTAAGGCTACATTGTTTATTGAAAATATGGAAACTAAGATTATAGACAAAGATTATGAAGTTTATGATATAGAACTAGAAAAAGCATGATTATATATTTCATATAGATTTTATTAAAGATAAAAAATATTCAGGTGAATTGTAAAAGTAACTTCCAAAAGAAAAAGTAAATTCCAAATGTAAGAGAAACGTCAAAATATAGGCGTTTCTTTTTGAATAAAATTTGCTTTT
>CAJFLB010000019.1 GCA_904387305.1 uncultured Clostridia bacterium
TCCTTTTAAAATATTTTTTCGACAAAAATATTCTATCAAATTGGTATCTCTTATTCAATTTTTTTATCAAATTTTCCCTACTAAAAGTTTATACTAACCACACATTCTCCACAAGTAAAGACCTATTACAGTTTCTGTTCAATATTCACCTCCTCGAAGGTATATATACCTTCGAGGAAGTGAACACCGAACAGAAACTATTATATAAATAGGTCTTCACTAGTATTTATTCCAAATAAAAATTTTAATTCCTCATCTGCATCTCTTTCATTTGTTGTTTCTTCATCTTCATGATTGTTTTGATCTATTTTATTATTTAGATTATTTTCTATAGATTCGACATTATGCAAATCATATACAAGTCTGTCTTGTTCATTTGCAAGTCCACTAATATTTATATTTTCTTCTTCGTATGTAGGATTATTAAATTTGGTTGTTTTTCCTTTTTTTAATATATTTACATATTCCAATAAATTGTCTATATATTTTATAACATCTTCTGAATATTTGTATGCTAATATATTTTCATTTTTTATAATCACTGCAATCAGTGCAATATTGATAATGGTTGCTAATAATAAAATAATATTAAATCTTCCTATTACCATAAACAACATAATAGATGTAATAATATTTAATATTCCAGCAATAGAAACAAAGTTTATATTACTACTTTTTTTGCCCAACATGTTCTTTTTTTCAATTTCATATAAAAGCATTTTTTCCATTGCTAATTTACACATTTCTCCTCTTTCTAAATAGTAATTTCCTTTTTGGTTTCTTTTAAATTCATTTAATTCTATTTCATCATGAAATGCAAATAGAATTTTTCCGATAAACATACTTTCATATGAAGGTACTTCATTAGTTGAATATTCTTTTATTTTTTCACTATCTATTCTTTCTAGCGCATCAATTTGTTTAAATTGATTTCTATCTTTTAATCTTAATACATTATTTTCTTTATCTATCTCTACATATCCTTTTTTTATCAGATAATATATTTCTGCATTTAACAATTCATTATCTAATATAAATTCATTTTTTATGATAAATTTTGTTAAAATTGGATCATATTTATTTTCAAAACTTTCTTTTGATTTTCCTATTACTTTATTTTCTTTTTTAATAATGTATACTACTATTCCTACATAAACAATAGACATGATATATAAAAGGATTGTTTTTAAAATTTCCACATTTGCAAATAATAATACTACTATAGTTACTAAAACATTTATCAAAACAAGTATCATAAAAATTTTAAAAATATGTTTCTTATCATTTCCTCTTACTTTTATATCTAAATTTCTTATATTAAAATTCATTAATTCTCCCCCCTTCTATTTTTTATCGTAAGAACCTAATCCAAACTAGCAATCATATGTCTTTCATATTTTTTTATAAAATGTTTTTTAATCTTGTATTTGCTATTGTTTAGCATCAAATTTAAATTTCCTGTAAATCTATAAAATGATAAGGAATATTAAATTTATCAAATATATATTTTTCTCTTTCTGTGCAAGTAAATAGAATGATTTGTCTATTAGGATATGTATTTGCCAAATATATTAATATATTTTCCAATCTTTGTGTATCATAATATGCAAAAGCTTCATCTAAAATAATTGGCATCTTTTCTTTTGATAAATTTTCTGTCATAGAAAGTCTTAAAGATAAATATAATTGGTCAATTGTTCCCACACTCAATCTATCTGCTTCTACATAATTTCCATTTTCTAATTCTACTACTAGTCCATTGTCAGCTTGTACCATAACATTGGTATATTTGCCATTAGTTATTTTATTTATGTTTTTAGAAAGATTCTCTGTAAACTTAGGGGTAACTGTATTTTTCATTTTTTCATATGCTTTTTCTAGAAGTGTTTTTGCTAAATTCATACTTTTTTCTAAGTCTTTTAAGTTTACTATTTTTTCATTATTGTTAACTATTTTTTCTTCTATTTCCATTAAATTATCTACTTTAATTTCGACATTTTCTTTATCAAAATCTAATTCATGCAATTTTATGTTTATCATATTTAATTCTTTTTGTTTTTTTTCTATTTCTTGATTTATTTCATTTAAATTATTTATTTTTATTATTTCTGTATTTTTTATTTTATTTAAATAATTATTTTTTATTTTTTCTATTTCTTGATTTATTTTTTCATTTAAATTATTTTTTAATTTATTTATTTCATTTTTTAATTCATCATTATTTTTTTCTAATATTTTATTTTCATTTAAATAATTATTTTTTTCATTATTTATTTTTTCTTCTTCATTTTTATTTTCTTTTTCTAATATTTTTATTTTATTTTTTTTATTTTTTAATAATAAAATAGAAAAAATTAAATCCATTGGGAGAGTAAGAAGAAAAATATATTTAAAAATTATATTTTTTATAAAAATAAATTGTAAAATATTTATTAAAATTAATATAATAAATATAATGATTAATTTATTTTTTAATTTATTTTTATTTTTTATTAATTTATTTATTTTTTCATTATTTTTTTCAAATATTTTTTTATTTCCATTTTCGATGTCTAAAATTTCTTTTTTATTTAAATTTATTTTTTGTTCATTTTCATTTTCTATTTTTTCTTTTATTTTTATTTTTTCATTTTCTATTTTTTCTTTTTCATATATATTTTTTATTTGATTTAAATATTCTAATTCTATTTCTAGATTTGAAGATTTTTCTAACTGATTTTTCTTATTTTCTTCAATTTCATATTTTGTATTTTTATATTTTTCTAATTTTATTTTTTCTTCTTCTAAATTTTGATTTTCTCGTAATAATTTATTTAATGGTTTTTCCCTAGATCTTTCTGTTCCAATTTCTTCTAATTGTCTTCTATTTATTCTATCAATTGCTCTTTTAAAAGATACATTATCTTCCCCTGTTCCTACTAAATTTGCAATTTTTTGTATTAATATATTTTGTTCACTTTTTTCTAATTTTACTTGTTCTTGATTAACAACAATGGTTGATAAAAATAGTTTTTCATCCATTTTTGTTTGCTCATAAAAAAATTCATTTCCTTTTGATTTATCAATATTAAATTGTTTAGAAATATCTTCTTTTTTTTCATTAAATATTTGTGGATTTTTCTTTTTAAAATCTCTAAATACTTCAAATATTTCATGATTATTTAATTCATATTCTAATTTTCCTGAAAATTCCTCTGCATCCCATGGTTTATATTTTTCAAAATCTGAATAGTTTTTTCCATTTTTATTTTTAGAAATACCATATAACATATTCACTATAAATGTTAATATTGTCGATTTTCCCGCTTCATTTTTACCATAAACTACATTTATATGATCTTTAAATTGTATTTCTTTATCTTTCAGTTTTCCATAAGCATTTATTTTTAATTTATGTATTTTCACTAATTTTATCCTTCCTTTCTCTATTGTATAGGAAACCATATGAAACTTTAAGTTACTTAGGCTCAAAATGAAAATAAAAATTCAATATTTTATTTTCAAAAGAAAAATCAGCTTTTACTTGACTTTATATGGATCTTCCGTATACAACAAGGTTACGCTTCTTATATTTTTATTCCAATGCTTCAAAAGCAATCTCAACTGCTTTTTCGATAATTGTTAATTCTTCTTCTCCTGCATTTTCTTTTTCTTTTAATATTTCCTTTGCAAATAATCCTTTTAAAGTATGATTATTAGCTATTTTTTCCAAATCATATTCTATTCTTGTATGATCTCTTATTTTTATAATTCTTTCATTTGTTAATAATTTATATATCTCATATCTATCTATTTCAAAATTTCTCTTTCCAGTTAGTATGACTTTTATTAATTGATTGTTTTGTATATCTAAATCATTTATTTTTTCAATTAACTCATCTTTAGAAATAATATCTGTTACATCAAATTCTATTTCTTCAAAATTATCTTCACTTAATGGTACAAATTGAATTTTTAATTGTTTATCTTCTTGTATTTCTCCTACAATCATTCCATGTTCTCCTAATTCATCAAATCCTAATGAGATTAAAGAACCTGGATATACAATTTTTTGATTTGGATATGTGTTATAGTCTAACTTGTGAATATGTCCTGTTGCTACATAATCAAATCCTTTTTCTTCTAATACTCTTCTTGGTATAGAGTTATATTGTTTTTCCTCTAAATTTGCTCCATCAATTGTACTATGAATCACTAATATATTTGTTTTGTTTTTATTCTCTATTTTTAAATTTTCAATTCCACAATCTGTGCAATAAAAATCATCAAACCCATATCCATATATATCTACACTGTCTGATGTTAATCTTTCAAATTTTGAAGAAAAAATATATACATTATCATTCCATTTGAATTGATTATAATAAGAATTTTTAATGTATGGATCATGATTTCCTGGACTAATATATATTTTCGTATTTGGAATTTCTTTAAACAATTCATTTATATATTCTATTGTTGATTTTCTAATATATTGTTGCTCATATAAATCTCCTGCTATAAATAAGAAATCAACACCATTTTCTTTTATATATTCAATTACTTTTTTAAATACTTTTCTTTGTTCTAATCTTTTGATGTCTCCTAAATTTTCCCTATCTGATAAATTTATAAAAGGACTATCAAAATGTATATCGGCTACATGTACAAACTTCATATTTTCTTTTTTCCTCTTTTCTTTGTTTTTCCTATGCTTTCTTTGTAATTATGATTGTATCTTAATTATTGTTTTTTTTCAAGTGGTAGGCGAAAATTCTTTTGGTTTGTTTAATGGGAATATTTTTGTCCAATTAGGGACGTTTCTGTTTGGGACACTTTTATGTAAAGTTGATATTCAATAGTCTGATTCTGAAATATTAAATATATATAAAATAAGAGTATAAAATATGAAGAAATTTTGCATAAGATAAAATTTCTAATTTTAAATCTAAATATGCAAAATGCCTTCATGCTTTATACTCTTTATGTTTTATCATTTAATAAAAATTCAATCGATACCTAGTTGTAAATTTACATAAAAATGTCCCAAACAGAAACGTCCCAAAATGGACATTAATCATCTTCATCGATTGGACCAAACAATTCATCAAATTTTGCCTCTAACTCTTTTTGTAAATCATATATATCGTCATCCTCTTCTTGTGTTGGCTCTTGTGGAAGAACTGGTGCGTCCTCAAAGCTATTTAAATCTAATGTATTTTGTTGTTTTGGTGCTGTTTGATTTGGTTGTGAATTTGTTGTTTGTCCTGCTACTGGTTTTATTTCTTCTTTTTTGTTGTTATTTGATTCTACATCATCAAATAAGTCATCTAATGATTCTACTTTTAGGTTATCCACTTTCTGCGCTTTTTCATCTTCTGGCACATATGGATTATATGGATTATATTTTCTCCATGTTCCTCTTTCTATTTCCCCTATATCATTATGACTAATTTCTAATCTTTTCATTTCTTTTGCCATAGGATGTTTAAAATAGTAAAATTTATTTGCTTTTACAGGTTTAATTCCTTTTTCATAAATAATACATAAATCATTATCCATTCTTCTCAGTTCATCTGGGGTCATTAGTGCCCTTGCCATTACCTGGTCTGATACACTTTTTCCTGTTTTCCAGTTTTGTCTGTCTCTATTAATAGATGTACTATCTCTTTCAATTGTTTTTTCTCCTAAAGCTTTTGAGAAATATTCAACTGTTTTATATGAGTTACTTCCTAAAAATACATGTGTATCACAGTTACCCATAATGGTTTCATATGATTTCTCATATACAGCTTCTAATTGGTCTATATTTTGTAAAATAACACTAAAAGATATTTTTCTACTTCTAGATGTAGAAATCTTTTTATCAAAATCTGGTATTTTACCAATATTAGCAAACTCATCTAATATGAAAAAGGTTTGTTCTTTTAGAGCTCCTCCATTTTGGTCTGCATAATCATATAATTGTTGTATCATCTGTGCAAAGAATATTGTTAATAAGAAGTCATAAGCAGTGTGTGTATCTGATGATATAACATATACGGCTGTTTTTTCATTTCCTATTTCTTCAAAATTAATTGTATCTGTTGATGTTAGTTCTGCAATTTCCTTTGAATCAAATTTACCTAGTTTTGATTGTAATGAACTCAAGATAGAACTATAGGTTTTTTCTGGTGCTATTTCAATAGATTTATAGTTCATTCTTGCTGGGTGGTCATATGGCAATTGACTCATTAATTCTGTTAATAAGTTATTTCCACCATTTGTATTGGCTGCCCTAACCAATTCTGCACAACTTGCCAAGTTTTGTTCTTCTTCTGGTCTTGTTGCCAATAAATAATAAATTAATGCTTTTAATAACATCTCAGCAGAATCATCCCAGAATGGGTCTGAACTTGCGCCTTCTGCTTTTTGTCCTTTTATAATAGTATTTGCAATTACGTCAACGTCTAGTCCTGATGATATATGCATTAATGGATTATATCCATCACTATATTCTGGTCTTACAAGATTTAATACTTTAATTTTGTATCCATGTGCTTTTAAATATCCTGCTGTTCTATCATATAATTCTCCTTTAGGGTCTGTAAATACATAAGAGCCTAACATTTGATAGGCATTTGGAATAGAGTATGAAGCAGATTTACCAGATCCTGATCCGTCCAACTACCAAAACATTAACATTTCCTCTTTTATCTACTGGTAAATAATTGTCTTCTGCCAAAATAATTCCTTTATTTTTATTTAATATCTGATATTGCTCTCCTCTTTGACTCCAATCACTAGAACCATGTTCTATATCAGAAAATTCATTTTTAGGAGCTGATTTTACAAATCCTATAAAGAAAAATACAGCATAAAAAATAGTCGTCACCATTAAAGTTGAAAAATAATTTCCCATAGCGCCTTCTGTTAATACTTCTCCTAATGTGTTAAATGGATGTGTTATGCAGATACCAAATGTTTCAATAAATGTTGTTAAATCAAATTGTCCACTTATATTAGCTTGAAACGTGCTATGTGCTATAGGCGTAACAAATACTATGGCTATAAATATCCATAGTATTGCAAAAATGATAAAATTTTTTCTATTTCTTCTAATGGCTCCTTCAATTTTGTAATTCACCTTAAATCACCTACTCTTTTGTTTTATCTATATTTCCTGTTCGTCATGTCCTGTGTTAGACTCTTTCTTGTTTGCTTCTTTTTCTTTTAACTTTGCTGCATTTATTTTTTTCATTCTTTCTATTTTGTAATCCATTTTTTCCATATCTTGTCTTTGTGAATTATCGCTTCTACGACCTTTTTCATCTATCGATACACTTCTTTGTGGTATTACCATAGTAGAAACACCTAGATTAGTAGATAAATTTTTAGCATCATCTTCTTTAACTTTTGATGCATCTCCAGCTTTTTCTTCTGCTTTTAAATAATTTCTATCACAGTTAATCATAAAAAAGCACACGCTACTTTTTCCATCTGTTAAATTTGTACTACTCATTTAAACTTTCCTCCCTTAGTCTCCTTTTTCGTCTCTGATTTCAAAAGCGAAATAAGGTTTATTTGGTTTCAACTTACATTTTCCTTTTACTTCATTTGTTTTTTCATCAAAATAAAGTACAGGTTTTATTTCTTCCGTAGTTTCTGGGTCTATTACACATATTGGTCTCTTTAAATTTGGTGTATACTTAAAGTCTTTGATTTCTGTTTCTTTTTCTGAATATATACTATCGAATTTCAAAGGCATTGGTTTTTTGCTGATAGAAACTTTATCACCTTCCAAAATAGCAGTATTAACAACAACTCTATCTTTTCCAAAAGATAATATAACTAATTCATCTTGATTTACTGATGGAAAATCTACATAAAAAGTTTTTCTAATCATATCTCCTCTTATCTCATCTGTTGATTCTAATCTTTCTAATGCATATTTAGGATATTCCTTTGATAAGGCTTTTGGAGTTTTTATGATTTGATAAATTACTGTACTTACTCCCTTTGGATCTGTAATGCTAAAGCTCTTTCCTTCCCATGTCTCCATTTTTTTCCCTCCATTTCTATGTTTTATAATCCATAGCTTGTCATTTGTTTATATAACACTCACTATCTATTTTACATGAAAATGCATGTATTGTCAATATAAATTTTATGTAAATACAAACTTTTTCCCTAGTCTTTTCTTGGATTAAAGGTTGATATATGATTTAATTCTTCAAATATTTTCTTTTCTTCATTTGTTAATTTCTTAGGTACCATGATTTTTACTTCTGCAATCAAGTCTCCTCTTGAACCTTTTCCATCTTTATATCCTTTTCCTGGTATTCGAATTCTTTCTCCACTTTGTATTCCTTGAGGAATATATACTTTTGTTTCTTCATCTATTGATTGAATATTTACTCTTGTTCCTAAAGCTGCTTCCCATGGAGTTATTAATAAGTCTGTATACATGTCACAACCTTGCAATTTAAATCTTTTGTCATTCTTTATATTAATTTTTATAAATAAATCTCCATTTTTAGCACCATTCATTCCAGGTTTGCCTTGTCCTATTAATCTTATTTTTTCACCATCCCTTATTCCTTGAGGGACAGTTACTGTAAATGTTTTCATCTTTCCATCAACCGTTCTTAATGATATTTTCTTATCTAATCCATAAAAAGCTTCATATATTGTCGTATTGATTTCTGTTTCAACATTTTCTCCTCTTAATGGTTCTTTACTTTTATCCTCATTTTTACCTTCCTGGCTTTGCTTAATATTTCCGAAAAACATTTTTACAATAGAATCTTTTCCTTTAATATTAAATTTTTTATTAACTAAATTGTGCGAATTCCATATTCTATCGTATTTTCTTTTAGAACTTGGTACAGATAAAACTCTATATGCTTCATTTATATCTTTTATACGTTCTTCTGCTAAACTATCTCCTACATTTACGTCTGGATGATATTTTTTAGCTGCATTTCGATATGCTACTTTTATTTCATCAATAGAAACTCTACTTGTTTCTAGCCCCAAAATTTTATAATAATCTTTATAAATCATTTGACATCCTCCCCAATAATTAGGTGTTTTTATTATACCATAAAAATGAAAAAAATCCATACTTTTATGGATTTTTTATTATACAATTTATTGATTACAATTTTCCATCATCATAAATCTAACAACTTCAGAATATTCGTTATATAAAATATATTTTATTCCTCGGCTCAATACGTACTCTAGCCTTTCTAATTATACAATAAACGAGCCTCTCGCTACAAGCATTCGCGCTTCCTCATTTATTCTATAATAAGAAAGGCTACAAGTACTCCAATCACATTCGTCATTTCATATATTTTATATAACGAATATTCTGAAGTTGTTAGATTATGATAACTTTTCGTGATAAAAATTTTCAGCTACATTTATTCTTGTGCTAAATCTATTAATTTATCTAGCAACTCATTATACTGTATTCCTTCAGCCTCAAACAATTTAGGATACATACTTATTTTTGTAAATCCTGGTAATGTATTAATTTCATTAATATAAATCTGATTTGTTTTGTCCTCTACAAAGAAATCTACTCTTGATAATCCTTTTCCATCAATTGCTTCAAAAGCCTTTACTGCTATTTTTTTAATTTTATTTGAAACTTCTTCACTCAAATTTGCTGGAATAATTGTTTTTGAATCTTCATTTTGGTATTTTGCATCATAACTGTAAAATTCATCAGCAGGCTTTATTTCTCCCACACAAGATGCAATTACATTTTCATTACCAAGTACAGCACATTCTACTTCTTTACCTTGAATTCCTTTTTCTACTAAGATTTTTTTATCAAATTTTCCTGCATATTGTATATGTTCTTTTAATTGTTCTTTATTTTCAGCTTTATTAACTCCTACACTAGAACCCGAATTAGAAGGCTTCGTAAAAACGGGAAAACCTATTTCTTTAGCTACCAAATCTACACTTTCTTCTAAAGTCATTATTTTTCTATTAAATTCTTTGTCAACATATTTATATTTATCTTTATATTTTTCTAAATATATGTATGGTGCTTGATTGATATTTGCTTTGTCAAAAATAACTTTTGCATAAACTTTATCCATTCCTATTGATGAAGCTAATACACCACATCCAACATATGGTTTTTCTATCATTTCAAATAATCCTTGAATGGTTCCGTCTTCTCCATATGCACCATGTAATACTGGAAAAAGAACATCTAATTTTTGTAAATATTCCATTATGTTTCCGATTTTGTTCCTCTTATCCATTTCTTCACTAATTTCTATATCCTCTAAATCATTATATTGATACCATTCTCCACTTTTTGATATATATATTGGAAAAATTTCATATTTGTTTTTATCTAAATTTTTTAGAATAGAATTTGCTGACATAACAGAAACTTCATTTTCTGTTGACATTCCTCCAAAAATAAGACCTAATTTTATTTTCATAATATCCTCTCCTTTGTTTTTATTACTACTTTTTTCTTATTTCTTTGTCTATTTAAGCTCTATTTTTATTTTTTCTGCTATGTCAAAAAAGCGCATACCATTTGATGCTTTAAATAATATAATATCCTCTGCTTGAATGATTTGTTTTAACAATTCTACAATCTCTTCTTTATTTTCAAAATAATATATATTTTTTTCACCAAATCCATTTTCTTTTGCAGATTCCACTATATATTTAGCATTTTCCCCACTACAAATTAACATATCCACTTGATTTTCACATACAATTTTACCAATTTCTTTATGTAATGGTAAAGCAAATTCTCCAGTTTCTAATATATCTCCTAATACTGCAATTCTTCTATTGGCTTTCATATGATTCATATATGCTAAACTTGCTTTTACAGATTCTACACTAGAATTGTATGCATCATTGATTAGCTTAATGCCATTTTTTAATTCTATGATTTCCATTCTATTTTTCGTAAGAGAAAATGTTTCGATTCCTCTTTTTATATCATCATTTTGTATGTCTAATAATTCTCCAACCGCAATGGCACATAAGCTATTTAATACAAAATGTTCTCCTCCAACAGGAACTTTTATTTTCTCATTTTTATTGTTTAAGTTAATCGTGTACTCACTACCATCTTCATACAATTGAATGTCTTTTGCTTGTATATCACTTTTTTCATTGATTCCGTATGTTTTTATCTTTATTTTGTCTTTATTTTCTTCATACCATTTATGTAATAAATCATTATCATTATTGATAACCATATATGGATTTTGGGCACCATCTAATATTTCTAATTTTGCTTTTAATATATTTTCTCTTGAACCTAGATTTCCTATATGTGATGTACCTATATTAGTGATAATACAAATATTAGGTTTTGCTATTTTAGATAATAAATGGATTTCTCCAAAATGATTCATTCCCATTTCTAATACAAATGCTTCAATATCATTTGGTGCATTTAATATGGTAAATGGCATTCCAATATTATTGTTATTATTTCCTATTGTTTTACATATTTGATACTTTTGTGCAACAACATTTGAGACTAAATCTTTTGTACTTGTTTTTCCTACACTACCCGTAATGGCTATGACAGGTACATCATATATATCTCTTTTATAACTTGCTAATTTGTATAATGCTTGTAAAGTGTCTTCTACTTCTATAATGATTTTGTCCTGATATGTTTCTATATCCTGTTCATCAAATTCGATATTTTGAACAATAACTCCCATCGCACCATTATCTAATGCTTTCTTCCAAAATACATTTCCATCAAAATTTTCTCCTTTGATTCCTATGTATATGTCTCCGTTTTTTATTGTTCTTGTATCTTTAGAAAATGTTTTACATACTAAGTCTTCTTTTCCTGTGATCAATTTTCCACCTATGCATGTTACTATATCTTTTATCGTTAAATCTCTCATTTTTTCACCTCTATATCTTTTTAGAATTATATGATAAAAATTTCTTTTTTGCAACTAATATAAAGGATTTATCTTAATTTATATACATTCTATTGTTACAGTTCAGACCTAAATGCCAGAAAGGTTAGATATGTATTATTTTGAAATACCGCGTAAGCGACCAAACGAGCAAGAGCGAGTGCGATTGGAGCAACCTTCATTCGTTGAAAGATTTATCTTTCAACATTAGTGGTTGCGACACACAAGGTATGAAAAATAATACATATCTAACCTTTCTGGCATTTAGATCTGAATTGTTACTTTCTATTGAATGAGACAATCTTATATATAAAAATAGGCAAAAAAAAAAGAAAACCCACTAATGAAATGGGAAAGAAAAAAATGATTTTCTTTTTTAGGTTGATTTAAATCAAATGTCCTCCTCCACCAGTAGGCGCAAATTTCCCGAACTTTGATTCATACATAACTCCCAGCATACTCTTAAATCCAAAACTTTCTTCTTTGAGAATATCTTCTTCATACACATATTCTCTAAAGGAAACAATTTCCTCTTTGAAAAAGATTGTTTTATAGATTCTTGAATCAATTGGCACATCTTCATAGTAGAAAGCACCAATATTTTCTGAGTCACCAAACTCTTCATATCGGATGTACGGGCGAAACACTACAAACTTTCTTTGAAAAGCTTTCATTGCTACATAAACAGACTGTTTCATTTCATGTTCAATGTCAACTTTATACAAATCATAGTTTCGTCCATCAATCATCAAGCCCCCATAAGGCTCAACTGCCTTTATGGTAACGGGATGGTCAGCTGCCAATTCTTCTAATCTGGCTTTCAGCCATTCCATTCCCATGTTATTTCTGGAGTGAAATCCATTGGGATACTTTTTCTTGACTTCCTCCAAGAGTATTTTCTCGTCTTCTTCTGGTAGTCCCTCTAAGCAAGCTAAAAAATCTATTGCTCGAATATATGGTTCACTCTTGCTATCAAAGTCAACCTCAATCAAGCTGCCACCTGGCCCAAGATACATCAGTCTGTTCTGAATGTTATCTCTTTCCATAAATTTCCGTTCGTTTTTCTTCATTTTTACCTCAACCTTTCTTTTCCCCCTATATCTAGGAGGTTATTCATGCATAATGCATGACACGATTATACCATATTTACATAAAATTGGCAATTTAAACTTTGGAAAATTTAAAAATATGGATAGAATCTTTTTCATTCTACCCATATTTTTAACTATTCTACTGCTCTATTTGCTATTTCTATTGCTTTTGAAACAATATTTCCACAATCCTTAGAAGAAACATTTCCCCAGCTTCCTCCATCTTTTTTTACTTGTTCATATACTCCTAATTCTCTTGCAATTTCTTCTCTTAAATTTTCAGAAATTAAATGACGATTTCTAGACATAATTTCCTCCTAAAAAATTTAAACTTATAAAACTGTATATACAATTTTATATTTTTAGTATTCTCTTTTTTATATAAAATTATTTTAACAAAATTTTTATCCTTTTCCATTTTTTATAAAAAGTTATCTACATATATCATACTTATATCCTAAACAATATATTTAGACTGGATTATGTCATATGTTTTTCAATTTTATAAATTTTATGTGAATTATATATAATTTTTTGACAAATTATGATATAATAAAAAAGACATCTAAAAAAGGAGAATTTTATGAACACAAAAAATATGCAATTAGAAAAACAAATAGATAAAGTAACTTTATTAGGTGTAGAATTACAACCTAAAGAAGAAGTAAATAATAAAGAGGAAGAATCTCATTCTAAAGAAAAAGTAACTACTAAAAAGAAAAATTCTCTTCCAAAAGAAAAAATAGACACAGAAAAAAAAGACTCTGATTCTAAAGAAGAAACAGCTATTCTAAAAGAAAAATCTCTTCCTCAAGAAGAAAAAAATAATAAAAATAAAGAATCTTATCCTAAAGAAGAAAAGAATATTGAAAAAAGAGAATTTCATCCAGTGGAAAATTATCATCTTGAAAATGATAGGCATTTACATGCTAAAGGAATACGTATTTTTGGAATTAGTATTTTAGTTTTTATTATTTTATTAAGTATTGCATTTTTTATATTTACTTTTTTAAATAGCAAAAACGAAAATATCATTTCTGGAATCAGTATAAAAGGTATTGATGTTTCTAACTTATCGATAGAGGAAGCAAAAGAAACCTTACAAAACTATATTAATGAAAATTTGCCAGAAAATATTACTTTAGTACATAATGAATATGAAACCAGTATTCCTTTATCTTCACTTAATGTAAGTTTTGATATTGATTCTGCTGTTAATCAAGCATATGAAACAGGAAAATCTGGTAATATATTTGAAAATGGTTTTATTGCTTTAAAAACAAGAATTAATCCTATTGATATAGAACTTTCAGCCACTTTAGATGAAGAACAGTTAAGAACTGCTTTAAACGATATTTCCTCTAAATTACCTGATACAGTCATTGAAAGTGGTTATTATATTGAAGGTAATAACTTAATTGTTACTAGTGGTTCTGAAGGTAATATTGTAAATGTTGACCAAATGTGTACATATATCAAAAGTGGAATTTCAAATTTAACTTTAAAAAATAGAACTTTAGATATTGCAACAGTTTCTAAGCAACCTTCGGAAATTAATATTGATAACATATATAATGAAATCTATAAAGAACCTGTCGATGCTTATTACACACAAAACCCATTTGCTGTTTATCCATCTGAAAATGGTTTAGACTTCGCTATTTCTTTAGATGAAGCAAAAGAAATGCTATTAGAAGAAAAATCAGAATATGTAATTCCTTTGCAAACTTTATATCCTAATGTAACAACAAACATGATTGGTACAGAAGCATTCCCAGATATGCTTTCAACCTATTCTACAAGGTATTCTGCAAGCGACAGAGATAGAACAACCAATTTACAACTAGCTGCTTCAAAAATTAATGGTACAGTTTTAATGCCTGGTGAAACATTTTCATATAACCAAGTTGTAGGAGAAAGGACAATTGCTGCAGGTTATAAAGAAGCTCCTATTTATGTAAGTGGTGAAGTCGTAGATGGATTAGGCGGTGGAATTTGCCAAATCACTTCTACATTGTATAATGCTGTTTTATATGCAAACTTAGAAATTGTAGAAAGAAGCAACCATCAATTTGTTCCATCTTATGTAACAGCTAGTAGGGATGCTACTGTTGTATATGGTTCAATTGATTTTAAATTTAAAAATAATAGAGATTATCCTATCAAATTAGTATGTTCCGTATCTGGAGGTATTGCAAAATTTGATATATACGGTCTAAGAACAGATAATGAATATGAAGTTGAAATCTCTTCACATGTAACTGGTAATACAGCCAATTCTACTTATTCAGAAGCTTATAGAATTTTGAAACAAAACGGACAAGTTGTCAGTAGAGAACTATTATCTAAAGATACTTATAAAAGACATTAAAAAGGGAAATTGAGGACGTTTTGGGACAGTTGGGACAGTTGGGACCAGATCTGTTTGGACCCTTTTGGAAGTATTTGATTATAGTCATATGAAAAAAAGTATAGAATGAAAAAGTTTTTATTTTCTATACTTTCTTTTTATTTCGTTATTTCATTATAAAATTCTAAAAAAGGGTCCAAACAGATCTGGTCCCAACTGTCCCAAACAGACCTGGTCCCAACTGACCCCAATTGGACACTTTCATTTCTAGATTGTTAACACACCGTTTCCTGTGTCTGTTATGATTAGTATATCTTCTTCTCTTCCATTCTCTGCATTAATATATACTAAAAATTCTTTATCATTTACTTTTCCTTTAAATTCATAGCATAAGATTTCTGTTTTCCATTCAGTTGGAATGATTGCCATTCCTTCACTTGTTAATTCTAATTTCGGATTTAAATTTTCCTTTGCTTCTTCACTGGTAATTTGTATATTACTGATATCTCTTTCGGTATGATTATTCAAATATCCTGTTGTTTCAATCCCTAGTATTTCTCCATTGTCTAAAGCTACCTTTACTTTTATTAAGTCTGGGTATGCAATTACATCTTCTTGCTTGTATGCATAATTAATGGTTGTGATTCCCTCTTGTGTTATATAATAAGTTTCTTGCATACTACTAAATCCTCGATTTTCTAAAAATTCCTTTCCTTTTTGTGTTGCTTCTTCTTGTGATAAGATTTCTGCATTTACTTCTCTATTTGTGTTCATATATATAACATGTCCACCTTTTTGAGAAATAGATATATTGATGTTTTCATCATTATTGCCTGTGATCGAAAATGTATATGATGGAATAGTTGCATTTTCAGATAATCCCAAATTAGAAATCTCTTTTATTTTATCTTTTCCTATAAATTCTTCTGCAATTCCTTTCGCAGTATTTTCATCAACATCTTCTCCCGTTAATCCTTTTTTCTCTGTGCTTGTCATATGCTCAGAATAGGCTCCATCATAAATTAAGCCAGAATATTCATGAAAGTTTTCCTCTAAATTACTAAAACTTTCTTTTGATATATTATCTACTTGTTGTGCAAATGCTACTGTTCCTTTCTCTGTTAATTCTCCCCATTCAAATCTTCCAGTATTTAAATCTTCTGATAATTGGTTTAACGTATTTTCTAATTCTGTACTATAAGAATGCAATTCTTCAAGATTTGCTAAATCCTCTTCTGTTAAACTTTCATTATATATATTTTTTCTAGATAAAGAATAACTATAATCACTTACTTGATTTAAAAATTTTTCTGTATTTTCTAATTCTTGGCTTTCTACTGGTAACATACTTAAATAACTTTGTGCTAAATTTGCCTCTCTCCATAGATTAGTTAATGTTTCTGCACCATGCTCTGGTGTGGTAGAAATTAATGATTTTGCTAAATAGGTCTCTACATTTTGTACATAGTCAACTAATTCATAAAAAGCCATATTATATGAATTTTCTGAAGCTTGTCTATATTCTCTTTGTTTTTTGTATAAAATAATTCCTAGTATAGCAACCACAATTAAAAGAACCACAATAATGCTAAGCATATGCCCTTTTTTTAATCTTTCTTTCCATTCTATTAATTTATTCATGCTTTTCCTTCCTTTCATTATTTACAAAATCTATGTTTTCCGATTGTGATAACATGTGGTCTTGACCATATCCAACTATTGGTTGCTGTATCTGGATTAAAATAATACACACAACCTCCTGTCGGATCCCAACCATTTAAAGCATCTTGTGCAGCTTTATATACGGTAGAATCTTCATCAATTGGTTCATTAATTTGTCCATCTGCTACTGCAGTAAAAGCTCCTGATTGATAAATAACACCTGAAATAGAATTAGGAAATCGAGAGTCTTTTACTCGATTTAGGATAACTGCTCCAACAGCTACTTGTCCCTCATATGGTTCCCCTCTTGCTTCTCCATTTATTGCTCTTGCCATTAATTGAACATCTGATGTGTGAGAACTTGCTGCATAACTAACATTTTGTGTCATATTTTCTTGACTAACTGTAACAAAAATAACAAATGTTATTATCAATATAATAAATATACTTAAAATTTTAATAATATTTTTCAAATAATCACCTCATAATCTAAATATATTTTTCAGTCTGTTTTCTAGTTATCTCTTAAAGATAGATATATTTTCTATCTTTATTTTTTCTTTTTTATAAAAATTTATTCCATTTTTTGAAATTTTATTATATTTATGTTAAAATTGAACTACAAAATAATTTTAAATAATAAGAAGGCCTAAGTTTGTTGCATAGGAATTTATTATTTTGAAAAAGGAGATTATCATGAAAATTTTAATTTTTTATGCATCTTATGGTGGAGGACATCTTAATGCTGCAAAATCTATTCATGAATGTTTAAAAAATGATTATAAAGATAAAAACATAAATGTAGAATTAATCGACTGTATGAAATATGTCAATAAAACAATAGAGAAAATGACAACAAAAGCTTATAATGAAATGGCTAAAAAAGCCCCTTGGGCTTGGGGAAGAATTTACTCTGATTCTCAAAAAGGCCCACTTGCTCATATTACCAGTCGTTCAAATAAAATTATGGCCATTAAATTATTAAGACTTTTAAGAGAAAAACAACCTGATTTAATTATTTCTACTCATCCTTTTGGGAGCCAGATGTGTAGCTATTTGAAAAGAAAAGGAAAAATTACTGCTAAAATTGCAACCATTATGACAGATTTTGCACCACATGACCAATGGTTGGTTGGTTCAGATTACACAGATTACTATTTTGTCGCACATGAAAATATGAAAAAATATTTAAAAAGAAAAGGTATTCCCAATTCAAAAATATTTGCAACAGGAATTCCTTTATCTAGTAGATTTTTAAAAGATTTCCATAGAGATGAAATTTTTAAAGAATTAAATTTAATACCAGATAAAAAAACTATATTATTTTTTGGCGGTGGAGAATTCGGATTAGGAAAAACTAGAACAGTTGAAATTTTTGAAGGTTTTGTAAAGTATTGTAAAAATATGCAAATCATTGCAATTAGCGGAAAAAATGAAAAAATGAAATTAGCTTTTGAAAAAATTGTTTCTAAATATCAAAGAAAAGATAGTATTCTTGTTTTTGAATATACTAGTCAAGTTCCAGAATTTATGAGTATTTCAGATTTAGTTGTTACAAAACCTGGTGGATTAACGACCACAGAAAGTTTAGCTTCTCATTTACCTATGGTCATTATCAATCCAATTCCTGGTCAAGAGGAAAAAAACGCAAAATTTTTAGTAAAAAATGGTATTGCCATATGGATTAAAAAACAAGATAATGTAGAAGAAACATTAAAAAATTTATTTTCACATCCAGAAACTTTAGAAACAATGAAAGAAAACACAAAAAAATTGGCAAAATTACATTCTACCAAAGATATTTGTGATATTTTATTAAAAAAATAAATTTTCCCGGCACTCTATTAGATGTGCCGGGTTATCCATATCTCTCCATCTGAAAGAAACGTAATCAGTTCATTTGGAGAAATATGGAGATATGCTGGAATAAAGAAACGCCCCTTCTCATCTAGGGCCCTACTCCCTAAAACTTGTAGTCCATCCCACTCCTCTTTATAAGGAACTAATAAAATTTTTCCGTCTACCAAAGTAAGTAATATTTTATTTGCTCCTTTTAAATTAGAGCGGTCCAGAAGTTCTTTCGGAATAGTCATCCGTCTCTCTTCCATTTTGCTTCCCCCTTTCATGGGTTTATTTATTTTATTATACCAAAAAAACAAATCTTTTTCAAATTATGTAAATCTTAGTTGCTAAAATAATATCTCCCTTTGGATAATTTTTACAATTCTCTTCTTCCCTCTAAAGCTTTTGTCAATGTAATCTCATCTGTATACTCTAAATCCCCACCAACTGGTATTCCATGGGCTATCCTTGTTACTTTTATCCCTAAAGGTTTAATTAATTTAGATAAATACATGGCTGTTGCTTCACCTTCCACTCTTGGATTGGTAGCAAGTATAACTTCTTTTACAGTTCCATCCATTAATCTGGCCAATAATTCTTTTATTTTTATATCATCAGGTCCTACACCATTCATTGGAGAAATCGAACCATGTAAGACATGATATACACCTTTGAATTCATGTGTTTTCTCCATAGCAATCACATCTCTTACGTCTTCTACAACACAGATAGAGGATGCCTCTCTTTTTGGATTACTACAAATCGGACAAGGATCCGTATCAGAAATGTTATAGCATTGACTACAATATTTTAAATTCTTTTTGGCTTCTAGAATAGAATTTACAAATTCTTTTGTTTCCTCTTCTGAACTATTTAAAATATAAAAAGCTAATCTTGCAGCTGTTTTATGTCCGATACTTGGTAATTTTTCAAAACTTTCTATTAATTTTTCGATTGATGGTGAATATAATGACATTTTGTACCTCCATTTTATTTGTTTATATATTCATATATTTAATGCAACATAGTTTTTTGTTGAATAGGAAAAATTGATTTTTCCTATTCAATAAAAAGAGATTATTCGGAAAACCGATAATCCCTCTTATTTTTTACATAAATCCTGGTATATTAAATTTTCCTAATTGATCAGCTTGTGCACTATCTACTTTTCTTAAAGCTTCATTTACACATGTTAATATTAAATCTTCTAACATTTCTACATCGTCAGGATCTACAACATCTTTTTGAATTTTGATTTCTTTAATTACTTTTTCTCCTGATACCTTCACAGATATTGCTCCACCACCTGCTGTTGCTTCAAAATCTTTACTTGCTAATTCTGCTTGTGATTTTTCCATATCCTCTTGCATTTTTTTTGCTTGTTTCATTAAGTTGTTCATATTCATTCCGCCGAATCCTCCCATTCCTCCTGGGAATCCACCTCTTTTTGACATAATTTCACATTCCTTTCTTTTTATAGTATTATTTTTTTCCAATCATGATTTCGTTTTGAAAATAAAATTAATTGTAATCATTAATTTTATGCAAATAAAACCTGTATAATGTAATGTTCTATTCAATGACATGAAATGGTATATCTGAATCATTTGCAATACTTTTAATATTTGGTTCTTTTGTTTCTCCTACATTTCCAACATTTGTAATATATTTTATATTCATTGGCTTTCCTGAAGCCATAGAAACCAAATTAGTAAGTTCTTTTATATTTTCTTGTTTTTCTAATACGGTTTTTCCAAATGATGTTAAACCATTAGGAAATTCTATTCCAACTGTCATATCATTAATTTCTCTAGCTCTCGTATTTATTAGGTTGGTATATAATACGATTTTTCCATTTTGTTTTAAATCCCTTACAATCTGTGGCCAATATTCTTCTACCTTATTAGAATATGTTGATGTTTCCATTTTCTTTGGGCCACTACTTGTTTTCTTTTCATTGTTTTTTACAGTTTGTGTATTATTAGCAGGTATATTATATGCCATTTTTACTTCTGTAGTAACTGGCTGTTGTCTATAACTATTGGCATTTCCCGTATGACTTCTTAAATAATTTTCAATTTTATCTACTCTTTGTTCTAAGTCACTGTTTCCTACAGAATTTATTGTTAATTTACTACAAAGCTTTATAATTCCTGCTTGAAAAATAATATTTTTTTGTGTAGAAAATTTCATTTCATTTTCTAACTCTGAAAATGCATACACTAAATTGATTAATCTTTCCTTTTCAACTGTCTCTGAAATTTCCTTTACTTTTACTTTTTCCTCTTCACTATATAGTTCTAGATGATTGGTTGCCTTATATAACAAGATGTCTTTAACATATTTTATGATTTCCCATAATAAATTTGAAATATCTTTTCCATCTTCTAAAACTTCATTCACTGTTACAAGTGCTTTATCCACATCATATCGTATGATAGCTTCTACAATATCATGAACATATACCATTTTAGGTATTCCTACTAAGTCTTTTATTTTATCCTCATCAATTTGATTTTCACCATCTTGAATACATCTTTCTAAGATAGATAACGCATCTCTCATAGCCCCTTCTGATAAAGTAGCGACAATTTGTAATGCTTCTTTTGTTATTTCTATATTACTTTCTTTACAAACAATTTCTAATCTTTTGATAATATCCCCATTAGATATTTTCTTAAAATCAAATCTCTGACATCTCGATAAAATTGTTGCTGGTAATTTTTGTGGTTCTGTTGTAGCCAATATAAATTTTACATGTTCAGGTGGCTCTTCCAATGTTTTTAATAAAGCATTAAATGCCCCTGTTGATAACATATGTACCTCATCAATAATATATACTCTGTATTTAGCTTTTGTTGGCAAAAAGTTTACTTCTTCTCTGATACTTCTAATATCTTCAACACTATTATTAGATGCTGCATCCATTTCTACGATATCTGTTAAAGAACCTGAAATTGCCCCTTTACAAATTTCACATTCATTACATGGTTCTCCATCTTTTGGATTTAAGCAGTTAATTGCTCTTGCTAATATTTTAGCAGCTGATGTCTTTCCTGTTCCTCTTCCACCATTAAATAAATATGCATGTCCTACTCTATTGGCTATAATTTGATTTTTCAATGTTCTTGTTATATGTTCTTGCCCCACCATTTCCGAAAAATTCAGTGGTCTAAATTTTCTATAAAGCGCTGTGTACCCCATAATTATCACATCCTTTATATCTTTTCCCGTGCAATGTTGTTTTTTGGTTATAGGAAGCAAATTCCTATAATATAAAAAATGGTCCTACTATTTAATCTCTCTATGGAAAGTATACCACATAAAGATAAACTACTTATTGCTGCTTCCTTCCGGACCTGACAAGATTCATAGGTCTTTATTGGATACTCTCCATACAAAGATTAAATAATATACCATTTGTATTATATACTGATTTTTATATTTAATCAAGTCTTATTTCAGAATAATTTAGTTATGAATTCTTTTAAAAACAATATCTTCTAAATTTGTAATTTCTGTAGAAGTATTTCCTTCTTCTATCACATTTCCTGTTGGTAATTCTGTTTTTATTTCTGCTTGATATTGTTTACCACTTTCTAATGTAATAGTCAAATAAAAAGCTAAATTTACTTTTAAATCTTCTTCTGCAACACCTGCTTTTTTTAGTAATTCGCCATGATTAATTTCTTCTTCATCAGATTGATATTTTGTCACATTATTGTTTGAGCATCTAAATGCAATAATGCCTCCTTGATTTGAAATCTTTAGATTTTTCAAATCTGATTCTACATCTCCTGTATATTCTAGACTTTGTATGATATCTTCATCATTATATTGAAATATGACATTTTCTTCTTCTGCATTTGGCTTATATAGTTTTATATTATCTGTATTCTTAGCTTCTATTTGAAAATTATCTACACGAACAGATTTTATAATTTCTGTTTTATCATATGCATCATTTTTATCTATGTATAAATAAATATCATTTGATTGGTGTACGTCAAATGACCATCTTGTATTTGTCTGTCCATCATCCATTCCCTCTTGTGTACTAATGATAGCAATTTTACTTAGATTAAATGGCATATTGGTTTCTCCTTCTACATTATATCTTAAAACCAATAAACCTACCACAAACAAAATAACGACTATAATAACCATTATCATGCAAATATGAAAACTCTTTGTTTTCGTTAAATCTTTTAATTTATCAATCATATCTTCCTCCTGATAAATATTGATATATTATACAGCATTTTTTACGTTTCGTCAAACTTTCTGTTTGCATTTACGTGCAATATAGTCTGCAATTTAACTTTTACATATACATTTCTATTTTTTTATTCTTCTTAATTCTTTAAAAAAATCTTTTAAAATTTTTTCACACTCTGTTTTCATTATACCTGTTTCTACTTCTACTTTATGATTAAATGGATAATCTTCAAATAGATTTAAAACTGAACCTGCTGCTCCTGTCTTTTCATCTAATGTGCCTATATACAGCTTTTTTATTCTAGCATTGATAATTGCTCCTGCACACATACTACATGGTTCTAGTGTTACATACATTTCACAATCTAGTAATCTCCAAGAATCTAATTTTTTACTTGCTTTTTGTATGGCAACCATTTCAGCATGTTTTGTGGTGTCTTTTTTCGTTTCTTTTACATTATGTCCTCTTGCGATAATTTTTCCATCTTTTACAATGACACATCCTACGGGAACTTCTAATTTATCATATGCCTTTTTTGCTTCTTTTAGAGCTTCTCGCATAAATTTTTCTTCCATGTTTCCTCCATTTTTGTAATATCTATATTAATAAAACATTTACATTATTTTGCATTTTCTTCCTTTGTCTAATTGTATTTTATTATAAAAAGTCGACTTTGTCTAGAGAGTATTGATGATTGGTAATATCCTTATTTACTAAAATTTTACTACAGATTTGTCGACGTAAAAAATTGCATAGTAATTTTTCTGTGCAACGTTGTTTTTTTAGTTAGCCTTTGAATCAAGTGCAAAATGCGAGATTCTGTTTTATATAACATCATCTCGCATTTTATTTTTACTTATGAAACTTTGAAAAACGATAGAAAATAAAATCCATTTCTTATCGTATTACTGTAAACTTCATCTCCGTGTTTGTCTATGCATTTAATAATAATCCTATCTCGTCCTTCATCAAATTTTGCATAGAATTTGCACTCTTCTGCCTCTAAGGTGTCCATCAGCATCTCTACCGAGCTTTCAGGATTTTTTATCTGAAAACTCACCTCTTTAAATTCTGTTTTTGACAACATTTCCATAATTTCTGCTTTTATCTTGTTGTCTTCTTCTTTCCTTTCCTTTATAGAAACTTTTCCCAAATCTAATATCCAGTAATAAATCAATATTGTGATTATCAGAAGTATTACATAGTAGCCTATTCTTTCCAAAATAACACCTTCCATGTTATTGAAGCCTACGTGGGAGATGTCCATAATTATAACACCAATAAAAAAGCAAATACTAATTATGGATGCTATTGTTTTTAACTGTTTTACTGTTAATTCTCTTTTTCTCCGTTTCTTTTTCATCCGTTCATTCCTCCACTCAACAAATTATCATTTTCGAGTTCCTAATATTATTGGCATTTAGCCAATTGGTGTGCCTAGAGGGACTCGAACCCCCATCGGTCGCTTAGGAGGCGACTGCTCTATCCTGCTGAGCTATAAGCACATATACAAGAAATATTATAATATATTACATCAGAAAAATCAATCTCTTTTCTCCATCAAACATGTATATTTATTCCTTATACTTGTCTTACCAAAATTCAAAGTTATTGACAATATATGATATACTATAAAAAAATAGGAAAGAGGAACGAAAATGCAAAGAATATTAAGTCATATGCGAAAAGCAATTGAAGAATATCATATGATAGAAGAAGGGGACAAAATTGCCATTTGTCTTTCTGGCGGAAAAGATTCCATTACCATGTTAAAGGCTTTTAAAAATTTACAAATATTTTATCCTAGAAAATTTGATATAATCGCTGTCAGTGTAAATCCTGGATTCGAATTTTTTGACATTGATTTTTTGAATAAAATATGTGAAGAAGTAGATGTTCCTTTATATATTGAAAATAGTAATGCAAAAGAAATTGTTTTTGATATAAGAAAAGAAAAAAATCCATGTTCTTTATGTGCCAATCTACGTAGAGGTGTTATTAATTCTATTGCTATTCGAGAAGGTTGTAATAAAATCGCTTTAGGGCATAATCAAGATGATGTATTAGAAACTTTTCTTTTAAATTTATTATATACAGGAAATGTTGGAACGTTTTCACCAAAAAGTTATATGGATAGGTCAAAAATCACATTAATTAGACCGCTTGTATATACACCAGAAAAAGAGATTAGGCGATTTGTTAAGAAGAATAACATATCTGTTATGGCAAAAGTTTGCCCAATGGATGGGACATCAAAAAGAGAAGATATGAAAAATTTAATTTATACTTTGTCTAAAAATATTCCTATGATAAGAGCTAATTTATTTGGTGCTATCCAAAGAAACTTAGATGACTGGAAACGTTAGGGACGTGTCAAAATGGACATTTTTCGTCCAAAAGGGACAGGACTTTCCTATTATAGTGTTTATGATTCATTTTTTTAATATTAAATAGAAAAAATATAGAATATAAAAAATGAAATGATTTTATATTCTATATTTTTAAGATATTCTATTTGAAAAGTTTGATAAATTAATTCATATTTAAAACACTATAATAGGAAAGTCCTGTCCCTTTTGGACGAAAAATGTCCATTTTGACACGTCCCTAACGTTTTACAACATCTAACATTGCTTGTTTTAAATCTTCTAATTTTTTACTTGCTTCTTCATCCGTTTTTCCTTTTACGCCCATATATAATTTTATTTTAGGCTCTGTTCCAGATGGTCTTATACAACACCAATTGTTATCTTCTAATTCATAATATAAGACATTTGATTTTGGTAAACCACTTTTACTTTCTTCTCCTGTTATCATATTTTTTACATAATCTTTATCTATATCTTTAAATGTTAAAACCTTATAATCTCCAATTTTTTCTATGTCTTTATTACGTGTATTTGTCATGATTTGTTTAATTTCTTCTGCTCCTTCTGCTCCCTCTCTTACAATAGATACTTGTGTTTCTTTATAATAACCATATTTTTCATAAATTGCTATCATTTGATCCCATAATGTCATTCCTTTTGATTGGTAATAACATGCTGCTTCACAAAGTGCCATAACCGCCGCGATTCCGTCTTTATCTCTTGCATAATCTCCAATTAAACATCCATAGCTTTCTTCAAATCCAAATACATATTCTTTGTCTTTATTTTCTTCTGCTTTTCTCATAACTGCTCCAATATTTTTAAATCCTGTTAATACTTCAAACACTTCTAATCCGTAATATTCTCCGATTGCTTTGGTTAAATTTGAAGATACAATCGTAGTTATCATCATTCCATTTTTAGGTAAAATACCTTTTTCTTGCATTTGAGATATTCTGTATTCTGCAATCAATAATGCTGACATGTTTCCTGTATAATTTTTATATTCTCCTGTTTTTGTGTCTTTTGCAAAAATACCTAATCTATCAGCATCTGGATCAGTAGCTAGTACAACATCTGCATCCTCTTTTTTCGCTAATTCTAGAGCTAATTTAAATGCCTTTGGATCTTCTGGATTTGGATAATCTACTGTTGGGAAATTTCCATCTGGTTCTTTTTGTTCTGGAACAACATATAAATTTTCAATTCCTATTTCTTTTAATAATCTTTCTGCCACCATATTTCCTGTTCCATGTAATGGTGTATAAACTACTTTTAATTTTTTTCCTTGTTCTTTTACGATTTCTGGATTTAATATTAAACTTTTCAATTTTTCAATATATTTATCATCCATTTCTGTTCCTACAAAGTTTAATAATCCCTTATTTTTTGCTTCCTCTTCTGACATTTGTTTTATCTCAGAAAAGCTTTCAACTGCTCTTACTTTTCCAATAATATCTTTATCTCTTGGTGATACAATTTGTGCTCCATCATCCCAATATACTTTATATCCGTTATATTTTGGAGGATTGTGACTTGCTGTTATCATAATTCCTGCTGTACATTGTAATTCTCTTATTGCAAAAGATAATTCTGGAACTGGTCTTAGACTTTCAAATAAATATGTTTTAATTCCATTTGCACATAAAATTAGAGCTGTTTGCACGCTAAATTCTTTTGACATTTTTCTGGAATCATAGCTAATCGCTACACCTTTATTTTCTGTTCCTTGTTCTAATATGTAATTAGCTAATCCCTGTGTTGCTTTCCCTACTGTATATTGATTCATTCTATTTGTTCCTGCACCAATGACACCTCTAAGTCCTGCTGTTCCAAATTCTAATTCTTTATAAAATCTATCCTCTATTTCTTTTTCGTCATCTTTTATTGCCAATAATTCTTTTTTGGTTTCTTCGTCAAATTCTGGACTTTCACACCATTTTTTGTATTCTTCTAAGTAATTCATATAATGACCTCCTTCTTATTAAATATTTATTATTTTTCTCCTGTTATCGTACCATAAATAAAATGATAAAAAAAGCTTTTTTCAAAAATTTAAAAGAATAATTTCTATCATTTTTGATAATTTACTATCAATAAAGAAGATTGCATCCTATTATTTATAAAGTTTGAATGTGATTGGAAATATTTTAGAATTTGTTAATAATTTATTGAGGGATGTTCACAGTACTCACGCAGTGAAGGTCTGATAAGAGCAATAGCGAGCTTTTTTAAACATTTTTCTGTTCATAACATTTCAAAGCCTGCGTCATTGTTCGGCGCCAATTTTACGTAAGTAAAATTGTGTGCAACGATTAATTTAATATTATAGAAAATCTTTGATTTTTCCATAATATTAAGAGGCGCAATAAATTATGTTACAAATTCTTAAATATTGTATTGAACCGAAAACTTTATAAATAATAGGATGTAATCTTCTTTATTTAGCAATGTCATTTCTTATTCTAACAAAAATGATGCTGTAATATTTTACAACATCATTTTCATTTTTTATATAATTATCTCTAATCTAAATGATAAAATTTCTTATATAATTCTCTTGCAGTCTTAGGGCAATCCACACCTTTTTCATCACTATTTTTAACTGGTGCAAATTCTTCTTCTCTTTTTACTCTTAATACTGCCATATCATCTACTTCTCCAAAAGCATCAAACAAAAATGCTTCAAATTTATACGCATTTGGTGAATCTGGTTTTATTAAGTTTCCATCTTTATCAATATATGTAGCTTTTTTAAATGCAACATGATATGGTAATGGTTCTGCCCCCATTCTTTCAATTGCATCTATACTAAATAAGTTACATAATATATGTGATTCACCATATAATAATTCACCATTTTCATCAGTAGCTTCTGCCATTTCGTCTGTAATTTCTGAATATTCAATTACATTTGGTTTTCCATTTCTTCTACAAAATACCCCTACTTTTTCATGAGGGTTAGCTTTAACTACTGATTTACAAGCTACTGTTACTTTTTTATCAATCGCAACTCCCATTAAAACAGGATCTACCATTTTTACTAAGCAATTATCTACTCCGCCAATAAATACCCATTCAATACCTAATTCTCTCATTTTATTAGTCATCTTACTTTTTACTAATGACTCATAAATTCCACCATGTCCATCTGCTGCAAGCTTGATTAATCCATCTTCTCCAATTAGTATTTTACCTTCTGTATCCATCATTGGAAGTTCACCTTGTTCAAAGAAAAAAATATTTTTATCTTTTTTATAACCAAAATATCTATGTTTTTCAAAAAATTCTACGGTGTCTTTGTTGTTTTCTCTACTTGTCATAATAAACCAAGGAATGATAACATCATATTTTTTGCCTTCTTCTTTTAAATTATCAGCTAATAATTCAAATAAAGATTTATGTGAGTCTAATCCAATATCATAAGTTCCTTTTGGCCCACTATGTCCTAATCTTGTCCCTTGTCCTCCTGCCATTGTAACAGCTGCTAACTTTCCTTCTTTAATTGCTTTTTTCCCTATAGATTCATAATATTTATATTGGTCATGTAATTTATATTTATCTAAATAATTAATTGGTGTGATTTTATCATTCGTATTTGTTTTTTGTTCTTTTGTACTATCATATAATTTATTTATAAGTTCAAAATCAATCTCATTAATTTGTTCTAATAGTATTTCCTTTTTCTTCTCATCTAATCCATTATAATGATTTAATAAATGTTCTTGACCATATTTTTTTAGTATATCTTTCACTTCTTCTAATTCTGTATCCATAGTTTTCATCCTTTCTCAAAAATTAAAATCATCCCTATATTACACCATAATTTTATTTTAGTCAATTATTGACAGGTAAAAATTTTACCTGTCATTTTGCTTCTTATTTTTTTATTTTCTATTTGCCCTACAACTTAGAAGTCCCTAGGACTTTACTATATTCATTAGCAATTTTATCTATTTTATTTTCTATTTCAAAAAATTCATAACAATCAATAATTTTTACGTGTTTATTACTATTTATCCATTTTTCAATGTTTTTATTTATATTTTGAATATAATTTTGTTTTCCTTTAATAAAAATAACCAAATCTGCATCTTCTTTGCTTTTTTTGCTAATTTCTTTAAATTTTTTTAAATCATTATTATTCCAATCTAAAGATAATATTTTTTCTTTTTTTGATTCATCTAAATTCATTTTTGATATTAATATATTTACTGTATCCTTTAAATTATTTTCCGTTAAGATAATAATCTCCTTGTTCTCATCCATACTTTTACTAATATATGGTAAACTTATCATTTCAAAATGATAATCACTTGCATAAAATGCACAATTTTTTTCTTTTGTTATATTTTCCATTACCAACATTCCTTTCAAATTCATATAACCATACGGAATTGTTAATTTCTTCATTTTGCTTACTGGTAAATTTTACCATTTTATTACAAATATGTCAATCATATTTCAAAGAAACTTATCGTTTTTTTTCGACAATGTATATTTTTTCTTTTTTTGTTAATACTTATCTTAAAGAATATTTTACAAAAAAAGTTTATTGGAGGTAACTTATGAAAAAATTTTTAAAAATATGTAATCATTCCAAGGTAAAAATGGTAATTATTTTAACATTTCTATTTTTTGTCTATACCACCATTTGCGCTATATCCTATGCTAATGATATTTCTAGTGATATTGCTAATTCTGTTTTTCGTTTACATGTTATAGCTAACAGTGATTCTGATGTTGATCAAAATTTAAAATATATTGTTAGAGATAACTTATTAGAATATATGAATACATTATGTGCAGATTGCACTTCTAAAGAAGAAGCGATTGCAATTGCGAATGTTCATATTGAAAATTTTAAAGAAATTGCATTAAATACAATTAAAGATGAAGGATTTGATTATTCTGTTAATGTTAGCATTGAAAATTTTGAATTTCCAACAAAACATTATGGAGATATTTCTCTTCCTGCTGGATATTATGATGCTTTGAAAGTAGAAATCGGTGAAGCTAAAGGACAAAATTGGTGGTGTGTTATGTTTCCTCCTTTATGTTTTGTAGATGCATCTTCTGGAGTTGTTCCTGAAGAATCAAAAGAAGATTTAGAAAATTCCTTGACAGATGAAGAATTTTCTATTGTTTCTGATAATGAAGAAAATCTTTCTTTCAAATTAAAATTTAAAATATTAGAAATTTTAAATGATACAGGCCTAATTACTGCGAAAAAATAGTTGCAATCTGAGTTGGTTTATGATATAGTTGATAGGAAAAGTAGAGTGTAAGATAATATACACTCTATTTTATTGCAAAAAACAATAAGATTCTGAGGAACTTTTACTGCAATCTTTGATTTCTATGTTGAATTAGATTCTTATTTAAAGATTCATAATATATAAATTTTATTGGGGGTATATAAATTGGAAAAATTAGTTGTAAAAGGACCCACACCACTAAAAGGAGAAGTAGCCATTAGCGGTGCCAAAAATGCTGCCGTTGCAATTTTACCAGCTACTCTTTTAATTGATGGTGTATGTACAATAGAAAATTTACCAAATATTAGTGATATAAAAATATCTTGCACAATACTAGAAAAATTAGGGGCAAAAATTACTTGGAATGATGCACATAGTATCACAATTGATACATCTAACATAACGACAACCAAAGCGCCTTTAGATTTAACAAGTAGATTTAGAGCTTCTTATTATATTATAGGTGCTATGCTTAGTAGAAAAAGTGAAATTGAAGTTGGTATGCCAGGAGGTTGTAAATTAGGTGCAAGACCAATTGACCAACATATTAAAGGTTTTGAATTATTAGGAGCAAATGTTACCGTAGAAAAAGGTAAAATTTATGCGAAAGCAAAAAAATTAAAGGGTTGCCCTATTTATATGGATATTGTATCTGTGGGCGCTACAATTAATGTTATGTTATCAGCAGTATTGGCAAAAGGAACAACTATTATTGACAATGCTGCCAAAGAGCCACACATTGTTGATGTTGCAAACTTTTTAAATACTATGGGAGCTGACATTAGAGGTGCAGGTACTGATGTTATCAAAATCAATGGAGTTGAAAAATTACATGGAAATGCTACCTATTCTGTTGTTCCTGACCAAATTGAAGCAGGTACCTTTATGCTTGCTGCAGTCGCAACCAAAGGAGATTTATTAATTAAAAATTGTATTACAAAACACTTAGAATCTATAACTGCTAAGATTGTAGAAATTGGCGGAAATGTAGAAGATAATGGAGATAGTATTCGTGTTTGGTGCAATAAAAGACCAAATAGAGCAATTATTAAAACATTACCATATCCTGGTTTCCCTACAGATTTACAACCACAAATGGGTGTTGTTTTATCACTTGCCAATGGGACAAGCACAATTAATGAAAGCATATGGGATTCTAGATTTCAATATACAGAAGAATTAAATAAAATGGGAGCAAAAATTACTGCTCATGGAAAAACAGCCTTTTTTGAAGGTGTGAAAAAATTATCGGGCGCACCTGTATATTCTTCAGATTTAAGAGCTGGAGCAGCTTTAGTTATTGCAGGTACTGCTGCTGAAGGTGTAACAGAAATTTATAATCTAGAACATATTGATAGAGGTTATGAAAACATAGAAGAAAAATTTAGAAAAATAGGTGCTAAAATCGAAAGAGTAAATGAAGAAGAAAATTAAATTTTTCTAATATAATAAACAAAGGAAAGAGATTGAGAAAATTATGCTAAATTTTTGTAGTTTATATAGTGGAAGCAGCGGAAATAGCTTATTTGTTGAAACAGACAATACAAAATTATTAATTGATGCAGGTGTTAGTAGTAAAAAAATAGAAAAAGCTTTAAATGATATACATGTTGACCCTGGTACCTTAGATGGCATTTTAGTTACTCATGAACATTCTGACCATGTACAAGGATTAGGAACCTTTTCCAAAAAATTTGATTTACCTGTATTTGTTAATCAAGAAACATTAGATGCTATGCCAAAACAAAGAGATAAAATTGCAGATAAAAATATAAAAAAATTCAAAGTTGCAGAAAAATTTTCAATAGGAGATTTGGATATTAACCCATTTTCTATTCCACATGATGCAGCAAATCCTTGTGGATTTACCATACTAAATGAAAATAAAAAAATAAGTATTGCAACAGATATTGGACATATGACAAACGACATTTTAAAAAATTTAGAGGAAAGTCTATTTGTTATGCTAGAATCTAACTATGACCCAGAAGTATTAAAATGTTCGTCATATCCATTTTCTTTAAAATCTAGAATTGCTGGACCATCACGGACATTTGTCAAATCAGATTGCTGGAAAAACCATTTCCTTTCTATTAAAATCAGGGTTAAAAAATGCAATGCTTGGTCATCTAAGTAAAGAAAGCAATTTTCCAGAACTTGCCTATAAAACAGTCGTAGAAGAATTAATTGCTAGTAATTATAATGAAAATTCTTTAGCATTATCTGTTGCAGGTAGAGATACACATAGCAAATTAGTTACAATTTAAATGTCCTTTTGGGGACGTTTCTGTTTGGGACATTTTGAGGGATTTTGGGGACGGACTCAAAAATCCCTTTTTCGTTTTATCCGCTTACAACTTTCTAAATCTTTTATAAGAAGTCCCTCCTTGGTGTATACGGAAAAATCTTATATATAGTCAAAATAAAAGTTGAGCTTTCCTTACAATAAAAACTTAAAATTCATAAAGGAGACCAACTATGAAAAGTCAATAGAAAAATGAAAAAAATTTTAAAAAATTTTTGATAGAAAAAAGGTCAATCTTAATAACCGTTTTTATCTA
>CAJFLB010000020.1 GCA_904387305.1 uncultured Clostridia bacterium
CTCCTTTTAAAATATTTTTTCGACAAAAATATTCTATCAAATTGGTATCTCTTATTCAATTTTTTTATCAAATTTTCCCTACTAAAAGTTTATACTAACTTGTCAAACATATGGGCTTTATCAATTTGTGCTTTATTCCTAATTCTTCTAATTTACTCTCAAACATTGTCTTTCCTTGCCAATTTAGTCTGTTTGTAAAATCCAAATCCATTATCTGTCTGTATACATTCGATTTTAAATTTGTTAAACTTTTTGCTGGTACATATTTTACATCTACTTGTACTTTTTCTCCTGGATATCTCATTTCTTCATATGGTTTTGGCTCATAATTCTTTCTTCTTACTTGGTGTTTTTCTGTATATTCCTATTCTTTGCATTACTCTATACAAACTTGTTATACTTCTTGTGTATCCTACTTTTCTTAGCTTTATCCATAATACGTCGTATTTCTCACGCCATCTATATTAATAATAATTCATTATAATACTTTTAAAAAGATAACACAGTTCGTAACTTGCATGTAATTCGCTCCAATTTTTAATATTTCATATTTTTTTGTATTCCCAATCCATCTCCTATACATATCAATGTTTCTATTTCATTGTTTTGTATTTGTATTGGTCGAAATACTTTTATTGAAGTAAAAAAATCTTCTTTATCTTTAGTATTGGTCACATGTTTAGGTGCTTCTATCATTTTTATTTCTTCTTTTTTATTAAAAATATTCTTAATAAAAGATATTATCTTTTCTAGAGCATTCATTTTTCCTCTCCTTTTTGTTCTTCTTTAGTTGGTAAGCTGTCCTTTTCTTTTGGTATATCTTCCCAAGGTCTAATCCCTCCTAGATTCTCCAAATCCTTTTCATAACATTCAAATCGATTTATAAATTCCTCTTGTGGTAATTGTACAAATTGCCCTTTATTTTTGTCCGCAAAAAAGAAACTTTTCCCTGATACTTTTGAATCTAGATATACATATACTACAGCATTTTTATCTTTATCTGTTTTATCATAAACTCTATTTACAACACAACGATTGGCTTTTAATTTATCAAAATCTAGAATAATTTTTAAAGCACTCATAGTTGAATTTTGACATGTGGCAAATTCAGGACATGTTTGCGAAAGTGCCAAAAATTGATGTTGCAAATTTTCTTCTGGATTATTAGCATATGACTCATTAATCGCATTAGACTTTTCCACAAGATTTTTCAATGGAAACATCCCTTCTTTATCTGCCAATCCAACACTTGTATATAAATTTCTTAAACTTTGCTCATCTAATCCTATTGTATCATCTTGTAGTTTTTCATCATTTTTATGTGCTTGTGAATCTAAGCCTAGTGAAGTAAGATCATTTTTTCTGGCTTGCTCATATGTAATACAAAAATTATCTGGCATTCCTCCAAATCTCTGTCTTGCTAAATTCCAAGTAGGATCCAGAATTGTATTTCCTTTAACAGTTTCTCCGTTTGCCAAAGGCAATTCCACATCTATTAATTTTAAAAATGCATGTTCATGCCCACTTACAATTTCACTCTCTACACCAATTCTTTTTAACATATATTGCTCAACTTTTGCTACTCCATTACATACACCATATCCTTTACTGATAATTTTCCATAGTGCTTTACTGTCTTTTGGTTCAAATACCTCTGTTCCATCAGTTGGTGTATGACTTATTTTCTTTCCTATGGCATTATCAATGATTGCAATTTTTTGTGCTTGTGAATATTCAGAAGGTATATTATCTATTACAGAAGATATCCATTCTTCTGCTTCTTTATATTCACTACTACTTGAACTATATGCCACATCTCTCAAAGAGCTAATTACCTCTGCATTTGGGCAAATATCACAAAATTCCATAAACTTTTTTCTTTGTTCTGGTGTAAAATCTTCTGGAGAAACAGTTATTAAATTATCTAACCCTCTATATTCTTCAAAATCTCTATCTATTTCAAATACAACTTGTCCACCATATTTTGTCGGTATCTGAATGGCTGTTGCATATTCTCTTGGTAGATTTGTTACATCTATACCTTGTTTAACCTCTGGTCTTAATGATGCCAAAATTTCTCTTTTTTCATTTAATGTTAAATTACACTGTTCTAATCTGGATATAAACTCTTTTTGCTTTTCACCATCTAAGGCTTTTGTTATTTCAAAAGGATGAATATGATATTCTTTACAAAATTCTCTATGATGTATTAAAAATTCACTTAATTCTTCTACATTCAATCCTCTTAACATAGCCATTCTATCTTCTTGAGTTGCTTTTGATAAAGCTTCTATTTTTTGAGAATCCATTTATTCCTCCTTAGTTTTTATTAAAATTTTTTCTAATGTATTTTTCTTGATTCAATCATATCACTAAATAATATCTCCTTCAAGTTTTTTTCAATTAGTATATATCTAATTAAATACTTTCATTATAAAATAAAACATATATAAACTATTTAAAACAACTTTTTATCATTTTTTATTGTAAACAAAAAAATGGTATGATATGATTCATATTGTAAAATATTAAATTTTAAGGAGAATGATTATGAGTAAAGAAAATGAAAAAACATTAGCAGTATATAAAGAAAAAGCACATCTATATTTAAATAACAGTATTGAACATGATAAACTTGATCCAATAAGAGCAAAACAAAAACGTGAGAAATTAGAAAAATTAATTACATCAAATTTTTCATCATTACCAGGACATGCAAAAGTTTTTGAAATCGGTTCTGGAGATGGATCAAACGCAAAATTTATTCAAAGTTTAGGTTTTGATGTAACAGCAAGTGACACAGCTGATGATTTTATAAAGGCCACTCAAAATCAAGGTTTGAAAACAATTAAATTTAATGCACTAGAAAATTCTTTTTCAGAAAAATATTCTGCTGTTTTTTGTTGGAGAGTTTTTGTTCATTTTACAAAAGAAGATGCATTAAAAATAATACAAAAAGTTTATGATGCACTTGAAGACAATGGGATTTTTATTTTTAATGCAATGAATCGCGAAATAAAGAATACTGATAATGAATGGATAGACTTTGAAGGTGAATATCATATGGGAGCTGAACGTTATTACCATTATTTTTCACAAAAAGATTTAGATGATATGATTCAAAAAACAAATTTCAAAATCGAAGACTTCCACAAAGATGGTGGAGACAAGAACAACAAATGGTTAGTATATGTATTAAGAAAATAATTTTTTAAAAATTAGCCATTTAATATTAAGAAATCGATAAAAATTTTAAGGAAATTTGTAAAAATATATACAATCTTGTAAAATCATGATATAATATGTTACATAATTAAATATTTAGTTATTAGAGTAGAAAATAAATCGTTAAGACTTAGTAGACGGGAAGTTGTTACTAAGGCAAAAGTATTTTACAGTATAGAAAATTTTACTTGCGTATTTATTTTCGCATTCCGCTAATAAAGATTTGAAGGATTAGCTCCTATTCTTTTAATGCGGAAATTAAATAGAAGGGAGATTTTTTTATGCGTAAAAACAAAAAAATTATTTTAGCAGCTATTTTATTAGCTTTATTGATTATTTTATCTAGGTTTTTCATTATTTCAACACCTATCATGAAAATCAGTTTTACCTTTGTAGCAATCGCTTTATGTGCTACTTGGCTTGGACCTAAGTGGACTGTTCTTATTACCGTTGTAGAAGATTTAATCGGTGCCACTTTATTCCCATCAGGAAGCTTTTTTATAGGTTATACCATAAGTGCAGGTTTAACTGGTTTAATTTATGGATTATTACTATACAAAAAGGAAGCAGATTCTTTGACAAACAAACAATATACGATTCGAGTAATCATTGCTGTTCTTTTAATTACCTTTGTTATTCATACAGGATTAAACACCTTATGGACAAGTATTATCACTGGTAAAGCTTTTATGGTATTACTATTACCTAGAATTACAAAGCAACTTATCATGATACCTATCCAAATAATTGTTATTTTATTTATTGAAAAACTATTAAGAAAACCTTTTGACAAATATATAAGGAGTAGCGATAACGATGATTAACATAGAAAATGTATGTTTTAAATACAAAAATAGTGATTATATCTTAAAAAACATAAACTTTTCCGTAAACAATGGTGAAGTCATTGCCATTGTTGGGAAAAATGGTTCGGGAAAATCAACTCTTGGAAGGTTAATTGCAGGCATTACTAAATTAAAAGAAGGAACAATAACAATTGATAATATCAATACTTCTAAAGACATTAAAGCCATTAGAGAAAAAGTAGGCATTGTTTTTCAAAATCCAGAAAATCAAATTATTTTTAATAATATTTATGATGAACTTTCTTTCTCTCTTAGAGGTTTAGAACCATCTGAAATTGAAAATCGAATATCTACTTCTTTAAAACAAGTAGATATGTATGATTTTAAAGATAAAGATTTATATGCTTTATCACTAGGGCAAAAACAAAGAATTATGATTGCAGAAATTTTGGCTAAAAATCCAAAATACATTATTTTGGATGAGCCAACCACTATGATTGATAGCTATGGAAAAGAAAAAATACATGATATTATTTTAGACTTGAAACAAAAAGGATATACAATTATTTGCATTACCAATTTGTCAGATGAAATTTTATTAGCTGATAGAACATTGATTTTGGATAACGGAGAAATCGTAGCTGAAATAAAAAAACAAGAATTAATTGATAAATATGATATTCTAGAAAAGTATGGTATTAAAATTCCAACTTTACTTAATATTTTAGTAACGTTAAAAACAGAAGGCATTGATCTACGTGTTGAGGATTTTTCAGTGGTAGAACTTATAACTGCCATCAAAGAAAAATTGGATAGATAAGGAAATCTATATGAAAGATGTTCTTAAATTTTTAATTTTTATTATATATGCCACTACTATATTTTTCTTACCTAATCATATTTACATTTTAGCATGTTTTATCATAAATCTAGCAATTATATTATTGTGTAAACTTAGTATTAAAAAAGCATTTTTTAATACCTTAAAAATTGTTCCTTTTGTCCTTTTCACATTTGTCATTAATCTTTTCTTAGATAGTTTTATATTTGCTTTATGGATAGGAATTAAATTGATCATCGTTTGTAACACAACTTTTATATATTCTCAAACAACAACTGTTGCAAACTTAGCAAAAACGATTAGATTACTATGTACCCCATTAAAACTTTTCAAAGTCAATACAGAGGAAATTGAAGTTATGGTGTGTATTTCTCTATCACTACTTCCTGCCATTAGAAATGATTTAACTGAAGTAAAAAATGCTTGTAAAGCTAAAAATATAGATATTAATTTAAAGAATGCAAAATATATTTTGTCTAAGTTTTTATTGTCTTTAATTAAAAGAGTTAATCAAATTGATGAAGCTATGATAGAAAAAGGATGTGACTATTAACTGTTTAATAGTCACATCCTTTTACATGTTTATATTTTTTAATTCAATTTCTTTTCCTTTTAAATATGACAATATTCCACTCTCAGATTGAAAATGAAACTTTAATTTATAACTACATAACATCTGATACCTTTTACCGAATTGCTTATTAATTTCATTTTTTCCGTATTTTCCGTCACCAATAATAGGATATCCAATATATGCTAGATGTGCTCTTATTTGATGTGTTCTTCCTGTTTCAATTTCAACATCTAATAAAGCTGTATTATCTTTTCTTTTTTCTAGTACAGTATATTTAGTAATAATTTTTTGATATCCTTTTTTAAAAGTATCACTAATATATACTTGTGACTTTTTTTGATCTTTAAATAAATAAGCCTCTAGTCTTTCTTCTTTCTTGTTGGGAATTCCATATACTAATGCTAGATAATGTTTTTCAATTTCATGTTTTTTAAATTTTTCTAATAAGATTCTTAATGTTTCTTCATTTTTAGCAAACATAACCAATCCAGTTGTATTTCTGTCAATCCTATGGCATGGTTGTGGTTTAAATTCACAATTTGTATACTGTTTGTTGATTAAGTCTGTTAAAGAATTACTTCCTGTTACTTCAATGTTTGCTGGCTTATTGATTACCAATATATTTTCATCTTCATATACTTTATCTAAGTTTATTTTTATATCTTCTAACTCCTTTGGAAGATATATATCTATCTTATCATTTTCATAGACCAATATATCTTTATTTATCCTTTTCCCATTTATCTTTATATCTTTTTTTCTTAATAATTTACAAAATGTAGGATAGTTTATATTTGGTAATTCTTCTAATATGATTTTATTCAATTTTTTTTCATGGTATTTTTTATTTACAATTATTTCTTTCATCATATTATGATTATATCGTATTTCTAGTATTGAAACAAGCTAGTTTCTATGATTTTTTCATATTTTTCAAAGTTTGGCTCATAATTTTCTATCATTCTATAAAAATATTTTGAATGTGTTTTATATTTTAAATGACAATATTCATGTAATACAATAAAATCAATAACATCTCTATGGAACATAACAATTTTAGGATTTATTGTAATTTTACCATTAACACATCTTCCAATTTCTTTTTTCATGTTTCTAATTTCATAGTCTTCTGGTGCAAATCCTAACATGATTCTTGTTTTTTCCATTGCTCTTTCCACTTCTACTTTTGCAATTTGTTCGTACATTTTATCAATTGCTAAGTCTAAAATTTCTTGATTATTATCTTTTTTATATCGATTAGGAAGTGATATTTTTATTAATTTATTTTCTACATTTAATTCTGGTACTTTTACATTTTTATACACAATTTTTACTTTGTAATCAATTCCTAAAACTGGTACAGGATGTCTTTCTAATGTAGTATTTATACTGTTTTTTACACGGATTTGTTTTTTTACTTTATACATAAATATCACTCCTATTCTTGAATTTTTGTTTTGCAAATTATTGTTCGCTTTTGTTGTTCTTATTTTATATTTTATTTTTCACTTTGTCAATACTTTTTATAAAAAAACATAAAATTTTTGTTCGCATTTTGTTTGTACCTTTATTTTACTCAATTATAGGGGTTTTATTCGCTTTTATTTACAATACTTCTGAAAGTATTTTTATGATTCTTTCATAATCTTTATGTATTCTTATTCTTGCATAATGATCGTCTAGATTTAGAAAATATCCACAACTTTCTGCAATCATTCCCTTTTCACTTAATTTTTTCGTCAAGTTTTCATATTTATCTGTTTTTATTGTAAAAATTGGTGTTTCAACATTTGTATAAATATAATTTTCCGTATTAAGTGCTTTATATATTTTTTCATTTACTATGATTGTTTTTAATTTAGTTTCTTCCAATTCTTCATAACGTTTTAAAATTTTAGTAAATATACTTGCTGATAAATCTGAAAATGGAAATGGTAAAGAAATTTCATTATATATTTTTACAATCTCTTTAGCTGCAAATAAGTAACCTATTCTATGATTCGGTAATCCAAAATATTTTGATGCACTTCTTAGTACCATTAAATTATGATATTTATCGACTAATGTTATCGCTGAATTCTCTAAAGGCATATAATCCCCATATGCCTCATCTACTATAACAAAAATATCATATTGTTTTGCTTTTTTCACAATTTCTTCAATGTCTTGAACATCGATTATTTGTCCTGTAGGATTATTTGGATTTTCTATAGATATAAATTGATACGTATCATTTATCTTATTTAAGAAGTCATCTACTATAAATTTATAGTTATTTTCCTTTTTTAAATTTACCCATTCATATTTTCCTCTTCTTAATTCTACTTCTGATATAAATCTTGGAAATTGAGGTGCACATCCTAATACCTTTGTTCCTTCATCTATTAAAAACTGACTAATATTTCTAAGCATTCCCATAGTTCCTGCTCCAAATGCAATATTTTCTTTGTCTATTGTTTTTCCAATTTGTTTATTCCAGAATTCCAGCAACTGCTCTTTTAATTTTTCATATTCTATAGATGGGTATTTATTGATTTCATATGTGGTTTGTTTTACACATTCTTTTATGATATTTTCATTAATAAAAGGATTTGTCCCTAAAGAACAATCTATTACATCATTAGCCTGTGCACTTTTTAATATTTCTTCATTCATATAATCTCTTACTTTAAAATTCTTATAATATTCATTTATCATTTTTATATCTTATCTCCTTTTATATATTTTTTCAATTCTTCAAATCTTAATGGTTTTTGATATACATATCCTTGTATCAAATCACAATTCCATCTTTTTAAATAATTTACCTGTTCTATTGTTTCTACTCCTTCGGCAACTGTTTTTAGATTTAACTTTTTGCTAATAAACATGATAACTTCTATTAAAATTGCTTTTTCTTCATTTATATCTATTCTATCTATAAATGATTTATCTATTTTTAAAGTATCTATTGGCATCATTTCTAACATATTTAATGAAGAATAACCTGTTCCAAAATCATCGATTGCTATGCTAAATCTTTTTTGCTTTATTTTATTCAATATCTTTTGTATATCTATATCATTGTTTACTGTTGATCCTTCTGTTATTTCTAATTCTATTTCTTCTGGCATTATATCATATTTCTTCATGATTTTTTCATATTTTTCAAGAAAATTTCTGTCTACTAAACTTTCCTTAGATATATTTACTGAAATTTTAGGAATGTCTTTAAACTGTGTCTTCATTTCTTGTATATTCTCACATACCTTTTCAAAGACATATTCATCTAATTTTATAATAAAATAATTTTTTTCAAATATAGGAATAAATTCGTTTGGAAATATCCTATTTTCCGCCTTGTTCCATCTAACTAAAGCTTCTGCACCTTCCATTTTTTCTGTTTTCGTACTAATTTGTGGTTGATAATATACTTCAAATTCTTTATTTTTAATAGCATCTTCCATCATGTTTTCTATTTCACTTTCTCTTATCACTTTTTGTTCAAATTTTTCTGTAAATACACCATATGGCACATGATATTTTCCTTTAATACTATCATGTGCCATAATTGCTTTATCGATAATACTTTGCACATCTCTTTCATCTTTATCACATATATACACTCCCATAGAGATTCGCAAATTATACCATATCTCTCCTATATTGATTCTCGATATCTTGTTATTTAATCTTTCCGTTATATTTTCCACATCTACTTCTCCAATTAAACATATCCCAAACACATCATTTGCTAATCGGCAAACAATATCTGTTTTCCTAATGGCATGTTTTATTTCTTCTCCTACTCTTTTTAATAACTCATTTCCTTTTACATGTCCATATTTCTTATTAAATGTTTTAAATTTATCTATATCTAAAATAATAACCGTTTTTTTACTATTCATTTCTAGCTTTTCTTTTGTTTTTTCCAGATACGCATTATAATTTCCTAAACCTGTTATCGGATCAATATATGCTAACTCTAAAAGTCGATTTCTTTTTTCTATTCTTAACTTCCTATATTTCCTATTCATAACTTATCTCCTATTTTATTTTTTAATGATTTATATATTTTAGTATGTGTTATAAATAGAAATTTATTCCATTAAAAATATTGAATAATAACAAAAAACAGACCTCAAAATAACTTTCATAAGTTTATTCTTTGAGGTCTGTCACTTTTGGACATTTTTTGTCCATTTTGACACGTCCCTATTGGACTATTTCATTGCTTCTTCTACTGCAACTGCTACTGCAACTGATGCTCCAACCATTGGGTTGTTTCCCATTCCGATTAATCCCATCATTTCAACATGTGCTGGTACTGATGAGCTTCCTGCAAATTGTGCATCTGAGTGCATTCTTCCCATTGTATCTGTCATACCATATGAAGCTGGTCCTGCTGCCATATTGTCTGGGTGTAATGTTCTTCCTGTTCCACCACCTGATGCTACTGAGAAGTATTTCTTTCCTTCTGCTAATCTTTCTTTTTTATATGTTCCTGCAACTGGATGTTGGAATCTTGTTGGGTTTGTTGAGTTACCTGTAATTGATACATCAACATCTTCCATCCACATGATAGCTACACCTTCTCTAACATCATTTGCTCCATAACATCTTACTTTGCTTCTTTCTCCATCTGAGTATTTAATTTCTTCTACTACTTTTACTTTTCCTGTGAAGAAATCAAAGTCTGTTTTTACATATGTAAATCCATTAATTCTTGAGATAACTTGTGCTGCATCTTTTCCAAGTCCATTCAAGATAACTCTTAATGGTTCTTTTCTTACTTTGTTTGCTGATTTTGCAATTCCGATTGCTCCTTCAGCTGCTGCAAAGCTTTCATGTCCTGCTAAGAATGCAAAACATTTTGTATCTTCTGATAATAACATTGATGCTAAGTTTCCATGTCCTAATCCAACTTTTCTATCATCTGCAACTGAACCTGGAATACAGAAAGCTTGTAATCCTTCTCCGATTGCTTTAGCTGCATCTGCTGCTTTTGTGCAACCTTTTTTAACAGCGATTGCTGCTCCTAATGTATATGCCCAAGCTGCATTTTCAAAACAGATTGGTTGTACTCCTTTTACGATTTCATATGGATTAAATCCTTTATCTGTACATATTTTTAATGCATCTTCAAAATCCTTTATTCCGTATTTTTCCATTACTGGTTTTATCTGATCGATTCTTCTTTCATAACTTTCAAATGTTACTGCCATTTTATTTCCTCCCTATTCTTATATTTTTTTATCAAAATATTCTATAAATTTCTCTAATTCTGTAATGTATTCTTCCTTTATTCTATTGTGTATCTCTTCTGCTACATCTTCTTTATATGTATGTGTTATTAGATTTCTATCTTTTAACATATACATATACGTTTCGCCATCTTGGATAATATTATATTGAAAAGCTGTTCTAATTACTGAACCTGGACCTAACTCATCTAATAATTCTTGTTGTTTCAAATATTTTTGAAGGGTTTTCCAAAATAACTCAAAAGTGTATTGATATGCATTTATGATGGCTCCTCTATCTTTTTCACTACCATTATCTGTATCGACAAATTCTTTTAATTTATTAAAAGCCTTTTTTAAATTTTCATAACTTTGTATTACATTATCTGGCATATATTTCAACTCCTTCTTTTAATATACTATCTTTAATTTTATCTTCTTCTCCAAGACTATTAAAATTTATTAAGTCTATTTTGTATGGCAGATATAAATCATCAATTTCAAAATATATCTTTGTATTTATTTGAAATGTAAGATTTTCTCCAAACAAAGCTATATCGATATCAGACCCTTTTCGATAATCTCCTCTTGCTCTTGAGCCAAAGATGCAGGCACTATCCACCTCACTATACTTTTCTAGTATAGATACAATATCTTTTACAACTTTTTCATCTAAACCAAATTTCATTTTTCCCCCACATCAATTTACTTATTTCCAATAAATTTTTATTATCGGTCTAGTTCATCATCTTCAAGTTCTTTTCTTGCTTCTCTTAGTGTTCGCCCACCATAATAATCTACGTTTCCTAAACTTTCTTTTCTTCTTTGCTCATACTGTAAGTATCTTTCTATTTCATCATAGCTTTTTCCTTGTTCATACATCTCAATAGCTAATAAAATAACTTCACTTGATAAACTCTTTTGATATGACCTTAACAACTTATTGATTGCTTGTTTTCGTCGAAAATCATCATCTTCTTCGCTGTCTTCAACTTTTTTTGTTTTCTTCGTTGCAAATTTGTTTAATACAGATAAGAAATTAATTTCGTCTTGTGTTCTAAATTTTCTGCCGTTTTCCTGTTTACTTTTTTCTTGATAATCTTTTATTCCATCTTGTAATGCACTTCTGATTTCTCTATCTTCATCATCATATTTCAATCTTGTCATACTCATATCATTCCTTTAAAATTATTTTTAGTTTGAATACCTACACTAAGAAGAAAGTAAAAGTAGTCTCGCTTTTCATTCGTTTTTATTCGAAAATTGATTAAAATTAGTGAGATGTGCATTTTTCATAAAAATAGACAAACTGAAGGTGTACTCTTGTACATTGAAGTTTGGATTTATCAAAAATGCTAATCTACTAAAACGAAGCAAAAGTGGTATATTGCTAGGAAAACGAATTTGAAATTTATGAGACGTACTTCTTTGTACGTTAATGCTAAGGCTGTTAAGGCTTTGCTTGTTACAGCCTTAGTAAGCTTTAGCTTTAAATTTCAAATGAAGTTTGACGACGCAAGATGCCGCTTTTCATTCGTTTTCTATTCTTGTCTTGGGTCAATCTTCTTAACAGCCTCATCAAATCTTCCATATGTACTTGAAGCTTTTTCAATAGCTTCCATTGGATCCATTCCTTTTTTGATATTATCCATCATTTTTCCCATATGAACATATTTGTATCCAATGATTTGGTCATCTTTATCTAATCCTAATTCTACAATATATCCTTCTGTTAATTGTAAGTATCTAGGTCCTTTTAATGTACTTGAATAAATTGTTCCCACTTGTGATGTATGACCTTTTCCTAAATCTTCAAGTCCTGCTCCTACTGGAAGACCTCCTTCTGAGAAAGCAGTTTGTGTTCTTCCATATACAATTTGTAAGAATAATTCTCTCATAGCAGTATTGATAGCATCACAAACTAAGTCTGTATTTAATGCTTCTAATAGAGTTTTTCCTGTTAAAATTTCTCCAGCCATAGCTGCTGAGTGTGTCATTCCTGAACATCCAATTGTTTCAATTAATGCTTCTTGAATGATACCATCTTTTACATTTAAAGTTAATTTACATGCGCCTTGTTGTGGTGCACACCATCCAATACCATGTGTTAAACCTGATATATCTTTTATTTCTTTTGCTTTTACCCATTTTCCTTCTTCTGGAATTGGTGCTGGTCCATGGTCTACTCCTTTTTTTACAACACACATTTCTTCTAATTCTTTTGAATAAATCATTTTCATTGCTCCTTTCAATACTTGATTTGTATATATATTTTTTAGACAAATTGCCTAAATTTAAAAACTTTTCTACTCTTCATCTATTTCATCTTCTGAAAATAATATTTGATTTCTAATTGGTTTATGAAATTCTTCATTTGTTATTTCATTTTTGTTTTTTCCTTTTTTCTTATTACTCATTGTTTTGGAAACCTTTTTTGTTTTTGGTTTTTGCACTGTTTCTTGCTTATCCTTCACTTTTCTTGCTTGAAGTTCTTCTTGCAATCTTCTCATTTTTTCAATTGTATCATCTTGTTGTTCTTTATTTGCTGTCTTAGATTGTTTATTTCTTAGTATAACATCTTTTTTATTTTCTTGTTTTTCTACTTCACTATTACTTGTATTATTCTGATTGTTTTTTAATCGCCTACTACTTTTTCTAATATATTGTTCTACAGAGTGATCATCATGACTCCATATAGTCTTTTCTTTTTTTCGAGCATTTGCATCCCAATTATTTTCTATTTTATGACTTTGAATTTGGTTATATTTTCTTGTTCCTATATCTTGCACTTCATCTTCTCTTATATAACCATCATTTTCCAATTCATTTTCTTGGGTACTATACTCGAAAATATTTTTTGTATCCTGTTCTATATAGATACCTGCATTATATTCTTCTACTTCTGCTAAATTTCTTGCACCATTAAAATATCGATATAATATATCTTTATCTTTTTTGGAAACTTGTTCTGGTCCAATTCCTAAGTATTTATATCTCCAAATCACATGACGTTCATAACTATTAAAAGCATTATTTACCAAATCTTCATAACTATATTCTGCTCGAAATTTCATATTTGTTATCGATATTGTAAGATTACTCCACATTTCTCCTTGAGTTGTTCTTTTAAATTCCTCTCTTAATAGTTTTATATCATCATATAATTTTTGAGCTAAATCTAAATATTGTTGTTCATCAATATTAAATTTACCTGGAACCTCATAGACATTAACAGGATTTTTTCTAAATATTCCTTTTGGAATATAATAGAAAAATAATTCTCCTGTTGGTTCTTTTTTTCCCTCTTCTATGACAGAACTATATAAATATATCGATTCCCATTTTTCTGGTATCATATATAGTAATTTTCTTTGTATCTCTTCATACATTTCTTTTATCTTTTTTGTGTGATTTAACATATCCTTTATTCCTTATCTAATAAACTTTCTCCTGTCATTTCCTCTGGTTTGTCTAGATGCATTAGATCAAGCATAGTTGGTGCTAAATCTGCTAATTTTCCACCTGATTTTAATTTTAATGTTGTATTTGGTGTAACTAATATAATTGGTACAGGATTTGTTGTATGTGCTGTATGTGGTTCTCCTGTCTTGTAATCTATCATTTGTTCTGCATTTCCATGGTCTGCTGTAATAATTAAATTACCTTGTTTTTCTTCTACTAAACTTACAACTTTTCCTACACATTCATCTACAGCTTCAACTGCTCTGATAGCTGCTTCTAAACTTCCTGTATGTCCTACCATATCTGTATTTGCATAATTTAATATGATACTATCATATTTATCACTTTGAATGGCTTCTAACACCTTATCTGTTACTTCATATGCACTCATTTCAGGTTTCATATCATATGTTTCTACTTTTGGAGATGGTACTAATATTCTATCTTCTCCTGGATATTGTTTTTCTTCTCCACCGTTAAAGAAGAAAGTAACATGCGCATATTTTTCTGTTTCTGCAATTCTTAATTGTGTATATCCTAATTTACTAATATATTCTCCAAATGTATTGTGTAAAGCTTCTTTTTTGAATGCAATATGCACATTTGGCATTGTTTCGTCATAACTTGTGAAACATACATAATATAGATTTAAATCTTTCTTTGTTTCAAATCCATCAAAATCTGGATCTACTAATGCTCTTGTAATCTCTCTTGCTCTATCTGGTCTAAAGTTAAAGAAAATAACAGAATCATTTTTCTCAATTTTTGCAATTGGTTCTTCCCCATTACAAATAACAGTTGGTTCAACAAATTCATCAAATACTTCTTTTTGATAAGAATCTTCAATTGCTTTTACGCTACTGCCTGCTTTGATTCCTTCACCATTAACAAGAGCATTATAGCATTTTTGAACTCTTTCCCATCTTTTATCTCTATCCATCGCATAGAATCTACCTGACAAACTTGCAATCTTTCCTACTTTTTTCTCTTTCATTTTTTCTTCTAGTTTTACAATATAGCTTTCTGCTGATGCTGGTGGTGTATCTCTTCCATCTAAAAAGCAATGTACATATACATTTTCAAAATCTCTTCTTTTAGCCATTTCTAATAATCCATATAGATGACGATTATGACTATGTACTCCTCCATCTGACACTAATCCTAAAATATGTAATTTAGAGTTGTGTTTCTTACAATTTTCTATAGCTGCAATAAATTCTGGATTTGAGAAGAAATCTCCATCTTCTATTGATTTCGTAATTCTAGTTAATTCTTGATATACAATTCTTCCTGCTCCAATATTGGTGTGTCCTACTTCTGAATTTCCCATTTGTCCTTCTGGCAATCCAACATGTAATCCACTTGTATAGATTTCTGTATTTGGATATTTTTTCATTAGTTTATCAATATTTGGTGTTTTAGCTAATTTAATAGCATTTCCATCTTTGTTTGGATTATCTCCAAAACCATCTAATATCATTAGCATTGTTAATTTATCTTTCATAATCTACCATCCTTTTCTTTAAGATTCTAAGTGTTATTGTGTAAACTGTCGATTGTTATCTTGCTCTTATATAAAATTTTTCGTATACAATAAACTAAGCTTCTTTGTCAAAGTTAACAATCTTTGAAAATTCTTCTGGATCTAAACTTGCTCCACCAACTAATCCTCCATCTATATCAGACATGGTGAATAGTTCTTTTGCATTTTTAGATTTTACACTTCCACCATATTGTATTATAACGCTATCTGCTACATTTTGTCCATAAATTTCAGCAATTTTCTTACGGATATCTTTGATTGAGTTATTAGCATCTTCACTTGTTGCAGTTTTTCCTGTTCCAATTGCCCAAATTGGTTCATAAGCAATAATTGTATTTTCTACTTGTTCTTGCGTTAATCCTTCTAATGCTAGTTCTGTTTGTTTTGTGATGACTTCTGCTGTTTTTCCAGCTTCTCTTTGTTCTAATGTTTCTCCAACACATACAATTGGTTTTAATCCATTTGCAAATGCTGCTTTTATCTTTTTATTTACACTTTCATCTGTTTCATTAAAATAATGTCTTCTTTCTGAATGTCCAATAATGACATATTCTACATTAATTGATTTTAACATTTTTGCTGATACTTCTCCTGTATAAGCACCTTTTTCTTCAAAATGCATATTTTGTGCACCTATTTTGATATTTGTATTTTGTGCAGTTAATAAGGCATAAAATAAATCAGTAAATGGAACACATAAAATCACTTCATTTTGTGTTTCACCTACTAATTTTGATAATTCCTCAATATATTTAATTGTCTCATCTGGAAGCATGTTCATTTTCCAGTTTCCTGCGATTACTTTTCTTCTCATAAAAATTCCTCCATTCGCGCGTTTTACGCTTTCATTTTTTATATATAATAATGTTAATCTATATTTTTTGTGAATAACATTATTATATGTCACCACAGACAGTACCATTGTATAACAAAAGAGAATACTTTTCAAGTATTCTCTTAGTTTTTCCTTGTTTTTTCACATCAATTCTGTTATTTCTCTTGGCAAATATCGATATCTTAACCTTGTTGTATACGGAAAAATCCATATAGGTTCAGATACCTTTCGATTTTTCCTATACCATTAGAAAGTCGCGCTCAGACGCACAAAAAGCATATCGTCTGGCGTTGACGTGTATTGGTAAACTCCTCCCGTATTGTCTGGTGTAACAGTATATACATATCTTTCACTTGCCTGCGAAGAAGACCAATATCCCATCTGATCTAAGCTGTAGTCTGAATAATTATCGAATGTTATGTTTAGATTCCTACCAAATGCTGACCACTCACAAATTGATGGTACAAACCAGCCTTCTGCTACTTCTTCTTGTATAAGGCCCCATATATCCTCTTCGAAATAATTTTGTTCCCCATATTCACTAGCATTCCATTTCGCTATCATTGTCGCTGTATTTGTTTTTCCTGTTCCAAAATCTATCGATGTTGCTGTAGCATAATCATTCATTTGATCATCTGCTGCCATATACCAACCGAAGACTGTCGTGTCCATACTCATCCATAAAATTTTCCAATGTCATTACATAAAACCTGTCTTTTCCTCCACTTCCTTCTACTGCTGTGATCACATCTTTTGTACCAAATGGTCCTGTATAATTCGTTTCACTTATATAATAATCTTTTAAGCCTGTTTCGGTCGCATAAGAATAGTAACCTGTATCCAAATAGCTTGGTGATGGTCGTCCCCATGTTCCACTTTTTCCTTTCGCTAAATCTGCATAAATGATACCATCTACTGTGTCATCTCCATCTATATCTGCATAATAGCCTATATATTCTGTGTTTGTATCGATTAATTCTTTCTCTGCCTCTGGCAAGCTTGTTGAACCTGGTTTACTTAGTCCTACATCTATGGTTAATCCTCCTCCTAGTGATGCGTAATTGATACAATCTACATCTTGTCCTTCTAGCCATACATACATTCTCATATGGATATATTTTCCTGGTTCAATAACAAAATCAGTTGTACCATCTGTCACACTTTTTAATTGTACTGGATTGTCTGCTACAATACCTGTATTCGGTGTTTTAACCGTATTTTGTTTTACTAATCCATTTGTGACTGCGGTTGTATCCCAATTATATATATCGCTTATAGATTTTCCAACAGATGTTGCTGTTAATGCATATGTCGGTACTGGATCATCTGCATCAAATCTACTTGTTCCTGATGTTAAACTTGCTCTATCTGTTGATGATAATGTTAATTTGTTATTGTTTTGCACAATGTAATCAACATGTGCTGCATATCTTTCGATTGCAGGAGATGTTCCTACTTGTGCTCCACTTGCATTTGGTTCCCATATTGCCACATCTGTTATCACACGGTCATCACCAGTAGTCGCTGCTAATATGGTAGCTTGATTGGCTGTACTACTACCTACTACTGTATCATCAGCTAAGTTTGGATCTTCATCATATATGGCAAATGCGACTCTTAGGGTGTTTTGTAAACCGGTTGACTCTCTTGATGCTTCATTTAAATTAATGGATGAATTACTCTCCACTCTCAGTAAATCTCCTGTTCCACTTAAAATGGCTTCTTGTGAGGAAGAATTCTGTAAGAAGAAGTCAATTGCATAATATCCCGAATCTGCCTCAGCTGCCACTTTTTCAATTGTATGTAATTGATTTCCTGATTGTAGTTCTCCTCTATACATATTAAAATCATTTAATCCAATACCTTCTGTATTTTGTGCTGTTGTAGATACTGGTAATAATTCACTTGGTATGATATTTGTACGGGCTTCATAACTAGTGCCATCAGCAGCTTGTTTCCAAGGATTTTCTAATGATACTCTATCTGTACCTGTCCATCCATTTGTTTCATTTGTCTGTGCAAAATATGCTACTGCATTTGCTGTTAAATCAATTTCATTTGCCCAGTTTAACGCATCTAATGAAATTTGCAACCCTTCTGCTACATTGACTTGTCCTTCTAATCCGCCTAATGTAACATTTCTTTGTGTAGAAAACCACGCATATGTTGTTGCAATTAATAAAATTGCTGTAAATGCTACTAATAAGATTAAAGCATTTAATCGTTTTCTTGCATCTCTTATTCTATCTTCTATGCTTATTTCTTTCACTTCTTACTTTTCCCCTTTTTTCCCTTGTATACCATTATCTCACTTTCTCTTTTTGTTACTGAAATTCTATCATAATGTTTTCCTATTTTCAATATATTTTGTAAATTTTTGTCCTATTAGGGACGTTTCTGTTTGGGACATTAAAAAATGTCCCATAGACAAACGAACTCTATGCGACATTTCTTTTTTTATTTATCCATTAAAGCTTCAATTCCTGGTAGTTTCTTTCCTTCTAAGAATTCTAGAGAAGCACCTCCACCTGTTGAAATATGTGTCATTTTATCTTCTAATCCAGCTTTCTTAACAGCTGCTGCTGAATCTCCACCACCAATAATTGTTGTAGCATCGATTTCTGATAAAACTTTTGCAATCGCATTTGTTCCAATAGCAAATTGATCAAATTCGAATAATCCTAAAGGTCCGTTCCATACAACTGTTTTTGCTTTTCTTAATTCTTCTTCAAACATTTTTATCGTTTCTGGCCCTATATCAAATCCTTCCCAATCTGCTGGAATTTCTGTATAACTTACAATTTTGCTTTCTGTATCTGCTTTAAATTCTTTACCTATTTTTGTATCTACTGGAAGCATTAACTTAACACCTTTTTGTTCTGCTTTTTCCATAGCTTCTTTTGCTAAGTCTAATTTGTCCATTTCGCAAATTGAATTTCCTACTTCATATCCTTGTGCTTTAAAGAATGTATATGCCATTCCTCCACCAATCATTAATGTATCTACTTTTTCTAATAAACTATCAATAACACCAATTTTATCAGAAACTTTTGCTCCACCTAAAATAGCAACAAATGGTCTTTCTGGATTGTTTACAGCATTTCCTAAAAATTGTAATTCCTTCTCAATTAAGAATCCTGATACTGCTGGTAAGTAACTAGCAATTCCTGTTGTTGAAGCATGTGCTCTATGAGCTGTTCCAAAAGCATCATTTACATACACTTCTGCCATTGAAGCTAATTTTTTACAAAATTCTGGGTCATTGTCTGTTTCTTCTTTATGAAATCTTACATTTTCAAGTAATAAGATTTCTCCTTCTTTTAAATTAGCTGCTTTTGTCATAGCATCTTCACCTATAACATCTTTTGCCATAATCACTTCTTGTCCTAATAATTTTGATAATTCTTTAGCAACTGGTGCCAATGAAAATTCAGGTTTAAATTCTCCTTTTGGTCTTCCTAAATGTGATGCTAATATAATTTTACAATTTTGTTCTAATAAATATTTGATTGTTGGTAACGCTCCCACAATTCTTGCATTATCTGTTATATTTTGATTTTCGTCCATTGGTACATTAAAGTCACATCTAACAAATACTTTTTTTCCTTTCAAATCAATATCTTTTACAGTTTTTTTATTCATAATGAATCCTCCCTTTCTTTACTGCAATCAATCATATGCAGTTCTCTTTCTCAACAGTTCTATTGTATAGCATTTTTTTCCAGTTTTCAAGTGGTTATTTTAAGATTATTTTAAGAAAAATTTTTTTATTTTATTCACAATTTTTACAAAAATATTTTCTTTTACTTCTATCAGAGCATTATTCTCTTGTGGTATATTTTCCTTATAATCAGTATGTGAGATATTACTTTTATGAAAAATATTATCTGGGTTATATTTTTTCTTTTTTTCTTCTTCTTCTTTTATCATATCCCATTTTTCTTTTTTCGAAATTTTTTCTCTTTGTTGCTCTGTTGCCCAATAATCTCTAAATAAAATGGCAATAATATATTTCGTCCTTAAGGATACATTTTGTTTCTCTTCTATATACTTCAATTTTCATTTGTTCCTCCTGGGCTTTATCTCTTATTTATAACTTACTATAATAAGCTAAAAAAGAAAAAATAGTATTTAACATATACTTTCTTATTTTTTTACAACTGTTCTTCTTCTTTTTCCTCTTGTTTACCAATTTTATCTTGACTTTGTTCCTCTCTTTTATCTAATAACGCATTGACCTTTTTGTCAAATTCTTCTTTTGTCGTTCCATAATTTTGCAAATCCCATTCAAGCTTATTCTGTCTTCTTGGTGTCGCTTCTCTTATTATTGTTGCTTCAGGTAATCTCTTTATTTCATCTCTTCTCATTATCTTTCTAAATATCTTACTATTTTGTATTTTTTCCTTTAATCTATTCCATATTCCTTTTTTCTGTTGTATTTCTAAATTGTTATTATGATTAGCAAATTCTTCTCTTTCTAGTTGAGCATTTGGCTTTTCTTCATTTACTTCTTCTGATAATGTTTCTCCATATTCCATTGTGTCTACTTCATTTTGCACTTCTTTCTTTTTCTTTTGTTCTTGTATTTGTTGTAAAACTGCTAAATATTCTTCTTTTCTATTTGTTTTGCTCATATTGGTCGTTAAATTGTGTATAACTTCATTATATTGGTCTATATTTTCAGTTTGTAAACTTCTCAATCTTTCTTGTACATATTGCTCTACTTCCTCTATGCCAATTAATTCTATGTCTTCGCCTTCTATTCGATATCCAATTTTTTGACCATCTTTTACCAGTTCATGTAAATCCATTTGTTTTTTGGTTACTTCTTGTAATTCTAATAAAACATTCATGTTTACTAATTCTTTTATGTTTTCTGGAACTTCTCTAACACTTTCTATATCATATGTATATTTTTCTTCAACTTCTTTCAGTTTTTCAGGATCTCTTTTTGCTTCTTCTCGTTCAGATAAATATTTTAATTTTAGAAATGTCATTCTATGATTTCCATTTCCTCGAACATATAGTTGAGAACCTTTTCCTACTAGTTTTATTGCCTCTTCTTTATTTAATCGTTCCATTTCTTCTTTTCCAAATTGATATTCTCCAGATAAAGCTTTTTCCATATATGTATCTGACCTTTTAAGTGTTTCCCATAAAGTCTTCCAACTGCATTCTCCTAAATCCGCATTTGTCCCTTCTTTTTCATTCATAGATAAAGTTCCCTTTACATTTCCCATTGAAATCCTTCTTGGGTGGTCATAATCAGCTCTTACATTATTTAAATATTGTTTTTCCATTTCATCAAAAATACCATCTCCAAATTCTGCATGAGCCTGTTCTCTTTCAATTACTTGTTCATTAATACCAATTTTTTCATAGTCAGAACGTTCTTTACTTAAATCGATTCCTAATTCTTCTGTTGCTATTTTCATTATTGGTTCTGGTATATTTCCTCTATGTTCTTTATTGGCTTCTGAAACTATAATTTTATCAATTACTTTTCTTTTTAATCCTGTTTGCTCCAAAAAATGTTTTTGACTTTCAAATCTTTCATCTAAAAGTTGCCCTACTTCTGTCCTTATTTTATCATTTTCCACTGTATGAATTATCTGATTGGCAGTTACTGTATTTTTTAAATCTATCGCTAAAGTTTTTACAAGTAATTCATCAGATATATTGCTTTCTTGAATTGCTTGTTTCATATGATTCTTATCTGAAATTGTTTGTATGATTGCTACTTTTAGCATGACATTATTCATATTTTTTATTAATTCTATTTTTTCTTCATCTGACATATGAATTTGAGCTAATCTTTTTTCAAGTAATGCTTTGCTACAAGTTTCACTTTGTACTTCGGTTATACGAATTCCATTTTTTCTTAATGTTCTACCATTTAATCGAACAAATCGATATATTTCATCTTCAGTTAAATTCATAACATTCCTCTTCTTTATTTGATTATAAAATTATTATAATGTATAAAAAAAAAGAAAGCAATAAAAATTACTTTCTTTTTATATATTTCTATTATTTTACAGATGCAATATAGCAAGCTAAGTCAACTAATTTATTTGAATATCCCCATTCGTTGTCATACCAAGCTACTAATTTTACAAATGTATCTGTTAACATAATTCCAGCCGAAGCATCAAAGATTGATGTATGTGGATCTGAAATGAAGTCTGAAGAAACAACTGGTTCATCTGTATATTCGATGATTCCTTTGAATTCATTTTCAGAAGCTTCTTTCATAGCTTTACAAATTTCTTCATATGTTGTTGGTTTTGCTAAATTACATGTTAAGTCAACAACTGAAACATCAACTGTTGGTACTCTGAATGACATACCTGTTAATTTTCCATTTAATGAAGGGATAACTTTTCCAACTGCTTTTGCTGCTCCTGTTGAAGATGGGATAATGTTTGCAGCAGCTGCTCTACCACCTCTCCAATCTTTTTTAGAAGCACCATCAACTGTTTTTTGTGTTGCTGTTGTTGCATGTACAGTTGTCATTAATCCTTCTGTAATACCAAATTTATCATTGATAACTTTAGCAAGTGGTGCTAAACAGTTTGTTGTGCATGATGCATTTGATACAATGTTCATTTCTGGTTTATATTCTGTATTATTAACTCCCATAACAAACATTGGTGCATCTTTTGATGGAGCACTGATAACAACTTGTTTTGCTCCAGCATCTAAGTGTGCTTGTGCTTTTTCCATTGTTGTAAATACTCCTGAACATTCTAATACATATTCAACACCTAATTCTCCCCATGGGATATTGTGTGGATCCATTTCATTATATACTTTTATTTCTTTTCCATTTACTATTAAATTTCCATCTTTTTCTTCTATTGTTCCATTAAATCTTCCATGTACTGTATCATATTTTGTCATATATGCCATGTAGTCTGCTGCAACAAATGGGTCATTTACTGCTACAACCTCTACTCCTTCTTTTGCTAATGCTGCTTGGAATGATAATTTTCCAATTCTTCCAAAACCATTAATTCCTAGTTTTACTGACATAATAATTCCTCCTTTATATTTAAAAGTCTTTGACTTTTATTTTTTAGTCTCTCTCGACCTTTCTTATTCTATACCAAAAAAGAATACTTTTCAAGTATTCTTTCCTATTTTACTATAAAATTTTAGTTTTATATTATCATTTTTTACTAATTTTCTACCATATCTAAAAATGCTTCTTTAAAACTGTCACCATATACCTGTATTTCTCCATAATTCATATTTTCAACTGTATAATAAGCAGAAGAAATAGTAAAAGTTCCTGAATTTAATCCTTGCTCATTACTTTTTTTTGTACTTTGTTCCTCTTCCTCTTTCATATATTCTTCATTATATTCTTCTAAAGAAGTATTACTTAATAATACTTCTAATTTGTTTGCATCATTTTCTGTTAAATTTTTATTAAATTCAATTGTTCTACTATTTATATGAAATATATGACTCATATTAGCATCTATATATTCCGAATATTTGATAACTTGTCTGTTTTCTAAATCAATACCATAATATATATTTTCATGTGAACCACCATCATCTCTCATTGTTAAGAATCTTGTATCTGTTGTAACTTTATATTTATTCGTATTGTCCAATCGAAATTCAATACAATATTCATAAATTTTATATCCCATGGCTACTATTAATATGATACATATAATTGAAAAAATTGCAATGATAATTTTTTTTGATTTTTTCATATAATCCCCTTTTTTCATATATATTTTTCTAATTCATTTCCACTTTTCCAATAATATCATTAATATCTTCTATATTGCATTTTCTCATATATTCTTCAATTCCTTCAACCGTTTTCACGCTTGTATATGGATCTATAAAGTTACCTGCGCCTATTGAAACGGTTGTTGCACCTGCCAACATAAATTCAATAGCATCTTCTCCAGATACAATTCCACCTAATCCCATGATAGGAATATTAACTGCTTGTGCAACTTGATATACCATTCTGACAGCTACTGGTCTGATGGCTGGTCCTGATAATCCTCCTGTATTATTAGCAAGAACTGGTTTCCTTTTATAAATATCAATTTTCATTGCTAATAATGTATTGATTAGAGAAACTGCATCTGCTCCACCATCTTCTACACCTTTTGCTATTCCAGCAATGTCTGTTACATTTGGTGTTAATTTTACAATTAATGGTTTGTCTAATACTTTTCTTACTTCACTTGTCACTTTTTTAACCCCTTCATAGGTGTTTCCAAATGCCATACAACCTTCTTTAACATTTGGACAAGATAAGTTTAATTCTACACCATCAATATCTAAATTATTTAATATCTTACATAATTCTACATATTCATCAATTGAACTTCCACATGCATTAACAATGATTTTTGTATCAAACTTTCTTAAAAATGGTAAATCGTTATTAGCAAAATATTCTACTCCTGGATTTTGAAGTCCTATACTATTTAGCATTCCACTTGGTGTTTCACATACTCTTGATGGTTTATTTCCACTTTTTGGTCTTAAAGAAGTTCCTTTTGTAATAATCGCTCCTAATTTTCCTAAATCGAAAAAATCTGCATATTCTCTTCCATAACCAAATGTACCAGATGCAACCGTTACTGGATTTTTCATTTCAATTCCTGCAAAATTTACTTTCGTATTCATACTTTTCATTCCTTTCTTACTTATTTGGAAAAGACTCCCTTCCATTCCTTTTTATTTTATTATTTCTACTTGTCGTTCTAAATTTATATTGGATATTTCCTCAATAAATTGTATAATTTTTTCTAGTTGCAAATATTTAGGTTTATCTTCTATTTTCTTCATATATTTTTTTATTTTTTCCATAGGTTCTACATGATATCTTTTTATGATTTCAGCATTTAAACAATCATAATCATTATGAAATGTATCTTGATTTTCTTTTGCTTGTTTTGCTTCTTGTCTAAAATAGATTCTATCAAAATAATCATCTGCTAATAAATGGATAAAATATCCTTTCCAATAATCTCTGCTTAAATCTACTTTTTCATCTTTCAAAAATGCCTCTAAATGAATTTCTTGATTGTCTTTTGACCAATCTCCCCAAATTCCATAATGTGTTTCACTCTTACTAATGTTTTTGTTTTCTATTGGAATATAGTCTGGAGCAATTGTCCCTTCTATAAATTCATCTATGTTTTTTATTTCTTTTTCATGTTTTTTGGCATATTCTTTTGCTATGGCAATATGTATGGTAAATCCTGGCATTTTCATTCCTCTCTTTATATCTCTACATCTCTTGCGTTAAATACTGGTCCACCTTTACAAACATGGAAATATTCTGGTGCATCTTTTGGACTTTTAGCCGTTTTTACTGCACAACCTAAACATACACCTAATCCACATCCCATTTTTTCTTCTAATGATATTTGACATTCGATGTTATTTTCATTTGCATATTTTTGAACAGCTTTTAACATAGGAAGTGGTCCACAGGCATATATACAATCATATCGTTCTTTTTGCATATCTTCCATTAAATAGTCAATGGCAAATCCTTTATTTTTATAACTTCCATCATCTGTTGTAATAACTAAATTATCTGTTACCTCTTCAAATTCTTTTTCTAACATAACAAAATCTTTATTTCTAAATCCTAAATAGCAATGTACTTCTTTTTTCTCAAGCTTCGCTTCTTTAGAAAGTTCATATAATGGGAATATTCCAATTCCTCCTCCGATAACTGCTAATTTATTATATTTATCTGTTTTAAATGTTCCATATCCCAATGGTCCTATAATATCAATTTTATCTCCAATTTCTTTTCTAGATAATAACTCTGTTCCTTTTCCTTTTACTTGGAAAATAAATTCTAGAATTCCATTTTTTCTATCTAAATTATAGATACTAATTGGTCTTCTTAAAAATGGTTCTACTTGGTCTGTCACTCTGATTTCGATAAAATTTCCTGGTTTCGCATCTTCTACAATTTCACTTGCTTTTACACTAAATTTATAGATTCCTTTAATGATTTCTTCTTTTTGTACTAACTTTGCTAATACTTGCTTTGGCATGTTTTACCTCCTTTAATCTATTTTTGTTTTTCATTAACATGTGTTTTTGTATAAGCTCTCACTGCATGTTTCGTTGTGATTGTTAAATTTTCTGGTAATGTATGTAAGTCAAACCATTGCATATCTATGTGTTTTGTTGGTTCCATGATTTTAGGTTCTCCTTCTGTGATTTTACACAAAAAGCTTGGGGATACCCAATGTTGGTTTTCTTTTTCAACAATATGGTCACAAATTCCTAATAGTTTTTCTACTTTTATATCCACACCACATTCTTCTTTTACTTCTCTTTTGACAGCATCTTCAAAAGTTTCCATCCATTCTAATTTTCCACCTGGTATACTCCAATAGCCTTTTTCTGGTTCTTTGTTTCTTTGTTGTAATAATAATTGTCCTTTTTCATTTATGATAAATGCTCCGACAACCTACACCTATATAATCCTTACCTGGTCTCATATTTTTCACTTCTTCCCGTGATAACACTTCTACTCTTTTCTATTTTATAGCTTGATTTAATTCGTCTCTCATTCTAATTGCCTCTGCTCTTGTTGCTTTTGCAAAATCCTCTTCTGCATATTTATCTTTCCATAAATCAGATTTATATGCACACATTAATCCTCTAGAACTATTGACAATTCCACCAATTCCGTTTTCATCAAATCCTAAAGCTATATCTTCTGCTTTTCCACCTTGTGCTCCATAACCTGGTATTAAGAAAAAGGTATGTGGTGCTAATTTTCTTAAATCTTGTAATTGCTTTGGATATGTTGCTCCTACCACTGTTGAAATACTACTATATCCATATTTTCCTATTAAATCTTTTCCCCATTCTTCCACAAGTTTTGCAACTTTTGTGTATACTTCTTCACCTGTTTCTAATGTTAAGTCTTGTAATTCTCCAGAAGATGGATTTGATGTTTTATCAAGAATAAATACACCTTTTCCATATTTTTGTGCATCCTCTATAAATGGTTTCACTCCATCAATTCCTAAATATGGATTTACTGTTACAAAATCCACATCATAAATACTTTCTTCTTTTTCTCCTATTTTTGTTTTTCCTAAGAAAGCATTTGAATATGCTTTTGCAGTACTTCCAATATCTCCTCTTTTGATATCTGCTATGACAACCATTCCTTTTTCTTTTGCATATTTACAAGTTTCTTCAAAAGCCTTCATTCCTTCTAATCCATACATTTCATAAAATGCGATTTGTGGTTTTACAGCTGGTATAATATCACATGTTGCATCAATTAATGCTTTATTAAATTCTACGATTGCTTTCGCTACTCCTTCTAAGTTTTCTTCATATTTATTTCTAATACATTCTGGTATCATTTCATATCTAGGATCTAAACCAATAACTGTTGGATTATTGGTTTCTTTGATTTTATCGATTAATTTGTCCATCATATTTTTCATCTTAAAAATTCTGCCTCCTTTATTTTTGGTGTTTGTTTTTTTGAAGCTACTCTAACTTTTTCTAATTTAATGACTTTGTTTTCTCTTAACATCTTTTCTCTTTCAGACAACATGTTTTCTAAATATACTTCTCTAGCTTTTTCTCTTAAGGATTTTTCATCACTATTATTCTGTATTTTAATGATTCTTTTATCATCTTTTATTTCTTTATAATTTCCTGTAAAATGTGCCATATCATAAGCAACAATCTCCTCTTTTGTTATTTCATCTCTTTGTTGCAATGACTTTCTCCTATTCACATAAGTTCTTTCTACTAGATAAATTTGTTTAAAATCTTTATATATTTTGTGATATTTAATAAATATATCATCTATTATGACAATTCTCTTTCCCTGTAGTTCTCTTAGCCTTCTATTTAAAGCTGGTTCAATCAATTTTGCTCTAAATTTTGAAAACATAAAAAATATAGGTTTCGTCTTATATATATAATTTTTCAATTTAGAATCAACTTTCGTTTTTTCCCCATTTTTATCTTTTTTCATTAAAAATTTGAAATATTTTAATTTTATATCTCTTAACAAATCATCTATATGTATTACTTCTATGTCTTTGCTATTCTCCTTTAGATAATTTGAAAATGTTGTCTTCCCTGCACCTGATTTTCCTGTTACACCTATTAATTTCATTTTACGTTATATTAATTCCTCCCATTCTCTTTCCTTAAAGCCTATATATATTTTCTCTTCTGTCACAAGTAATGGTCTTTTAATTAACATACCATCAGATGCTAATAATTTTATTTTTTCCTTATCTGACATGGTTAGTAATTTTTCCTTTAAATTTAATTCTTTATATTTTAACCCGACTTGTGTTAAAAAATTTCTTTATTTCATATCCACTTTCTTTTATCCATGTTTCTAATTCTTTTTCTGTCGGTGTTTCTGAAACAATATTTCTATCTTGGAATGGGATATTGTTTTTTTCTAACCATTGTTTTGCTTTTTTACAAGTAGAACATTTTGGATATTGTATAAACATTGATTCCAAGGTTCTCTCTCCTTTTCTTTTATATTAAATATAAATCAAATTTTTCAAATAGGTCTATCCCTTTTGTTCATTTTTTGAACATTGGGGACAGGTCAAATCGTTCAATTTTTAAACGATTTGGCACGTCCCTAACGTTCACCTAACCTTCATATACAACTCTTCCATTGACAATTGTATATTTTACTTTTCCTTTTAATGTTTTTCCAATAAATGGACTATTTTTTGATTTAGAAACTATCATTTCTTTTGTATATACATATTCTTCATTTGGATCAAATATAGTGATATCTGCCATTTTTCCTGCTTCTATACTTCCTCTTTCATCATCAATATGTAATAATTTAGATGGTGTATATGAAGTAAGTCTTACTAAATTTAGATAATCAATATGTCCTGGATCTACTAAATTCATAATTTCAGCTGGAAGTGCTGTTTCAAATCCAATAATTCCATTTGGTGCTTTTGATAGTTCTACATTTTTTTCTGATTCTGCATGTGGTGCATGGTCTGTAATAATACAATCAATGGTTCCTTCTTTTAGTCCTTCGATAATGGCTTGTTTATCCTTTTCTTCTCTTAAAGGAGGATTCATTTTTGCATTGGTTCCTGATTTTAATACTTCATCTACCGTGAATGTGAAATAATGTGGACAAGTTTCACAAGTAATTTTGACTCCTCTTTTTTTGGCATCTCTTATCATATCTTTGCTGGTTTTTGTACTAATATGACAAATATGTCCTCTTACTCCGTTTGTTTCTGATATAACGATTTCTCTTGCTGCCATGATTTCTTCTGCTTCTGGCAATACACCTTGTACTCCCAATTTATCTGCAACAGGTCCTGCATTTATTGCACCTGCAGATACAGATTTTTCCTCACAGTGTGATGCTACATATGTTCCTAGTTTATCAGCTTCTATCATAGCTTGTCTCATCATTCTGCTATTGACAACTGGCATACCATCATCAGAAAATGCAATGGCTCCTGCTTTTTTTAATTCTTCAAAGTTAACTAATTCTTCTCCTTTTTCTCCTTTGCTTACAGATGCATATGGTAACACATTACATAAATTGACTCTTTTAGCTTCATTTATAATATATGTTAATGTTTCTACATTGTCTGGTGTTGGTTTTGTATTTGGCATTGGACAAATGGTTGTAAATCCACCTGCAACAGCACTTTTTGAACCAGTTTCAATCGTTTCTTTATGTTCTCCCCCTGGCTCTCTTAAATGACAATGAATATCTATCATACCAGGTATGATATTTAAATTAGTACAATCAATTTCCTTGTCTACTGTTTCACTCATATTTTTTTCAACTTTTACAATTTTATCATCTTCTATTAAAATATCATATGTATCATTTAATTGATTTTTATAATCTATTACATGTCCATTCTTTAACAATAATTTCATTTACATATCTCCTTTTCCCATTTTTTAATTTCTTATTATATAAATTCTACTAACGCATGCTTTTCTTATTGTATAGAAAAAATCCAGCTTTTATCTTGACCTTATTTAAGATTTTTTCGTATACAACAAGGTTAAGCTTCTTCTATTTGTGAAGTACTGCATAGCAGTCTTCACATTTATGCATAGAAATCTTTGATTTCGTTATACATGCTTTTCTTATCTATTTACTTGTTCCTCGCAATATTTACATCTATATACCATATGTTCTTTATCTGTTAATTCACAGATATGTGGTAACTCTTGTTCAATTGAAGTAATGCATCTTGGGTTTTTACATTTCACAACATTTACCAATTTTTCTGGAAGTTCTGGATGAAATTTCTCTATAATCTTTCCATCTTTGATTTTATTTACTGTAATTTTTGGATCTAAATATCCTAATATATCTAAATTGATATCTAAGTTTTCATCAATTTTTATAATGTCTTTTTTTCCCGTCTTATTGCTTTTTGCATTTTTGATAATCGCAACAGATGTATCTAATTCTCCTAAATTTAAGTAATTATATATTTCAAAACTTTTTCCTGCCTCTATATGGTCTATTACATATCCATTTTTTATACTATCTATATTCATTGACTTCTTTTCCTTTCTTTTTCAAATTCAAAATCAATTTTTTAATCTTTATATCACAGCAATCTCATTGTTATTTTATCTCTAGTTACTTTATCTCTAATAATTTTAATATTAATGCCATTCTAATAAACTTACCATATTTTGCTTGTTTAAAATAGCATGCTCTTGGATCATCATCAACTTCTACTGCAATTTCATTTACTCTTGGTAATGGGTGCATAATACATAAATCTTTTTTTGCATTTTCTAATTTTTCTTCATTTAAGATATAATAATCTTTTAATCTAATATAATCCTCTTCATTGAAAAATCTTTCTTTTTGTACTCTTGTCATATACAAAATATCTAAATCTGGCATATATTCTTCCATATTATTTGTTTCTACATATTCCATATGATTTTTTTCTAATACATCTGTCTTTACATAATCTGGCAATTTTAGTTCATCTGGTGAAATTAAAACGATTTTAATATTGCTATATCTTGACATAGCTGTAATTAAAGAATGAACAGTTCTTCCGAATTTTAAATCACCACAGATTCCTACTGTTAAATCAGATAATCTGTGTTTTTCACATTGAATGGTTAATAAATCTGTTAATGTTTGTGTTGGATGACAATGACCTCCATCACCTGCATTAATAATTGGCACTTCTGCCTTCATAGAAGCAACTAACGGTGCACCTTCTTTTGGGTGTCTCATAGCAATAATATCTGCATATCCGCCAATAATTCTTACAGTATCTGCAACACTTTCTCCTTTTGCAGCAGAGCTAGAATTTGCAGATGAAAATCCTAACACATTTCCTCCTAATTCCATCATTGCAGCTTCAAAACTTAATCTTGTTCTTGTGCTTGGCTCATAAAATAAAGTTGCTAATTTTTTTCCTTCGCATTTTTTAGCATATTTTTCTTTGTTTGCCATAATATCTTTTGCTACATCTATAAGTTCTTCAATCTCTTTTGCTGATAAATCTTTGATATCAATTAAATGTTTCATGTTCTCCTCCTTTAACTTAATCTCTTAATACTATACAGAAAAATGCTTGAAAAGTCAAGAGGGGCTAGGAGGCTAAGTGAGGGCTAAGGGGGGGTATTGGGACCGGGTATGTTTTGGGACTGTTGGGACCAGATCT
>CAJFLB010000021.1 GCA_904387305.1 uncultured Clostridia bacterium
GATAAAAATATAAAATTAAATAGGAATCTCGAAAATCAAGAAACAAAGTTAATTCAGGATTTTAATGAAGAGAAATCCTACTAAAAATTTATGCTATCTGTTTGACAAACCTACATTGCATTTTGTGAAAATTTGTGGTATAATATTGACAGAAACAGGAAGAAATGTTACAATTCGATTACTCAGATATTACATTTTGATAATATCTATTGACAAAAGATAATACGTATTATATAAATAATTTAATAAAAATAGAGTAAGGCTTTCGCCTCACTCACTAGTTGAATTTTTTTGAGATTGGTTGATATTAGCTTCCGCTGGGCTGATATCAACTTTTTCTTTGTCTAGATGAATTTGATATCCCAAGACACCAATCACACCTGCCAGCACAGCTAAACAAAGAATTACAAACCCAATTCCTATGTACTTCTCCACAGGGCAACCCTCCTTCTTTCGTATTTACACCTTGCAGTCAAAAGAAAGCTAGGTGCATAAAATAATATTTAAGTTGGACATAGAAGTTAAATACTAATCTATGCACCCAACCCGAAGGAGGTATTCAACTGTTCATTACTATATCAAAAATTATACTACCTAGTCAATACTTTAATCGACATAAAAACAAATAAATTTACTAAAAATCACATGGTATTTTCTACAAAATGAATACAATATATTCAAACCAATATACTATATTATTAATTAGAATTGGTTAAAATTTTCGTATAAGAAAATAGCACTTTTCCACCATAGTGAACAAGGTTTATTATATCTATACCTTAAAGAGAATGTAAGAGGAGATATAGATATGAAAGATGTAGTATTAAATAAAGTAGTGAAAGAATTATTTTATATTCAAGAAGATATGTATCAAAATATAAGAAAGAAAATGAACAAAAAAGATAATTACTTTAGTGAAAAAGAGATGAAAAATATAGAAGAGATTACGCCTAAAATAAAAACAATAGATTACTTAGAAATTGGCAATCTATTGAGAATACTATGGAGCGGGTAGTGGGAATCGAACCCACGCTATCAGGTCGGAAGCATGACATTCTACCACTAAATTATACCCGCATATACAATATTATATAATGAAATTGAAAAAAATTCAATAAAGATATTTTATTTTCATAATTTTCATGTTATAATGATATAGAAAGATTATTATAAAATGGGAGAAATTTATGAATCAAATATTAGTAACAAAGAAATTATACATAACACCTGAGCTAAAAAGAAAGAAAAAAGTATATAAAGCAAATTTCATATTATCTGTATTTTTCTTAATTGTTCTAATATCTGTATACATATATGCAGCATATGATAGGGACAAGGCAGAAGCAATGTCGCAAGATATTTTAGCAAATGCAGAAGCTGAGCAAGAAGATAATACTGTAGCTGATAGTGATATACTAATTGCAGTATTAAATGATACCACTGATGATGGAACAGAAACACCTGTGGTTACAGTTAATACAAATCCAACAGTAACAAAAACAAAACAACAATCACAATCAGGATATACATATGTAACAGATGGAAAAATAGTCATTCCTAAGTTAGGGATTGAATATGGAATATTAGATGGGGAAACAGATTCAGAAGCAGAAACGGAAGAATTATTAAGAATGTCACCAGTAAAATTCCATGGACCAGAAATTAATACAGTAGGAAATTATTGTATTGTAGGACATAATTATAGAAATTCAAGATTTTTTAGTAAAGTACCAACTTTGGTAAATGGAGATATCATACAAATAACAGACTTTGCAGACAATAGCACAGTGGAATATGAAGTTTATGATAAATATACAGTTGTACCAGAAGATGTAAGCTGTACTTCTCAAAACACAGATGGAAGAACAGAAATTACATTAATTACTTGCACAGACGATAGTAGTCAAAGATGGATTATAAAGGCAAGAGCAATTTAATTTAGATATAAACAATGAAAAAATATGGAAAACAAGTCGTTTTGACTTGTTTTTTTAATGGTTTCAGTATATAATAAAAACCAAATTAAATGTAGGAGATGATTATATGCAAGTAAGTAAAGAAGAAATTTTGCACATTGCAAATTTAGCCAATTTAACATTGGAAGAAAATGAAATTCAACAATATTTGGATAATTTACAAGAAATTTTAGATTTTGCAAATATTGTAAATAATGCGAATACAGACAAGTTAGATATTACAATAGGAGCTAATGAAGCAAAAAACGTATTTAGAAAAGATGAGGTAGAAGTATTTAAAGATAATCAAGCTTTATTTATGAATGCACCAAGTGAAGAACAAAATATGTTTAAAATACCAAAAGTAATTAATTAAAAATGAGATAAATATAGGGAAGGTGTATGATGGCGAAATCAAGGATTTCGACACATACATGTGTAATAAAAGGCTAAAGAAGGAGGATTAGTGAATGGAAATTACAGAATTAACGGTTTACGAATTACAAGAAAAGTTAAAAAGCAAAGAATTAAGTATAAAAGATATTACAAAGGCATATGCAGATAGAATCAAAGAAAAAGAAAATGATGTGAAAGCTTTTGTGACAGTATTAACAGATGATGCTACTAAAAAAGCAGAGGAAATGCAAAAAAAGATAGATAAAGGTGAAGTAAAGGGAGCCTTTGCAGGAATTCCAATAGGAATTAAAGATAATATATGCACAAAAGGTGTAAAAACAACTTGCAGTTCTAAAATGTTAGAAAATTTTGTGTCACCATATGATGCAACTGTTATGGAAAAGATAAATGATGAAAATATGATTAATCTTGGAAAATTAAATATGGATGAATTTGCTATGGGAGGTTCAACAGAATATTCATATTTTTATCCAACAAAAAATCCATGGAATTTAAATAAAGTACCAGGTGGTTCTTCAGGAGGAAGTGCAGCAGCTGTAGCTGCCAATATGGTACCATGGGCATTAGGTAGTGATACAGGAGGATCTATCAGAGAACCAGCAAGTTTTTGTGGTGTTGTAGGATTAAAACCAACTTATGGATTGGTATCAAGATATGGATTAGTTGCCTTTGCTTCATCATTAGATCAAATTGGTCCAATTACAAAAGACGTTAGAGATGCAGCTATGTTATTAAATATCATTGCAGGTCATGATAAAAAAGATACTACATCAGTAGACATAGAGAAAAAAGATTATGCAGCATGTTTAAAAGGTGATGTAAAAGGATTAAAAATTGGTGTTCCAAAAGAATTTTATGCAGAAGGAATCAATGAAGAAGTAAAAGCAAAATTATATGAGGCAATTGATAGATATAAAAAATTAGGAGCAGAAATTGAAGAATTCTCATTAGATATTGCAAAATATTCTTTAGCATCATATTACATTATTGCCTGTGCCGAAGCTAGTTCAAATTTAGGAAGATTTGATGGAATCAGATATACTTATAGAACAGGAGAATTTAAAAACTTAAAAGAATTATACAAAAAATCGAGAAGTGAAGGATTTGGTCCAGAGGTTAAAAGAAGAATCATTCTTGGAACTTATGTGTTATCATCAGGATATTATGATGCGTATTACAAAAAAGCACAAAAAGTACGTACATTAGTAATGAATGAATTTAATAAAGCTTTTGAAAAATATGATGTGATTTTAGTACCAACATCACCAACAGTCGCATTTGATATTGGTTCTAAATCAAACAATCCATTGGAAATGTATTTAGCAGATATTTGCACAGTTTCAGTAAATATTGCAGGACTTCCAGGTATTTCTATTCCATGTGGCGTTGATAAAGAAGGTATGCCAGTAGGAATGCAATTAATCGGAAATAAATTCTGTGAAGACACCATTTTAAATGCAGCTTATACATTTGAGCAAGATTTGAAATTTAGAGAAAATCATAAACCAGAATTTAAAAGAGAACAATAGTGGGCTTTCTAAAATATTTTTTCCGTTTATTGCAGTTTAAAGCCCACGTCATTGTTCGGCGCCAAATTTTACGTTAGTAAAATTTGTGTGCAATCGTTAGAGCGAAGCGACGTTCTTGTATAGGAAAAATTTGATTTTTCCTATACAAGAAGAAAAGCGTGCGTTAGAGAAAGCAAGCTTTTGGCGCACAGATGTGAAGACTGCTTGCGCAGTACTTCACGAATATAAGAAGAGGAGGAAGATAAATGTCTAGAGAAGGTTATGAAGTAATTATAGGACTAGAAGTGCATGCAGAACTTTCTACAAAAACAAAAATATTTTGTTCATGTCCAACAAAATTTGGAGCAGCGCCTAATACACAAACTTGTCCAATCTGTATGGCAATGCCAGGAACATTACCAGTATTAAATGAAAAAGTAGTAGAATATGCTGTAAAAGCAGGATTAGCAACTAATTGTGAAATATCTAGAAATAGTAAAAATGATAGAAAAAACTATTTCTATCCAGATTTACCAAAAGCATATCAAATTTCACAATATGATCAACCATTATGTGAGCATGGGTATGTAGAAATTGATACAAAAGAAGGAAAGAAAAAAATTAGATTAACTAGAATTCATATAGAGGAAGATGCAGGTAAATTAAATCATGATGAATTTGCAGGAGGAAGCTTAGTAGATTTAAACAGAGCAGGAGTACCGCTAATTGAAATTGTTTCAGAACCAGATTTAAGAAGTAGTGAGGAAGTAGAAGAATATTTAAAAAGACTAAAATCTATATTAGAATATATTGAAGTTTCTGACTGTAAAATGCAAGAAGGTTCTTTCAGAGCAGATGTCAATGTATCTGTTAGAAAAAAAGGAGATTCAAAACTAGGAACACGTACAGAAATGAAAAATATGAACTCTTTTAGAAGTATCACAAGAGCGATTGAATATGAAGTAGATAGACAAATTGATGTGATTGAAGATGGAGGAGAAGTAGAGCAAGAAACATTAAGATGGGATGATGTATCAGGAAAAACATTCCCTATGAGAGATAAAGAAGATGCACAAGATTACAGATACTTCCCAGATCCAGATTTAGTAGCTATCAAATTATCAGAAGAATATATCGAAAATATTAAAAAGTCACTACCAGAATTACCAGAAAGCAGAAAAGAAAGATATCTAAAAGAATATGGATTATCAGAAAAAGATGCTAATATCATTACAGCGTCAAAATACCTATCAGATTTATTTGAAGGTGCTATCAAAGTATGTAATAATGCAAAAGCAGTTAACAACTGGATAATATCTGATATATCAAGAATCTTAAATGAAACAGAAATGGAACCAATTGAAATTCCATTTGATAGTAATCAATTAGGAAAATTAGTAATCTTAATTGATAAAGGAACGATTAGCTCAAGTATTGGCAAAAAGGTATTAGAGGAATTATTTGAAAATCCTAGAGATCCGGAAGAAATTATAAAAGAAAAAGGATGGATTCAAATATCAGATGAAGGTGCAATAAAAGAAGTTGTATTAAAAGTATTAGAAGCAAATCCACAATCAGTAGCAGATTATAAAGGCGGAAAAGATAAAGCCTTAGGTTTCTTAGTTGGACAAGCTATGAAAGAAACAAAAGGAAAAGCAAATCCACAGATGTTAAATAAAATGTTCTTAGAAGAATTGAAACGTTAGGGACGTGTCAAATTGGACAAAAAATGGACAAAAGGGACAGACCTATCATATAAACAATCAGGTGGGAATAGACAATATTTATTGCTCCGTTTTCAGAGATAAAACCAATTCAAATAGGAAAGATTTTGAACAGAGAAAATCAAGAAATGAAATAAAGTTTAATAAAGACGAAGTTTGTGATAATGATTTTGAAACACAAAACTTCGTCTTTTATAGTATATTGAAAATTTAGCATAAAATTGTTTCTATTAGAGTTGATAAATTTTTAGACCTGTCCCTTTTGGACGAAAAATGTCCAATTTAACACGTCCCTAATGAACAAATTTTAGCAAACTAATTGCAAAAAATACAAACTTGTGATATAAAAGATACAAGTATATTTATATGCATTTTGTATGAAAACAAAAAGAAAACGAGGTGAAAACATGATAAAGGCTTACGCAAAATCAGATATAGGTAAAGTAAGAGAGATTAATCAAGATTATTATTATATATCTAATTCTTTAGATGAAGTTCAACTATATATGCTAGCAGATGGTATGGGGGGATATAAAGGCGGAGAAATTGCAAGTAGTCTTGCCGTTCAATCAGCAAAAAGTTATATAGAAAATAATTTTAAAGAAATTCCAAAAGACAAAGATAGTATTATTCAATTAGTAGGAAGTAGTATGGAATATGCGAATATGGTAGTATATGAAAAATCAAAAGAAGATCCAGAATTAGAAGGAATGGGTACTACTTTAGAAGTATGTTTAATATATAATAATAGAGCCTTTATAGGTCATGTTGGAGATAGTAGAATATATAGAATTCGAAAAGAGTTTATGCGAAAATTAACACAAGATCACAGTTATGTGCAAAAATTAGTAAAGGATGGAACTATTACACAAGAACAAGCAGCACATCATCCTCAAAAAAATATGTTAATGAAGGCTTTAGGTTGCAATGCTTTTGTAGAACCAGATGTTATGATAAAGGGATTTTTAAAAGATGATATATTGATTATGAATTCAGATGGGTTAACAAATTTGGTATCACAAGAACAAATATTTCAATGGGCCAAAAAAGACATAGAACAAGCGCCAAAAGAATTGGTAAAATTAGCAAATGACAATGGAGGTTACGATAACATTACGGTTATAGTAATTAAAAATATATAAAAATCAAAAGCAATCTACATATTAAACATATTAAGGAGAGATAAATATGATTTTAGAAGGAAAAATATTAGGGAATAGATACGAAATTATCGAAAAAGTTGGTAACGGTGGTATGGCTACAGTTTATAAGGCAGAAGATAAAGTGTTAAAAAGAAATGTAGCTGTAAAAGTTTTAAAAGATGAATTTACAACAGATGAAGAATTCATTAAAAGATTTGAAATAGAGGCACAATCAGCTGCAAGACTTACCCATCCAAATATTGTATCTATTTATGATGTCGGTTCAGAGGATAATCTATATTATATCGTCATGGAATTGATAAGAGGAAAGACGCTTAAGGAAATTATTGTAGAAGAAAGAGGACCACTTCCATGGAAATGGTCAGTAAATGTAGCAATTCAAATTGCTTCAGCATTAGAAATGGCACATAAAAATAATATTATTCATAGAGATATTAAGCCACATAATATCATTATAACAGAAGATGGTATAGCAAAAGTTACAGATTTTGGAATTGCAAAAGCAGTTTCTAATTCTACTATTACAGCTTTTGGAACAACTATTGGCTCAGTACATTATTTTTCACCAGAACATGCAAGAGGTGGATTTACAGATGCCAAATCAGATTTATATTCTTTAGGTGTCGTTATGTATGAAATGGTAACAGGCAGAGTTCCATTTGATGCAGATACACCAGTTTCTGTTGCACTAAAACATATGCAAGAAGAACCAGAAGAACCAATAGAATTAAATCCAAATTTACCATCAGCCGTAAATAGAATTATTATGAAGGCATTAAAAAAGGATACTACTTTAAGATATCAATCTGCAACAGATATGTTGGCAGATTTAAGGCAAGCTTTAAAAAATCCAAATGGCGATTTTGTGGAAGATAAAAATTATGATGCAACAGCAAGAACACAAAAAATTAATACAGACCTATATGGAAATGTAGTGGAAGATGATAACCAGAAAAGAGGAAAGAAAAATAATAAATTTGTAGCATTTATAAAAAGACATAAGGTTTTCAGTACACTTATTGGATTAATATTATTGTTTGCTATTAGTTTAGGAGGAACATTAGCATATTTAAATATAACTAATCCAGCTGAAGTAGAACTTCCAGAATTAGTGGGAATGTCTAAAGAAGAAGCACAAAAAACAGCAGAGGATTTAAAACTAGTATTTGAAGTATCAAGTGAAGAATATAACAAAGATGTTCCAGAAGGATATGTCATTTCTCAAGATCCTACATATATTGCAGATTATAATGTAAAAGAAGGAAGCACTGTAAAAGTAGTAATTAGCAAAGGACAAGAGAAAACAACAGTACCTAAAGTTGTAGGAATGACAAGACAAGAAGCTGTAGATGCTTTAGAAGAAGCAAATTTAAAGGCTGAGATTGTAGAAGAAACAAGTAGAACAGTAGAAGAAGGATATGTTATTTCTCAAGAAGTAGAAGCAGAGTCTGAAGCATATGCAGGAGATACGATTAAAATTCATGTAAGCATAGGAACTGGTATCAGACAAGTTACAGTTCAAAATGTTGTAGGGCAAACAGAAGCAGATGCAAAATCAACACTAGAAGGTCAAGGATTAAAAGTTACTGTTAATTATGCAGAAGCAACTTCTAATGATGGAAAAGTTACAGCACAAAGTGTGGCAGGTGGAACGACAGTAGATGAAGGAACAACTATTACATTAACTGTAAATAAAGTAGCTGAAACCAAAAATGTATCTGTTATCATTAATTTAAAACAAATAACGGGAGGATATGCAGAGGATGAAGAAGAGGAAAATGTAACTAGAACTGTAAATATTAGTGTTAATGGAGAAACCAGAACAGGTGTTAATAAAAATGAAACAGCATATTCTGCTATATCATTATCAGGAAAAGATGGAGAATCTCTTGATATAACAGTAACTATTACAGATCCTAATACAGGAAGTCAAATTTATCGTTCAACAAAAACAGTTACATTAGGTTCACAAGATTCTGTGACATTTAATTAGAAATAGTTAATGCATTTTCTATATTTTAAATTGGATTACGAAGAAATGAAAACAATATATGTTAGTTATATAAAAAGTTCAATTAGTAATTGCTAATTGGGCTTTTTTCGTATATAATGGTAAAAGAAGGGCCCAAACGGACCTGGTCCCAATGGACCCAAAAGGACAAAATGGAGGAATTATGCGAGGATTAATTATAGAAAATATATCTAATCTATATCAAGTAAAAGTAGAAAACGAAATCTATGAAACAACAGCAAGGGGAAAATTTAAGAAAGAAGAGATAACACCTGTTGTTGGAGATATGGTAGATATAACTGTTACAAATGAGAAAGAGAAAAAAGCGGTTATCGAGAAAATTTATGAAAGAAGAGTATATATAAAAAGACCAAAACTTGCTAATATAACGCAAATCATATTTGTTGTTTCTAGTAAAAATCCAAAACCAGATTTATTAATGTTAGATAAACAATTAGCTTTTGCAGAATTTGTGGGAGTGCATGCAATTATTGTATTAAATAAAACTGATTTGGACCAAAAAGAAGATTTTAGAAACATAAAACAAATATATAGTAAAATAGGATATACAGTTATATTAACAGATGCCAAAAAAAGGCAAGGAATCGATAAGTTAAAAGATTTATTAAAAAATAATATAAATGCATTTTCAGGAAATTCCGGTGTTGGAAAATCCACCTTAATTAATGGAATATTTAACAGGAATGTTACACAAGAAGGAGAAATTAGTAAGAAAAATAAAAGAGGGAAAAATACCACAACAGCTATAAAGTTATATGAAATAGATGAGAATACCTATATAGCAGATACACCTGGATTTTCAACATTTGATATATCAGAAATAGAAAGTAAGGATTTATATCATTATTTCAAAGAATTTGGACAATTTGAAGAAGATTGTGAATTTATAGGATGTACCCATATAAAAGAAGAAAACTGTGGAATTAAAAAAGCAGTAGAAAATGGAGAGATTGATAATGCAAGATATGAACGATTTTGCAAAATATATCAAGAAATAAAAGAAAAGGAGGAAAGAAAATGGTAGAAGTTTCAACATCAATTCTTTCAGTAAAAAAAGGAGAGGAGTCAAAAACATTTTTTGCTTTAGAAGCATCTAAAACAGACTATTTTCATATAGATGTTATGGATGGTGAATTTGTGGAAAAAAACACATATCAAACTATGTTAGAATATGCTTCATATATCAGAAGAATATCAAATGCACCATTAGATGTTCACTTAATGGTAAATGATGTTAAAAAGGCAGTGGATGATTATAGTGCAGTAGAACCAAATATTATAACATTTCACTTAGAAGCTTGCAAAAATGAAGAAGATGTATTTGAAATGATAAACTATATAAAACAATATAATTGTAAAGTAGGAATATCAGTAAAACCAAATACGAAGATAGAAGAAGTTTACAAATATTTACCATATATTCATATGTGTTTAGTTATGACAGTAGAGCCTGGAAAAGGTGGGCAAAGTTATTTAAGTGAGATGACAGAAAAAGTGAGAACATTAAAAAATTATATTGATGACAAACATTTAGAAATAGACATAGAAGTAGATGGTGGAATTAATTTAAGAACAGCACCAGAGGTAAAGAAAGCAGGGGCTAATATTTTGGTTGCAGGAACAGCAATTCTAAATGCAGTAGATTATAAGGTAATTATAGATGAACTAAAATGTCCAATTGGGGACGTTTCTGTTTAGGACATTTTTATGTAAAGCTATTGCGCTAGTAAATGTATCCTACTAGAGGAACTTTAACTTATAAAGCGAATGAATACTAATAGACAAGACTGCGTTGGTAATTAAGTAGAAAATTGTAAATCATAGTAGACATATACAAGACTAGATATAACTAAACAAAAGGAATCTGATGATGCAGATTCCTTCTTTTGAAATATTTTTTTAGATTTTAATCATTGTTTTTGTCAGTTTCTTTATTTTGCTTTTCATTTTTTTCTGTTTCATCAGATTTGTTTTCTTCTTTTGAATTGGTTACATCATCAGATTTCTTTTCTTTTTTTGTATTTGTTGATTTATCAGACGCATTTTCTTTTTCAGTTTTAGATTCAACTTTTTCTTTTTTCTTTTCAGAATTTGAAATCTTTTTGTTAGAGTCTGATTTTTTTTCATCAGATTTTTCTTTTATTAAAATGCTATATGAAATAGTACCAATTCCCCATATAATTGAGATTAGTGAAATAACCATACCTACATAAGGAATTAAGGTTAATAGCCAGAAGATGATAGTGGTAACAATTAAAAATCCTAATTTATATAAATTTTGTGTAACTTTTAACTTATTACAAATCATTGTATTAATATCAATGATTGCAACAGATGTACTAATAAAGAATAAGATAGCTAACACACAAAGTAATAATATTGTAAATTGACTAGTGATAGGAATTAGTAAAATGATGAAAGATACTAAAGCAATAATAATTGGAACTAATATTCCTAACCCAATGATTTGTAAAGCTTTTCTCAATGTTATAGGATGACTTGTATTATGTAATAATTTTGGAGAAATCCATAAACCAATTAACCATATAATGATTGCAGATACTAATATAGCGCCTAAAGAGTGCATATAGTTTGAAATGTTAACAGTATTATTTTTTAATGCAGTAAAATGTGTTTCTCCAGCAACAGAATCTTCAGGAATTGTAATTTCTTCATCAGAGAAATAATTTAAATCTCCTTGAATAGTTCCATAAGATGCAATACTAGGAGTATCTTCTGTATCTGGTTTTTCTTTAAAATTGATAGAAGAACAGTTGGCAAAAACATTTCTTCCAATCATACTATTAATATTAAGAGTATTACAGATACTTCGAACATCTCTATACACAAATCCATCAATCGTTAATGTATCACCAACAGAATAGATGTTATAAACAACACCTTTTACATTAATGGTATTTGCACATGCAAATACATTATTTAAAATGTAACCATTTTCTTCAATATTAAGAGTGTTAGCAAATATAAAGGCATCTCCACCTACTTGGGTATTAATTGTAACTGTATTTGCCATAATAAACAAGTTTCCATCGACTGGAGTGTCAATAGTTACAGTATCTTGAAATAAATATTCGTCTCCTTCTTTTATAGTGATTTCTTCTTGAGTTTCACTTATAGGATTTACTTGATCAGTTGTTGTTGCTTCAACTGCAATTTCATTTTCAGCATTTACAATAGGTGTAAACAAAGAGATGAGTAATAAAACAATTAAAGAAATGATTTTTATTTTCTTTTTTAACATAATATCCTCCTTTTAAATTAATATTAATAGAAATATATAACGTAAAAGGGATTTTGTCAATAAAAAAGATGAACAGTTTTGTCCATTTGGGGACGTTTCTGTTTGGGACATTTTTAATATTTTTTACTTTTCCTAAAATTTATATTAAAAAATGTCCCAAACAGAAACGTCCCCAAATGGACAAAACTGTTCATTGATCTTCTTTTTCTGATTTATCAACAAAGTAAGTACATTCACTTGTTGTTGAAAAAATGGTAGGTGTGATACTTGAAAAAGAACATTTACCATCTTTTTGATAAATACAATTTAGTGAACAATTAATATTTGTCAAAAAATCACCTCTACATATTAGTATGGAAAAAAGATGAATAAATATACAAAATATAATAATGTTCTTTTGAAAATATAAATTAAATATTAAAAAAATATATATGTTAAATCTTTATTTTTTATTACATACTTTTTTATAATGTTTACAATATTCCTTAATAGTACAAACATCACATTTCGGATTTCTAGCAATACAAGTATTTCTACCATGCCAAACAAATAAATGGTTAATATCTTTTAAATATTTCTTTGGAAAAATCTTAATTAAATCTTGTTCTATTTTTTCAGGTTCTTTTTCATTTGATAAACCAATTAAATTAGAAATTCTTTTTGCATGGGTATCGACGGCAATACCCTCTGCTATTCCGAAAACTTCTAGTAATACGACATTGGCAGTTTTTCGACCAACACCTGCTAAACTCATTAAATCCTCCATATTATTCGGTACTTGTCCATTGAATTTTTCTAATACTTGATTTGCACATAATTTAATATTTGTGGCTTTATTCTTAAAAAAGCCACAAGAGTGGATAAAATCTTCAAGTTCTTTTATATCTATATTTGCAAAATCTTCTACTGTTTTACATCTTTCAAAAAGAGCAGGTGTTGTTTTATTGACTCTTTCATCAGTACATTGTGCTGAAAGAATAACAGCAACAACTGCCTGAAAAGGTGTTTCAAAATCTAAGCTACAAGTAGCATCTGGATATGTTTGTTTTAAAATTTCTACCATTTTTACAGCATCTTTTTTATTCATATATAATCCCTTCTTATAATCAATACAATTGTTTCTTTTTCTAAATTCACTATATATTTTAAAGAAAAATTAAGGAAAAGTCAATTTTTATTGTATAATAAAAATGATATTGATATTGATATAATGTTTTATAGAAGCGGACAAAAAATCAATTAAATATTTAGAGGTGTATTTAATGAAAAATAGATTTGTTAAACTCATGAAATTATTGCTAATTTTTATTTTTAATAACATAATAATTGGTATGATATTAGGATTTCTATGGTATGAATCCGGATTAGCAAAGACGACAATTAACATGTTATCTGGAGCAGATACGTTACAGGTTGTTTTTATGAAATTTGAATATATATATTATTTTATACTATATATTTTGCAATTTATTATAATTATATTTTTTAGAAAAATGTTTAATAGTGGAAAAACATATATTACATATTATATATTAGCAATTATTTTATCATCATTTTTATATTTGCATAGTAGTTTGGGATTTAATACAGGATGGGGAATAAATGATTTTGCTAATGAAATACAAACACAATATATTTTTATAGCTTGTATGGGATTACAATATACTTCATTAATCTCAATATTAAATGTTCCTAGTTTATTAGGATTAATATATATATCAAGAAAAAAAGAAAAGCAAAGTGAAATTACAAATTAGAAATGGTTTTATAAAAGTTGTCAAAAGAAAGAGTCTTTTTGGCAACTTTTTGTATAATAGTTACCATAAATGTAACATAAAAAAAATAAGTGAATATAATATACAAAAGAGAATGGAGGTAATAAGCATGTTAAAATTATTTAAAAAAACACTTGCTATTTGTTTAATAGGTTTAGGATTAGGCATATTATTAGTTTTATTACTTCCAGTGACTGGGTGGCTATTTGTGATAGGAGTAGTAGTGGTATGCGTTGGATTTATGTGGCTAGCATGCTAATATAAAAGGAGGGATACATAGATGACAATTGTAGTTAAAAAAGTTCCAAAATTCTTGAGAGGTTTTGTAAAATTAATATTTGGAATAAAAGATAAGAATTAGGAAAGAAAAAATAAAAAAGTAGAGTTCCAAAACGATTAATTGAACTCTACTTTAAACATGTATCAAAAAAAGAGCTTATGCTCTCTTTACTTTTCCATCTCTTAAACATTTAGCACATACATAAATTCTTTTTGTTTCACCATTTTCTGTAACTTTAACACTTCTTAAATTTGGTTTCCAAGTACGTGGTGATCTTTTACTAATATGAGAACGTGTAATGCTAAGTTTATTTCCATGATTAACTGATTTTTCGCATATTGCACATTTAGCCATTCTTAATTGCACCTCCTAATTTTTAAAATAAACTGACTATTAACAAGTTTAACACAAAAGTATGAAAAAAACAAGTATTTTTTTAAAAAATATTTAAAAATCCTTGCAAATTAGGAAAAATGTGGTATAATAATTAAGCTATATGATGAATAAAGAAAGGATTGAATAAGAATGGAATGTAAAGTAGAAAAAACAAAAAACGCAAATGAAGTAAAATTAAATGTAACAATAGAAGCTAAAAAATTTGATGAGGCTATTAAAAAAGTATATTTTAAAAGTGCAAAATATTTTAATATTCCTGGATTTAGAAAAGGAAAAGCACCAATGAATATTGTTGAAAAATATTATGGAAAAGAAATATTCTATGAAGATGCTTTTAACGAAGTTGTTCCAGAAGAACTAGAAAAAGCAGTAGAAGAAAATAAATTACAAGTTGTTAGTAGACCTGATATAGAAGTAACACAAATCGGACAAGGACAAGATTTAATTTTTACAGCAGTATTCCAAACAAAACCAGAAGCAGAACTTGGAAAATATAAAGGTGTAGAAATTAAAAAAATAGAATATAAAGTAACAGACGAAGATATAGAACATGAATTAGGACATATGCAAGAACATAATTCAAGATTAATATCTGTAGAAGATAGACCTGTAGAAAAAGGAGATATTGCAAATATTAATTTTGAAGGATTTGTAGATGGTGTTGCTTTTGAAGGTGGAAAAGCAGAAAACCATGACTTAGAAATTGGAAGCAATACATTTATACCAGGATTTGAAGATCAAATTATTGGAATGAAAATTGATGAAGAAAAAGATATCAAAGTAAAATTCCCAGATGAGTATTTTTCAAAAGATTTAGCTGGAAAAGATGCTACATTCAAAGTAAAAGTAAATGAAATCAAGAAAAAAGAATTACCAACATTAGATGATGAATTTGCAAAAGATGTTAGCGAATTCGATACATTAAAAGAATTAAAAGAAAGTATTAAAGAAAAACAACAAAAACAAAATGATGAAAGAGCCAAATATGAAACACAAGATGCTGTTATGAAAGCAGTATGTGAAAATGTAAAAGTAGATATTCCATCAGGAATGATTGAAACAGAAACAGAAAATATGATAAAAGATATGGAACAAAGATTAGCATATCAAGGATTAAAATTAGACCAATATCTTCAAATGATGGGTAAAACAAGAGAAGAAATGCAAAAAGAATATGAGCCTCAAGCAATTGAAGCAATTAAATCTCGTTTAGCAATAGAAGCAGTTATCAAAGCTGAAAAAATAGAGGTAGCAGATATTGATGTAGAAGAAAAAATGAAAGAAATGGCTAAAAATTATGGTAGAGAAAATGATGAAGAATTCATGAAAAATGAAAATGTAAGAAATTACATCAAACAAGGATTAGAATCAGAAAAAGCACTAGAATTTTTAGTAGAAAATGCAAAAATAAAATAGAATAAAATCATAAAAGGTTGGGGTGTTAAATGTCATAGTTAAATTTTAACCCCAGCTTTTTTGACAATTAGAAATCGGTAGCATATAGTTATTATGATTGTCAAAAGAAAATATAATTACAAATAATAAGATAATTCATTTTAGAAATGGCATAACTTAGATGGAAAAAATTATACAACGAATCACTTTGACAATGATGATAATATGGATGTAAAAAGTTTTTAAGGAGGAATTTTATATGTTAGAAAAAGCAAGTTTAGTACCTTATGTTATAGAACAAACAAGTAAAGGAGAAAGATCTTATGACATTTTCTCAAGACTATTAAAAGACAGAATTATCTTTTTAGGTGAAGATGTAAATGCAACAACAGCAAGTTTAGTAATTGCACAATTATTATTCTTAGAATCAGAAGATCCTGATAAAGATATCAATTTATATATTAACTCACCAGGAGGTTCTATTACAGACGGAATGGGAATTATAGATACAATGAATTATATCAAGTGCCCAGTATCAACAATCTGTATAGGAATGGCAGCTAGTATGGGAGCAGCATTATTAGCTGCAGGTGAAAAAGGAAAGAGATTTGCAACACCAAATGCAGAAATTTTAATTCACCAACCACTAATTGGTGGTGGCGGACTTTCAGGTCAAGCAACAGAAATCAAAATTCATGCAGATCATTTAGTAAAAACAAGAGAAAAATTAAATAAATTCTTAAGTGAGAGAACAGGTCAGACAGTTGAACAAATTCAAAAAGATACAGAAAGAGATAATTATATGACAGCAGAAGAAGCTTTGAATTATGGATTAATAGATGGAATTATGGACAAAAGAAAATAAATAAAATCTTTTTATATAGAATGAATAGATAAAAATTAGTGTATAATAACTATTAAATTTAATATAATATAAGGAAAGCGTGCGGTAGCAAAATCAAAGATTTTGACGCATAAATGTGAAGACAGTTTCACAGTACTTCACAAATATAAAAAGCTTAACCTTGTTGCATACGAAAAAATTTATATGTGTTCAAGATAAAGAAAAATTTTTCTATGCAATAAAAAAGATTTTAGGAAGGAATGAAAAAATAAATGGCAAAAAATGATGTACCAAAAAGTGTAAGATGTTCATTTTGTGGTAAGGCACAAGAAAATGTTAGAAAAATTGTTGCGGGTCCAGGTGTATATATTTGTGATGAATGTATAGATCTTTGCAATAGTATTATAGAAGCAGAATTATATGATGATGATAAAGCAGGATATACATTAAATGAATTAAATGATATTCCAAGCCCAAGAGAAATCAAAAAAGTATTAGATGATTATGTTATTGGGCAAGAAGATGCCAAAAAGACATTATCTGTTGCAGTGTATAACCATTATAAAAGAATTGCTCATGAAGAATATGCAAGCAAAGATGATGATGTAGAAATCCAAAAAAGTAATATTTTATTATTAGGACCAACTGGCTGTGGAAAAACATTATTAGCAAGGACATTAGCAAGAATATTAGATGTTCCATTTGCAATCGCAGATGCAACAACACTTACAGAAGCTGGATATGTTGGAGAAGATGTTGAAAATATCTTATTAAAATTAATTCAGGCAGCAGATGGAGATGTGCAAAAAGCAGAAAAGGGTATTATCTATATAGATGAAATTGATAAAATAACTAGAAAATCAGAAAATCCATCAATTACAAGAGATGTTAGTGGAGAAGGGGTTCAACAAGCTTTATTAAAAATTATAGAAGGAACCATAGCATCAGTACCACCACAAGGAGGAAGAAAACATCCTAATCAAGAATTAATACAAATTAATACAGAAAATATACTAATTATTTGTGGAGGAGCATTTGAAGGATTAGAAAATATCATAAAAGATAGAACAGGAAAAAAATCTATCGGATTTGGTTCTAAAATTGAAAGTACAAAAGATATTAGTCAATATGAAGTTTTTAAAGAATTATTACCACAAGATTTGCTAAAATTTGGTTTAATTCCAGAATTTATTGGAAGATTACCAATTGTGGCTACATTACAGGAATTAGATAGAAATGCATTAATCGAAATATTGAAAGAACCTAAAAATTCATTAATTAAACAATATCAAAAATTATTTGAAATTGATGGGGTAGAATTAATATTTGAAGAAGATGCGTTAGGTGCTATTGTTGATAAAGCAATAGAAAGAAAAACAGGGGCAAGAGGATTGCGTTCAATTATTGAGGAAAGAATGAGAGATATCATGTTTGATATTCCATCAAATCCAAATATTGAAAAATGTATTATTACAAAACAAACAATATTAGATAATGAAGCACCAGATATTATTATTAATACGAATAAACAAAAACAACAAAAAGGTAAGAAAAAAAGACAAGTGCCAGAAAATGAAGAAAAAGAAACAGCTTAGAAATTTATGAACTACTTTTGATATAAAATCAAGAGTAGTTCTTTTCTATTAAGAAAGGCTACAAGCACTCCAATTACATTCGTCATTTATAAAAATAAATATACAAGAACTCGTTTAATAGTAAATATCTTTATAACTGAATGAAGTTTATGTAGAAATTTAAGTTGAAATAACCGAAGGTGTATGATATAAATAATAATATGTAATAAATAAAAATTGTAATAACATAAAAAATAATTTTGAAGGGGTATTCATGGTAGCAGAAGTCATTATCAATAGAGGAGCAAAAAAATTAAATAGAACCTTTGACTATAATATACCAAAGGAATTAGAAGAACTAATATTAGTAGGAAGTAAAGTATTAGTTCCTTTTGGTAATGGAGGAAAATTAACAGAAGCATTTGTAGTAGGAATCAAGGAAACATCAGCTTTTGAAGTAAAAGATATTGCAAAATTAGAAGAAAACTTAACAGATAAACAAATAGATTTAGCAAAATGGATGGCAAAGAGATACTTTTGCAATGTATCTGATTGTATCAAATTAATGTTAACACCAGGAACAAGAAATAAAAATAAAGAAAAAAGAATCCAAGATAAAACAATCAATTGTGTATATCTAAAAAAAGATAGAGAAGAGATTGATTTTGAAATAGAAACTGAGAAAATAAAATCAGAAAAACAAAAAAGAGTATTAAATTTTATAAAAGACAATGAAGGGGGAACTGTACCAGAAATTGAAATGTTTACAGATTGTGCAAGAGGTATTGTTAATACATTAGTAAAGAATGGCTATTTAGAAATTGTAGAGAAAAAGGTAGAAAGAAATCCACTATTAGGTAGAGAGTGTGAAAAAACATATAAATTAAATCTAACAGAAGAACAAGAAAAAGCCTATAAAAATATAGAAGAAGTCATAGACAATAAGCAATATCAACAATTTTTGTTATATGGTGTGACAGGTTCTGGAAAAACAGAAGTATATCTACAATTAATTGAAAAAGTATTGAACATTGGTAAAAATGCGATTGTACTAGTCCCAGAAATATCGTTGACACCACAGATGCTAGACAGATTTATTTCACGATTTGGAAAAGAAGAGATTGCCATTTTACATAGTAAATTATCTATTGGTGAAAGACATGATGAATGGGAAAGAATACGAGAAAAAAAGGCAAGAATTGTTATAGGAGCAAGGTCTGCTATATTTGCACCAATTGAAAATATCGGAATCATTATTATAGATGAAGAACATGATAGTTCCTATAAATCAGAAACCAATCCAAGGTATAATGCTAAAGAAATTGCAAAGGTCTTAGCAAAAGAAAATCAAGCACCATTGGTATTAGGAAGTGCAACACCAGATATGACAACATTTTATCATGCGACAGATGAAGATGAATTTGGAAATACCAAAATCAAACTATTAACTCTTACAAAAAGAGCTAATCAATCTTCACTTCCAAAAGTGGAAATTATTGATTTGAAACAAGAATTAGCAAATGGAAACCGTTCAATGCTTAGTATGGAGTTATATAATTGTATTGAAGAAAATCTAAAACAAAAAAGACAAACAATCTTGTTTTTAAATAGAAGAGGATATTCTACATTTATCATGTGCAGAAATTGTGGGTATACAGTAAAATGCCCAAACTGTAATATTAGTATGACATATCACAGTTATGAAAGAAAATTAAAATGTCATTATTGTGGACATGAAGAAAATATTGTTACGGTTTGTCCAGAATGTCATAGTGATAAAATTCGATATTTTGGAACTGGAACGCAAAAGTTAGAACAAGAAATTCATAAACAATTTCCAGAAGCATCAACCATTCGAATGGACATCGATACAGTGACAAAAAAGAATTCACATGAAGTAATTTTAAACACATTTAAAAATGAGAATATTGATATTTTGATTGGAACACAAATGGTAGTAAAAGGACATCATTTTCCAAATGTCACATTAGTTGGTGTTATTGCAGCAGATAGTTCTTTAAATATTGATGATTATCGAGCAAATGAAAGAACCTTTCAAATCTTAACACAAGTAGCTGGAAGAGCAGGAAGGGAAAATCTACCAGGAAAAGTTGTTATTCAGACATATAATCCAGATAATTTTAGTATTATTTGTGCACAAAAACAAAATTATGACTTGTTTTATGAAACAGAGATTGCGCTAAGAAGACAGTTGAAATATCCGCCATTTTGCGATATAATATTGATTGGATTGAATAGTTATCAAGAAACAGAAATAAAAAATGTATCTAGTAAAATATATCAATATTTAGAACAAAGATTAAACAAAGAAGAATTTAAAGTTTTAAGACCAATGCCTTGTCCAATTGATAGAATTCAAAATCGATATAGGTGGAGAATTATCATAAAAGGAAAGATGACAGAAGAGGCAAATGAAATTTTAAATGCTTGTTTAAAAGATATATATCAGGAAAATATAAAAGATACGAGGATTGCAATTGATATCAATCCAAACAATATGAGTTAATGAAAGGAAGGAATATAGATGGCAATTAGAAATTTAAGATATCAAGGAGATGAAATTCTAAAGAAAAAATCAAGAGAAGTTCCAGAAGAAGATATTGCAAGCGAAAAAATACAATCTTTAATTGATGATATGATAGAAACGATGCATAAATATGATGGAGTGGGACTAGCTGCTGTTCAAGTTGGTGTATTAAAAAGAATTGTGGTAATTGATTTATATGATGACCATGGACCAATTGTATTAATTAATCCTATTATCATAAAAACAAAAGGAGAACAAGAAGTAGATGAAGGATGTTTGAGTTTTCCAAATGAATTTGCAAAAGTAATCAGACCAGCAGAAGTGGTAGCAGAATATACGGATAGAGAGGGAAAACGAATGAGAGTAAAAGCAAAAGAGTTATTGGCACAAGCTATTTCACATGAACTTGACCACTTAGAAGGAGAATTATTTATTGATAAAATTATTCCAGGAACTTTAGAGTATATTGAACCAGAAAAATAAGAAAAGCAGATTTTTCTATACAATAAGAAAAGGAGAAAAGTATGAAAATTGTATTTATGGGAACACCTGATTTTGCGGAGGAAAGTTTAAAAGCAATCTATGAAGCTGGTCACGAAATTGTAGGTGTGGTAACAAATCCAGATAGGCCAAAAGGAAGAGGAATGAAAATGATTCCAAGTCCTGTAAAAGAATTTGCAATAGAAAAGAATTTAACAATTTATCAACCAGAAAAAGTAAAAAATAATGAAGAATTTGTAAATGCGTTAAAAGCATTAAAACCTGATGTAATTTGTGTAGTAGCTTATGGAAAAATCTTACCAAAAAAAATATTAGATATTCCACCATATGGTTGTATTAATGTTCATGCATCATTATTACCTCAATATAGGGGGGCAGCACCTGTTCAATGGGCAGTATTAAATGGAGACAAAACAACAGGTGTTACAACCATGTATATGGATGTTGGAATGGATACTGGAGACATGATATTAAAACAAGAAGTGCAAATTGGTGAAGAAGAAACAACAGGAGAGTTATGGGATAGATTAAAAGTAATTGGAGGAAAGTTATTGGTAGAAACGTTAAACCAAATTGAAAAAGGAATAGCTCCAAGAGAAAAACAAGGAAAAGATTTTACAGTCGCACCAATGTTATCAAAAGATATGGCAAAAATTGATTGGAACCATAAAACAGCTGAAGAAATTAAAAATTTGGTTAGGGGATTAAATCCTATCATGGGAGCCTATACATTTTTGAATGGAAAAAAGATAAAATTTTGGAAAGTAAAAGTAGCAGGCGAAGATGAAATATATGCAGAGAATTTAGGTTTTTTAACAAATGGTACAGTGATTGTATCAGATCCTAAAGATGGTATATTTGTAAAATGCAAAGATGGTATCTTAAAAGTTTTAGAGATACAAGGCGAAAATGCCAAAAGAATGTCAATACAAGATTATTTAAGGGGAAATTCAATACAAGAATTTGATGTTTTTGAATAAAGGTTGCCAATGGGGACGTCCCATTGGCAACCTTTTTCTTAAAAAAGTGTAAATATTGTGAAAATGGTTGTAAATTTAAGAAAAAATTGATATACTTATATGGAAAAAATAAGTATATCTTTTTTTAAATTAGAAAAGATATATAGATTTTTCAAAAAGCGAGATTTGTTCGTATAAAAAATTGAACAAGGAGGAATTGATATGGAAGAAGAAAACAAAAACATAGAAAATGGGGAAGTTGTAGAATTAGATGAAGAAATAAAAACAGAAAATGAAGGAATTCAGATATCAAGTGATGTTGTGGCTGTTATAGCAGGTGTTGCTGTTTCAGAAGTACAAGGGGTATCAGGAATGTCTGGAGGATTTGCGGGAGGAATTACTGAAGTATTAAGTGGAAAGAAAAATTTGGCAAAAGGAATTAAAGTAGAAATTACTGAAGGGATAGCTAAGATAGATGTGAACATTATTGTAGAATATGGTTCAAGAATACCTGATGTAGCTTTTGAAATACAAAACAGAGTAAAAAAATCAGTAGAAAATATGACAGGATTAAAAGTAGAAGAAGTTAACGTACATGTTCAAGGAGTTAATACAGATGCAGTTATGAACGAAAAAGAAGAGCAAGAAGTAACTGAAGAAAATAATTCTGATGAGAATTAAAAAAACTATGAATAGAAAATTATAAAAAATAATCAACAATAAAAATTGTAATAGAGATTGTATTTAAGAAAAAAATAAAGGAGAAGAAAAAAATGAAAATTTTAGAAAAAATTACATTAATTATATATTCATTTATTATGTTAATAGTTGCTGTTTTGGCATGTTTATTAGTATTTGGTTGGCTAGACACAGGAATTGTTGGAGAAATTGTGAATAGTGCACTTGCAAGTGATATATGGAGCAAAATTATATTAGGAATTAGTGTTGTATTTATATTACTTTCTATCAAATGTATATTCTTTGGTTCAACATCAAAAGAACAAACTAATGAAAGACAAGGTGTTTTATTAGAAAATGAAAGCGGTAAATTGATGATTTCTAAAGAAACAATAGAAAATTTAGTAAACTCTGTAGCAAAAGGTTTTGAGAGTACAGAAGACGTGACAACAAGAGTAGAGCTAGATAAAGAAAATAATGTGAAAGTATATGCAAACTTAGTTGTAAGTTCAGAAGCTGTGATAAAAGATTTATCAGCTAAGCTTCAAACAAGTATAAAAGATAAAATTAAGAAGGCGACAGATTTAGAGGTAAATGAAGTTAATATAACTGTTAAAAAAGTTGCTGACAAACCACAAGAGGCATAAGAAAGGCGTGTACTAACGAAATTAAAGATTTCGACGTACAAATGTGAAATAAATAACGCGATTTTGAGGTTGAGGTAGGAAAGGTTGTGAAAGCATGAATAATTTTAAAGAGTTTTGGAATCAGTTTAGAGGAGCAATTATAGGAGTAATAATAGCAATTCTAATTTTGATTACAGGATTAGACAAATTAATACTAGCAATTGTTGTAATAGCAATAGGAGCATTTGTTGGAAATTATGTGCAAAGAAATAAAGAAGATGTAAAAGTAAAATTAAAAAATTTTATAGATAAAATGTAGAAGGGAATGGATATGAATAGAACAGCTATCAGAGAAAGTGCTTTTAAATTAATTTATAGTTTAGAAATACAAAAACATAATGATTTAAATGAGCAAATTGATGTATATTTTGAAAGCGAAAATATAGAAAATAAAGAAGCAAAAGAATATATAGAAGATGCAGTTTTAGGAATTGAGAATCATAAAGAAGAGATTTTAGGATTAATAGAAAGAAATTTAAAATCAGATTGGAAAATCGATCGAATTTCTAGAATTGATTTATCTATATTAAAGTTAGCCATTTATGAAATTCAATATAAAGATATACCATTTAAGGTAGTTATTAATGAAGCAGTAGAATTGGCTAAAAAATATGGAGAAGATTCGTCAAAAAACTTTGTAAATGGAATATTGGCAAGTATTGTTAATAAATAATGTAAGGCAGGGATATGTTATGATATATCCCTAGTTTAAGTTAAAGGAAGTATGATATGAAATATGCAGAAATGGCAATTAGTGTAACAGATTTAAATAAATATATAAAAAATAAAATTGCAGATGATGAATATTTAAGTAATATTTTAATAAAAGGTGAAATTTCTAATTTCAAACATCATTATACAGGGCATTTATATTTCACATTAAAAGATGAAAATTCTTTGATTAAATGTATTATGTTTAAATCTTATGCACAAAAATTAAATTTTGAACCAAAAGATGGTATGAAAGTATATATATTGGGGTCTGTTTCTGTATTTGAAAGAGATGGTGTTTATCAAATTTATGCAAAAGTTATGGAGGAAGATGGACTAGGAGATTTATATACCAAATATCAAAAACTAAAAGAAGAATTAGAAAAAAAAGGATTATTTGATCAAAGTCATAAACAAAAAATACCAATGATGCCAAAAGTAATTGGAGTATTAACTTCTCAAACGGGTTCTGTTATAAGGGATATTATTAATGTATCAACAAGAAGAAACCCAAATGTGTATATTCGATTGTTGCCAGTACCTGTTCAAGGAGAAGGTGCAGCAGAAAAAATTGCAGAAGGAATTGAATATATGAATAAGAACCAATTAGCAGATGTCATTATTTTAGCAAGAGGAGGAGGTTCTTTAGAAGATTTATGGCCATTTAATGAAGAAATTGTTGCACATAGTATTTATGAGTCAAAAATTCCAATCATATCAGCAGTGGGACATGAAACAGACTTTTCAATATCTGATTTTGTGGCAGATTTAAGAGCACCAACACCATCAGCAGCTGCAGAACTTGCTGTACCAGATATATATGAGGTGAAACAAAAAATCAATACATATCAAAATCGATTAAAAATGGCATTAACTAAAAAATTAGAAATTATGAAATTGCGATATGATAAATGTATGTCTAGTTCTGTTTTTAGAGAACCAACAAGAAGAATCCAAGAAAATTATATTAAAATTGACTCTTATGTAAAACAGTTAGAAAATCTAATTAATAAAATAAAAGAAAAAAATAAGAATAAGTATATTGAATTAGTATCAAAACTAGATACATTAAGTCCATTAAAAACCTTAACCAGAGGCTATTCTATTATCGAAAAAGATGGAAAAATTGTTAAAAGCATAACAGACTTGCAAACAGAAGATAACATTTCAATTCGATTAAAAGATGGAGAAAAACAAGCAAAAATTATATGATTATTAAGATAAGGAGAATAAAACCAATGGGAATAAAAGAAAAAGTACTAATGATAATTACTATTATATTATTAGTTATTATGATAGGGATGGCTTGCTATAGTTTATATAGTAAACAAGAAGACACACGGAAAAAATCAAAACAGTATTAATGAAATAGATTTAAATGAAACAACAAAGATGAATACAGTAGAAGAAACAACAAATACAGAACAAACTGAAGATATATCTACAAATACAGTTACACAATAATTTAAAATATAAAAAAGGATAGGAGTCAAACATGAAAAAGAGTTTTGAAGAACAAATTCAAGAATTAGAAAAAATTATAAATGAATTGGAAAATGGAAATTTAAATTTAGATGATTCTGTTATAAAATTTGAAGAAGGAATGAAAATTTCAAAAGAATGTAACAAAATGTTAGAAAATGCAGAAAAGAAAATAACAATATTACTAAATGATGAAAACGGCGAAAAGAAAGAAGAAAACTTTGAAACCGAATAAAGTATAAGGGGGATATTTTACGGCATGAATGGATTTATGCAATTTATTCAAAATAAATATATATATGTACCACTATTATTGTGGTTTGCTATACAATTATTTAAATTATTATATGATTTGGCAAAAACAAAGAAATTTAATTTTAAAAGAATTTTAGGTGCTGGTGGAATGCCAAGTTCACATTCAGCAGTTGTTACAAGTTTGGCAACATTGATTGGAAAATATGAAGGTGTAGATACAGCTGTATTTGCTTTATCATTTGTGGTTGCATTTGTGGTTATGTATGATGCTTGTGGCGTTAGAAGAGCAGCAGGAAAACAAGCGGCTTTATTAAATAAATTAGTAGAGACACCAGGCCTTACAGGCGTACAAGTATCAGAAAAACTAGTAGAAGTTTTAGGACATACTCCTGTGCAAGTACTTGTTGGAGCATTAATAGGTGTTGCAGCAGGATTAATTGTATAAAGAGGATTTAATTTTTCTATACAATAAGGAAAGTGTGTTAACGAAAACAAAGATTTCGATACATAAATGTGAAGAATACTACGCAGTATTTCAAGAATATAAGAAACAAAGGAATGTATAAAATATGAAAAATTATATAAAAGATATTAGAGAAAAAATAGGACATAAACCAATCGCTATGTCTGGAGTAGGATTAATCATATGTAAAGATAATAAAATATTATTACAAAAACGAGCAGATGATGGAAAATGGGGAATTCATGGTGGCGGAATGGAATTAGGAGAAACCTATTTAGATGCATTAAATAGAGAACTAAAAGAAGAAATGAATATAACACCAGTAAATCCAAAGTTATATGGAATATTTTCAGGAGTAAAAACACATCATGTATATCCTAATCAAGATGAGGTTTATGTTATAAATCATGTGTTCTTTTGTGAAGAATATGAAGGAGAGATACAGTTTAATGACCATGAAGTAACAGAATGCAGATGGTTTGATATACATAATTTACCAAATACACTAATAGATTTAGATGTTTCTGTTTTAGGACATTTAAATGAATACTTAGAAAATAGACAAGTGATTGTAGATTAAAGAGAAAAGGGGGAATGAAAAAATATCTTTAGAAAAAATGTAGAGAAACAATAGAAAAATATCTTAAAAGAAAAAATGAAATAAATAAAAAAGGAGTGAAAAAAATGACAGATATTGAAATTGCAAGAAATACAAAATTAGACAATATCGTAGATGTCGCAAAAAAAGTTGATGTAGAGGAAGAGGATTTAGAATTATATGGAAAATATAAAGCAAAATTTTCTTCAGAGTTATATGAAAAAGTAAAGGATAGAAAAAATGGGAAGTTGATATTAGTAACAGCAATTAGTCCAACACCATTAGGAGAAGGAAAAACAACTATGTCTATTGCTATCGCTGATGGATTAAGAAAAATAAATAAAAAATCTATTTTAGCATTAAGAGAACCATCTTTAGGTCCTGTATTTGGAATAAAAGGTGGAGCAACAGGTGGAGGAAAAGTACAAGTCGCTCCAATGGAAGATATTAATCTACATTTTACAGGAGATATTCATGCCATTACGGCTGCTAATAATCTATTAGCAAGTTTAATTGATAACCATATTTACTTTGGAAATGAATTAAAATTTAAAGAAGTAGTTTGGAAAAGATGTGTAGACTTAAATGATAGACAATTAAGAGTAGTAGACACAGGACTTTCAGGAGAAAGTAAAATTGTACCAAGAAGAGATAAATTTGATATAACAGTTGCTTCTGAAATTATGGCTGTTTTATGCTTATCAGAAAATATAAAAGATTTAAAAGAAAAATTAGGAAATATCTTAATTGGATATAATGAAGAAGATAAACCAATTTATGCAAAAGATTTAAATGCACAAGGTGCGATGGCAGTATTATTAAAAGATGCTATCAAACCAAACTTAGTACAAACTTTAGAACATACACCAGCAATCATTCATGGAGGACCATTTGCAAATATTGCTCATGGATGTAATAGTATTGTAGCAACAAAGCTTGCTTTAAAATTAGCTGATTATACAGTTACAGAAGCAGGATTTGGAGCAGATTTAGGAGCAGAAAAATTCTTAGATATTAAATGTAGAAAAGCAGGAATTAGACCAGATGCAGTTGTTATTGTTGCAACAATAAAAGCATTAAAATATCATGGTGGAATTGAAAAAGATAAAATTCAAGAAGAAAATGTTGAAGGACTTGAAAAAGGATTAGACAATTTATATAGACATATTGCCAATATCAAAGATAAATTTGGATTAAATGTGATTGTAGCTATTAACAGATTTAATTCTGATACAGAAGCAGAAATTGAATGCTTAAGAAAACATTTAGAAGAAAAAGGTGTAGAATTAAGTCTAGTAGAAGGATGGGCAAAAGGTGGAGAAGGTGCTATTGATATTGCTCAAAAATTAGTAAACTTAACAGAAAAAGAAGAAAACTTCCAATATATGTATGACTTAAATGAAGGAATTCAAGAAAAAATAGAAAAAGTAGCAACAAAGATTTATGGAGCAAAAGGTGTTATATTCGAAGAAGCAGCACAAAAAGAAATAGAAAGAATTGAAAAATTGGGATATGCAAATCTTCCAGTATGTATTGCAAAAACACAATATTCTTTCTCAGATGATCCTAAAAATCTAGAATGTAAAGATGAATACAATATTACGATTAGAGATTTAGAATTAAAAACAGGTGCAGGCTTTATTGTAGCACTTGCAGGAAAAATTATGACAATGCCAGGATTACCAAGAGTACCAGCTGCAGAAAGTATTGATATAGATGAAAATGGAGAAGTTGTAGGAATTTTCTAAAAGGAGTTCAATTTTGAACTTCTTTTTTTGAATTATTTGGTCTGAATTGTAATGTTATTTACAATCAAATTGTATAAAAGAACATATATTTATAGAAAAAAATATGGAAATATGATATACATATAGTAAATAGAAAAAGAAAAAGAGGAGAAAGTTATCATGAAAGAAAGACATGCTGTACGTTGTTTTTTAGTTGAAAATGGAAAAGTTGTGGTAACAAAATATAAAGAGAAAAATCCAAAAGCAGGATATTATGAAATTCCAGGAGGAAAGATAGAAGAAAGGGAATATCCAAGAGATACAGCAATCAGAGAATTTAAAGAAGAAACGGGAATGAACATAAAAAATCTGACCTATAAAGGAAAAATGACACTAGAATATCCAGATAGAAAATTTTATTTTGATCTTTTTCGAACCAATAAATATGAGGGAGTACCACAAGATTTTAAAGAAAACACTTCTCAATGGATAGAAATATCAGAATTATTAGGTAAAGAAAAACGATTAGCAATAATTTTTCTTCTAGAAAAGCCATATATTTCTTATCTATTAGATGATAAAAATAGAATAAATACATATGCAAAAGTAGATGAAGATGAAAATATATTAGAAACGAAATTTGAAACAATTGATGATGAAATAAATCCAGAATTAAAAACATATATAGAAACAGAAATTTTTCCTTTATATGAAAGAAATGAACCATCTCATGGTATTAGCCATATTCATACAGTTATTAACAGAAGTCTGAATATTGCAAAAGAATATGAAGTGAATAAAAATATGGTATATACTGTGGCAGCTTATCATGATTTGGGGCATTACATTAATCCAAAAATACACGAGAAATTATCAGCAGATATTTTTATGAAAGATGACAAAATAAAGAAATGGTTTATGGAAGAAGAAATCCAAATTATAAAAGAAGCCATTGAAGATCATAGAGCATCAAGTAATCATGAACCGAGAAGTATATATGGAAAGATTGTTAGTACTGCTGATAGAACGATAAAAAGCATAGATGACTGTATAAAAAGAACCTATTTATATGGTAAGAAGAATTATCCAGAGTTATCAACAAAAAAAGAGCAAATGAATAGAATATATGAACATTTAAATGATAAATATGGACCTAATGGATATGCAAAAACTTATTTGTATGATGAAGAATTTGAAATTGCAAAAAAGAAATTTATAGAAGCATTAAGTGATAAAGATGCATTTATAAAAAGAATAGAAAATGTAATAGAAAAAATGGAGGAAAAATAAAATGATTTTTTCAACCCTATGTTATATAGAAAAAGATGGTAAATATTTAATGCTGCATAGAACGAAAAAGAAGAACGATATTAATAAAGATAAATGGTTAGGTGTTGGTGGCAAATTTGAAGAAGGAGAAAGTCCAGAGGAATGCATAATAAGAGAAGTGAAAGAAGAAACTGGACTATTACTAAAGAGTTATCAATTAAGAGGAATTGTCACTTATGTATCTAATAAATGGGAAACAGAATATATGTATGTATTTACTGCGACTGAATTTGAAGGAAATCTAATAGAATGTGATGAGGGTGATTTAGAATGGATAGAGAAAGAAAAAGTAAATACATTACCTACATGGGAAGGAGACCATATTTTTGTGGAAAAATTACAAAAGGATAACGGATTTTTCTCTGGAAAATTTGAATATGATGGAGAAAAACTAATAAAGTATAATTTAAAAGAGTATTAAAAGAGTGTTTTATATGAGTCAATATATAAAAAATTACCAGAAGAACCAACATTTAGAAAAGAAGGATTTAATGGATATTGTTATCCATTAGAAAATTCAAATATGAGTATTACATTAGAGGATTCTTATCAAAAACATGATACCTATTGCACAAATGTAAAAAAGCCATCTATATATTATGTTACAGAAGGAGAAGGAAAATTTATCATTAATCATAAAGAGTATGAAGTAAAAAAAGGAGATATTGTAGAAATTCCTGCAAGTATAGAATTTACATATGTTGGAAGGATGAAGCTTTTATTTATTAGTGTACCTGCTTATACAAATGAAGATTTTGTGGACGGAAGATTAAATGAAGGTTAAAGTGGATATTTATTATGAGATACAAATACAACCTTTTTTTAATAAGATTGATTTTTTAGAAAATGAAAAAACAGCAAATTTTATGACAGAAGCAAGTTAGGTAAAGGAAAAAGAATGATTTTAGGACCAGGACCAGTTACAGCACACGAAATGGATGAACACATTTCAATCAAGTCATTGAGATTGTTAGTTGAACAATATAAAGAATTAATTGAAAAAATTTGTAACTAATAGATGATAAAAAATACTAAGTATTAAAACTTAGTATTTTTTGTTATAAAACAGCACTTAATATTAAAATACCAATATTATCATTATAAATCTCATCAAACTGTGAAAGCGGAAGAGGATTTTCTCCAATACCAGCTTCAATAGTATATCCTGGGCGATTATAATTTTGAATAAACCAATCTTTGTATCCCGCAAAACTAGAATTGTAAGGAGTTTCAGCAAGTTTATAGCCACTTGCTTGTGCTAATTTTTGACCAATTTCTAGACTATTTGGGGGATTGAAATTTTGAAATTGCCAATAAATCTCTTGCCCCTGTGTATGATAAGCAAGTACTAATTTAAAATCATGCATTAAAGTAAAATTATAAATGGCTAAAGCTTCTGATTCTGTTAAAGGACCATATCCAACAAAATCACGAGGGGCAGGTTGATTAAATCCTTGAGCATATTTAATTTCTCTAGCTTGTTCCCAACCAGCAGGAAATTGTAAGTTTAAATCCACACCTGTGGGTTTAAAAATATACCAACCATAAAGAAATTTTAATAAAATGCAGTAATCATCTATATTATAGAGTATTTCAAATTAGTTGAAGTATTCTGTTTTTTATTGCAAAATGCAAGACAATCTATTAGGAATCCAATAATAAATGATATTACTGCTAGAATTGGAGTGGTATGTGAAGGAAAATAAAGAATCAATAGGGTATTATTCAGTAATTCCCGCAACAGTTTTATATAATAAAGAATTAAAAGCAAATGAAAAATTACTATATGCAATAATAACATCATTAGCTTGTAAAGAAGGATATTGTTTTGCATCT
>CAJFLB010000022.1 GCA_904387305.1 uncultured Clostridia bacterium
GATAAAAATATAAAATTAAATAGGAATCTCGAAAATCAAGAAACAAAGTTAATTCAGGATTTTAATGAAGAGAAATCCTACTAAAAATTTATGCTATCACTTATATGGCTACAAATTGACATAATGTTCATAAAAGTGATACAATAATATACGGAAAATTTTGATTAGAGGAGAAAATTTTGAAAGATAAGTTAGAAAAATGTAAAAGATTAATAATATACACACTAAAACTGCGCAAAAACGATAGCATATATTATCAAGAATTTCTTGAAATTTATGAAAAATCACAAGAAATATTAGGGCAAGAAGGGATTTTTTTAAATGAGAAAGAATTTGCAGAAAAAATATTAGAGATTACTTTACTATCCTTAAAAGCCATGAAATATGCAAAGGGTTCGGCAAAAATATTGAAAAACTATCAAGTCGATTCTCAAGGAATAAAAAATATAAGAGAAAAACTGATTTGTCAAGAAAGATTACATAAAGACCAACAACTAACTTATAATAAAATAAGACAGTTTTTTGAAAATGAGCAATATTTCTTACCTTTAGAAGAAAAGGAATATTTTGAAAAAATGCTAGATATTACAAATTTTAGACTTAGAAATATAAAAGCCAAACCAGATAAAGCAAAGACATCAATATTGGAAAATGAGGAAGTTAGTGATGAAGAAATTAGAAGTTTTAAAGAAAAACTTTTAAAAGAAGAAAAACTGCATTCAGGTGATACATTAACATATGAACAATGTAGAAATTTATTTGAAAAACATCATATCAGAATATCAGAAATAGATTTTATGGATAAAATATTAGATATAACAAATAAGGCCTACACAGAAATTAGGTATAATCCACAAAAAAGAGTAAGGATTTTAAAGAAAACAACTTTAAATAAAGAATTAATTTTGAAAATAAGAAGATATATCATTTGGAAAGAAAAGCTTTATAAAAAGCAGGAAAAGCTTTATGATGAAATTAAAGCAATTTTTGATAAATATTATACTGTTCTATCAGAAATAGAATTTGCTGAAAAAATGTTAGATATAACTGAGGCAAGTCTTAGAACGGTCAAAAGTAATGGAAATAAAGCAGTTATATTAAAAGACTTAGAAATAGATGAGAATACCATATCTAAGTTTAGAAAAAGACTTATCCAAAAAGAAAATTTACATATAAGAGAAGGGATAACTTATTCACAATTTAAAAGAATATATAATGAGAATTATTTCCCATTAAATGAAAAAGAATTTGCAGAGAAAATGTTAGATATTACATCAAAAGTATATGACAATCTAAAATCTACTAATAACACAAAAAAGAAAGCGATTATATTACAAAATGAAAAAAATTCTCCAGATGAAATTAAAGCCTTACAACAAGGAATATTAAAGGAATTACAAATAGGTGAATGGATAGATATAGATTGTTTGAGAGAAATATATAAAAAATATCCTATTAGATTATTAGAAAGGGATTATGCAGAACAAATATTAGAAATTCCTAAAAGTAAATTGCATGATATGAGAGGAAAAAGAAAAATCAAAGCAAGAATTTTTTTAGGACTGTTAGAAAAATATAGTACAGAGATATCTAAATTTCTTGATAGTAATGGTTATTATTTAGGATATAGGATAGACTTAGAAGAATTTGAAAAAATTTATGAAAAATTTGGTAAACAAGGAACCAGAAGAACTTTTGCTGAAGTAATCGGTGTTGATATACGGAATTTTACGAAAAGGCTTAAAACAACCAATTTTAAACAAAAGAATAAAAAAAGCAAAAGATAATTTTAAAAATAGTATAAAAGATACAAGTGTAGAATTTCATTCAAAACAAGAAATAAAAACATTTGCAGAGGAAAATGATATTACATTTGAAGAGTGCTTAAAATATATATTGACAATATTTATTTATGATGTAAAGGAAATTAAAGAAATATTAGAAAAACAAAATGGATGTTGGTATGGCAAGAAAAAAATAGGGTGTTCAACAGAATTTATACAGAAATATGTAAATAGAATTACAAATATTTCTAGAGCTATAGCAGTAAAATTGTGCAACAATTATAAAATTGCTTCAAAGATAGAAGATTATGCATCAGATGCATTTCTATATATTATAGAAAAATGTGGTGATTTAGAAAAAAATTTTGAAGATGATGAAGACACACTTTTTAGAAAAATAACATTGAGAGCTAAATTGGCAATGAAAGGCAAAATAATATTGGATAATTTTGTGATTAAGAAAACTAGAACATGTTACAATACAGATAAATATGGAAATCTTGAAGTAAAAGATGATAAATCAGATGTAGAAAATGAAGCTTTAAAGAAAGTGTATGATGAAGATAAAGATATAGCACAAATAAAAATGGAGATTCTTAAGAGAATTGATATGGGAGAAGATGTAGATGATGTGTTAGAAGATTTATCCCAGAAACTAAGTTGTGATAAAAATGAACTAGTAATGAAAATTAGAGAATATTATATTGAAAATACAAATGAAGGTATTTCACATTAAAGAAGCAAAACGGGGTAGCTTAATCTAAGAAATCAAATGATTGATCTACTTCTTTGTTATTTTAAGGAAAATAATTGCTAAAAAAATGAATGACTGATATAATTAAAGAAAAAATAAAGGAAGATAAACAAATAGAAGAAATGATAAAAAAATTATAGGAGGAATTATAAATGAAAAAAATATCTATTTTTGGTTCAACCGGTTCTATAGGAACTACAACATTAAGGATTGTGGAGGAAAATCCTAATTTGTTTCAAGCAATTACATTAGTTGCTGGAAGAAATATTGAAAGATTGATTGAGCAAATTCATAAATTTCAACCAAAACATGTGTATATTACAGCAAAAGAAAATGCAGACAGATTAAAAAAAGAATTTCCTAATTTAGATATTTATTATGGGGAAGACGGATTAAGAGAAATTTCTAAATTAGAAGATGCAGATATTGCTGTATCAGCTTTAGTTGGGATTTCAGGATTAGAACCAACTTACAACATGATAAAACACACCAAACAAGTTGCACTAGCGAATAAAGAAGTATTGGTAACAGGTGGTTCTTTGATTATGAATTTAGCAAAAGAATATAAGACAGAGTTACTTACAGTAGATAGTGAGCATAGTGCTATTATGCAATGTTTAAGAGGAGAAGAAACCAATCCAATTGATAAAATATTATTAACTGCATCTGGAGGACCATTTTTTGATAAACCAATTACAGATGATATTACACCAGAACAAGCTTTAAATCATCCAACATGGAAAATGGGGCCAAAAGTTACTATTGATTCATCTACAATGATGAATAAGGGATTTGAAGTCATAGAAGCTAGATGGTTATTTGATGTAAATCCATCTCATATTCAAGTGGTTGTGCACAGACAAAGTTTAGTACATTCTATGGTACAATTTAAAGATGGAACGATTATGGCAAATATTGGACCAAAAGATATGCAAATTCCAATCGCATATGCATTAAATTATCCAACGAGATTAGAAAATAGAATTGAAAAATTAGATTTATTTGAAGTGCAAACATTAAAATTTGAAAAACCAGATTTAGAAAAATTTAAATGTTTAAAATTGGCTTTTAGGGCAATAGAAATGGGACATAGTGCACAAGTCGTTTTAAATGCGGCAAATGAAGTGGCAGTAAAGAAATTTTTAGATAAAGAAATTACTTATACAGAGATACCAAGAATGATTGAAAAGGCTTTAGATAATCATAAAGTAATGCCATTAACATCTGTGGAAGAAATTTTAGCATTAGATAAAAAAGTGAGAGATGAACTTATGGAAGAATATAAATAATAATAGAAAAAATGTATAGAGGTCACAGTTTGTGGCCTCTAAAATATTGGTCTAAAGTTCGCCAATAATTTCCATAGGAAAAAGTAAAAAGACATGCTAAGATAGTATTAGAGGTGAAATATATATGAGATTACTAAGAAAATATGGAGACACATTATTATTAAAAGAGTTGAAAGCAAGTTATCATTTTTTCATAAAAGAAGCAAATGTAGACTCAAAAAGTAGAGGATATGGATTAATAAAAGATAAGGACATGTATGCAGATGAAATTGCAAGTATTGCATCTGTTGGATATGGATTAGCAGCTTTAGTGATTGGAGCTAATAGAAATTGGATTTCTTATCCAGAAGCTTATAAAAGAGCAAGTAAAACTCTAGATACTTTTTTAAATTATGTAGAAGGAAAAAACGGATTTTATTATCATTTTGTAAATATACATACAGGAAAGAGAGAATGGAATTGTGAAATATCAATCATTGACACAGCTATTTTTATATGTGGAGCCATATTAGTCGGCGAATATTTTCAAGGACAAGTAAAGCAAAAAGCAGAAGAACTATATAAAAGAGTGGATTGGGAATGGTATCGAAATAAAGAAAGTAATTATTTTTATATGGGATACAAACCAGAAACGGGATTTTGGGGACACTGGGATATGTATGCTGAGCAGCTGATGCTATATGTTTTAAGTGTAGCTTCTCCAACATATCCGATTCAAAAAACAATGTATGATGATATAAAAAAAGAAAAATGCACATATGAAGGAATAAAAGATATTATTTATACATATTGTGGAACATTATTTACCTATCAATTTTCTCATGCATGGATAGATTTTAGAGATAGAAAAGATGAAAATGGAATTGACTGGTTTGAAAACTCAAAAAAAGCAACCATAGCCAATAGGACATATTGCATTAAAAATAAAGATAGATTTACAACATTTGGTGAAAATTCATGGGGATTAACAGCATGTTTAGGACCGAATGGATATTCTGGAGAATATGGAGCAATGCCAGCTTTAGCAGATGTGGATAAACAAAATGATGGAACAGTTAGTCCATGTGGTGCAGCAGGTTCGATTGTATTTACACCAGAATTAAGTATAAAGGCATTAGAAAATTTTTACAATCATTATCCCAAATTATGGGGAAAATATGGCTTTATTGATGGATATAACCTAGAAAATGGAGAATGGTATTCAAAAGAAGTGATTGGAATAGATAAAGGCATATCTATGATGATGATAGAAAACTATTTATCTCAATTATTATGGAAGCATTTTATGAAAAATGAATATATACAAAAAGGATTAGAAATTTTAAATATTAAAAAGGAATCCTATATAGAGAGTCAAATTGCTTGAATGGAGGTGCCTATGAAACATAAGGAAATACTAGAATTATTAAACAAAATGACAATAGAAGAAAAAATAGGCCAAATGGTACAAATTACAGGAGATGTATTCCTATCAGAAGATACAAACAGTGTATTAACAGGCCCATTAAAGGATTTACATCTATCTAAGAAAAAAATATATCATGTAGGTTCTGTTTTAAATATTATAGGAGCAGAAAAAGTAAAAAAGGTACAAGATGAATATTTATCTAAAAGCAGATTAAAAATACCTCTTCTATTTATGGATGATATTATTAATGGATATAAAATTGCATTTCCCATACCAATTGCACAAGGGTGTTCATGGAATACCAAAGTTGTAAAAGAGATGACAGAAATATCTAGCATGGAATCTAGCATAGCAGGTGCTAATGTTAATTTTTCACCAATGGTAGACTTATCAAGAGATGCTAGATGGGGAAGAGTCATGGAATCTATTGGAGGAGAAGATCCTCTTCTAGGAGAAATCTATGCGAGAACAATGGTAAAAGCATATCAAGGAAAAAATCTTTCAGAAATAGGAAAAATAGCATCTTGTGTGAAACATATAGCAGCTTATGGAGCAGTAGAAGCTGGAAGAGACTACAACACAGTAGACATGTCAGAAAGAGAATTTAGACAATATTACTTACCAGGATATAAGGCTGCAATCGAGGCAGGAGCAGAAATGTTAATGACATCATTTAATATATTAAATGGAATTCCTTCTACAGTAAACAAATGGCTAATTCAAGAGGTAATCAGAAAAGAATTAGGATTTAAAGGAATTATCATTTCAGACTATGGGGCTGTTGAAGAAACTATAACACATGGGTATTCTGCAAATGAAACAGAAGCAGCAAAAAATGCCATCATTGCAGGAATTGATATTGATATGATGTCTAGCATATACGCAAATCATTTAAAAGACTTGTACTTAAAAAATCAAGAAATAGAAAACAAAGTAAATGAAAGTGTCTTAAGAATATTGACATTAAAAAATAAATTAGGATTATTTGAAAATCCATATGGAAATGCAAATGAAGAAAAAGAAAAGACATATATAATGAACCCAATAAATTTAGAAAAAGCAAAAAAATTAACACAAGAAACATTTGTCTTATTGAAAAATAAGAACCATATATTACCATTACAAAAAAATAAAAAGATTGTTTTAATTGGACCATATATAGATAATATTGGAATCACTGGATCATGGTCTATGTTTTCTGATAGAACAAAAAATGGTACCATTTTGGATATATTTAAAGAAAAAATGGGAAATCAAGTGATATATGCAAAAGGGTGTGAAATTTTAAGACAGGAAGAAATTAATAAAATATTATCAGCAGATGGATCACCTACCGTGCATGTAGAAAATGAAAGCCAAAAAGAACAAGACATGATTGCCTCAGCAATACAAACTGCAAAAAAGGCAGATGTCATTCTTTTAGCATTAGGAGAGCATTATAAACAAAGTGGAGAGGCATGTTCACGTTCTAATATTGTTTTACCAGAAAATCAAATACAATTAATCAATGAATTATATACATTATCAAAGCCAATGATATTAATTCTATTTAATGGTAGGCCAATTGAACTTAATACGATAGAACCAAAATTAGATGCCATTTTAGAAGTATGGTTTCCAGGAACGACAGGAGCAAAAGCAGTTGTAGAAATGATATGGGGAGAAGCTAATCCATCTGGAAAATTAACTATGAGCTTTCCTCAGAATGTAGGACAATGCCCAGTATATTATAACCATTACAATACAGGTAGGCCACACCATAATAATCTTCGATATGTATCAAGATACCAAGATATACCAACAGAAAGTTTTTATCCATTTGGATATGGTTTGTCATATTGTGATTTTAAATATACAGAGTTGTATCTAAACAAACATAAAATGAATAAAAATGAAACGATTACTGTAACTATAAAAATAGAAAATCAAAGTGATTATGCAGGATATGAAGTGATTCAGTTATATATACAAGATTTATATGGAAGTGTGGTTAGACCAGTAAAAGAATTAAAAGCATTTAAAAAAGAATATTTTATGCCACATGAAATAAAATATATACATTTTGATATTGATATTCATATGTTAAAGTTCTGGAATGAAAAACTAGAATTTGTAGCAGAAAGCGGAGAGTTTAAAGTTTTTGTTGGAGGAGATTCTGTAAATGTTTTAGAGGATAGATTTGAATTATGGATATAGTGTTGAAAGGCAGCTTTGGCTGCTTTATATATTTTATTAAATACAATAATAAATATTAAATGGAATAAAAAAACTATTGACAACACAAAAACATATGTTCTATAATGTAAGCAATTGAAATATGAATTTGTAATCATTTTATAATTAATAGATGAAGGTGAAAAATATGGAAAGATTTAAATTAGTAACTTCTGTACATTTAATACTAATAAAAGAAGGAGAAGTATTATTACTTAGAAGATATCATACTGGATATGAAGATGGAAATTATAGTGTTGTTGCAGGACATATAGATGGCAATGAAAGTGTAATAAGGGCAATGCAGAGAGAGGCAATGGAAGAAGCAGGAATAAAAATTCAAGAAACGGATTTAAAAATAGTACATGTCATGCATAGGAAATCTGAGGATAGAGAAAATATAGACTATTTTTTCGAATGTAAAAATTATGAAGGAACCATTAAAATTATGGAAAAAGATAAATGCGATGAATTACAATTTTATGATATTAATAAACTACCAAGTAATACAATACCATATATTAGAAAAGCATTAGATTTTTATCAAAAAGGAGAACCTTTTTCTATATATGGATGGTAATCTAAATATTTATAGAGGTGATTTTTATGGAATTTGAAAAATCAAAACTAATAGAATTCAATCTTGTGAAAATGCTGGTATAGAAGTCGATAATCATTTTCGTGAGGTCACGAAAATGGTAGAAATAGGTTCAGGAGCTAAAAGAAATTTACAAGACCACATGCTTACAAGATACGCTTGCTATTTAATAGCCTAAAAATGTAAAATTACTGTTGCTATTTATACAAATATATGATATAATACAAACAAAAGTTTGAAAGAGCTGATGCAATGAATCATATAAAAAGTATAAATGGATTAATGAAATATCTAAGAGAAAAACATCATATGAAAATAAGTGGTACAAATGATAAAAGAAGGCTGAAAAATGTAGGATACTATCATGGATATAAGGGATATAGATATATAAAAAATCCAAATAATAAAATTAATTTCAATAGTTTTGATGAATTAATGGCAATAATTGAATTTGATAATAAAGTAAAAGCATTATTATATCCACAAGTAATGTTTATTGAAACTGCATTAAAAAGTTATGCTTTAGAAGTAATCATTCAGAAAGGAAAAACAGAAAGTTTTAGTGAAATTTATGCTAATTTGATGACTGATTATAAATCATATAAGGATATTAAATATAAAAATGCTTATAAAAAAAGACTAGATACATTTAATAGAATTCAAAATACAATTGCTAATAAATATGCGAATGATAATAATATAGTTTCTCATTATTTAAAAAAAGATGAAAGTATTCCAATATGGGCAATATTTGAGATTGTAACTTTAGGTGAATTTGGAAATCTTATATCTACATTAAACTTACAAATAAGAAAAGAGATTTCAAAAGATATAGGATTAAATATTGCATTTGACTCAAATGGGATTTTAGTACAAAGTATCATATTTATGATAAAAGAATTAAGAAATGCCATAGCACATAATAATGTTGTTTTCGATACAAGATTTAGAGAAAGAAATACAAATAAAGCATTACATAAAGTTATAGAAAATGATACTAAAATACAAAAAATAAGTTTTAATGGTATAACAGATTATATTATACTTGTCTCATACATATTAAAGAAATTGGATAAAAATAATAATGAAATATATAGAAATATTAATGATTATTTAAAATATGTTAAAAATTTAAAATCTTGTATATCTAAACAAATTTACGACCAAATTATTTTTACTAGTGATGAACAAAAAATAAATGATTTTATAAATTTTTTGAGAAAAAAATAAAAATATTTTTAAAAATATTGCATATAATAATAATATATATTATAATATATTCAAGGATTGCGGTGGAAGTCTTCGGACGACACCTAGGGGTAGTAGATACAATATTATCCACTACTCTTTCTTTTTTATTAAAAATGTGCTACACTTTAGTATATTATTTTTTTATTCCTGTTCTAATAAAGGGCAGTTTATATAAAGCAACAAGAAAACAAATTAGATGGACAAATGTCAAGGAGGAAGAAAAGATGGCAAGATGGCAAAATATGCTGTTTACATTAATGCAGAAGATTGTACTGTCAGAGTTAAAGTTGATGAACGGTGGGTGAACACGAACGAAGAATGGGATGAAATTGTGTCAAAGATAAACAATAAAGAAATAAAGGCAGAAGTCTATTACAAAGGCGAAAAGACACAACTTTACCAAATGCAAGGTAGAATCTGGGCAAAAGGTTTTGGTTTTATTGCTCCAATGTTCTGGCATCCATGTACAAAGTTATTTCTTGCATTGAGCAATCAAGAATAACTTCGAGATGAAGACGACTAAAGAAAAAGAGTTTGCTAAAAAGAACACAGCTGTGTTCTTTTTAGCATTTATATTTCAATTTTAGGCTCATACTTCTCAAGCCACATATTCACTTGGCAAAGATAAGCCATAAGCTGAGGTCCAGTCATCAATTGACCAAACCAAGGTCTAGAAAAACTAGAACCATTTGTATCTAGGATTTCTAAAATATATTGTCTATTTAACAAATTATTAATTGGTGCATTTGGATTTTGCATAATATTTGTCAACATATCTTTTACTTTAGCTAAATACGTAGGATTATGTGTTTTAGGATATGGTGATTTTTTTCTATCTACAATTTCAGCAGGTAAAAAGTCTTTACAAATATAACGAAGCAATCCTTTTTCTCTACCATTCAAAGCCTTCATTTCCCAAGGAATATTCCATACATATTGTGCCAGTCTGTAATCACAGAAAGGAACACGAAGTTCAAATCCATTATACATAGCCATTCTATCAGAACGGTCTAACAATGTTTGCATAAACCAATTTAAAGTTAGATAAGAAATTTTTCGTTTTTCAGCAGTTTCCTTAGAATCAGTATCCAATATTTCAACCTCTTCTAAACTTTCGTTATAACGATAATCAATATATTCTTTTAAATGTACTTTTTTACTTAAATCTGGATGTAATAAAGTTTGTCTTTCACTAATGGCAATTGACCAAGGAAATGTACCACTATTTAAAGCATCTTCTCTAAAGAACCATGGATAGCCACCAAAGATTTCATCAGCACACTCACCTGTTAGAGCAACCGTTTGCTCTGGTTTTACATTCTTACAGAATAATAATAAGGAAGAATCAATGTCAGCCATACCAGGCATATCTCTTGCAATCATACTATCATATAGATAAGAAGCAAGTTCTGGGGTGTCAATCACAATATTATGATGTTTGGTATGCAAATTTTTACACATTAAATTTATATAATAATTATCTGAATTTGGCTGAAAATCACTTTTAACAAAATTTTTATCATTATCTACATAATCAATGGAATAGGTATCTAAAAGTGGTAATTTTTCTTTTTCATAGAAATCAGCAGCAAATTTTGTGATGATACTAGAATCTAAACCACCAGATAAGAAAGTACATAAAGGAACATCTGAAACCAATTGTCGTTCGATTGCATCTTTTAACAAATAACGAACATGATTACAAGTTTGTGCTAAATTATCTGTATGTTCTTCCGAATGTAACTTCCAATATCGTTTTATCTTTAATCCATATTCATTAAATACAGCAAAATGAGCAGGCTTTAATTCATAGATGTTCTTAAAAATTGTTGTACCAGGTGTATGACTAGGACCAATTCCCAATAATTCAGATATACCTTGGCTATCTAAAATTTTTTCAATTCCAGGATATTGAAATATAGCTTTTATTTCTGAACCAAATACTAGGGTATTATGAAGGACAGAATAAAATAATGGTTTGACTCCAAAATGGTCTCTTGCCATAAATAATTCCTTATCTTTGGTATTCCAAATGGCAAAAGCAAAGATACCATTTAGATGATGGACAATTTCTTTTCCAAAATGAATATATCCTTTTAATATCACTTCTGTATCACAATGCCCTTTAAATGTAAAACCATTTTCAATTAAGATATCTCTAAGTTCTTTTGTGTTGTATATTTGTCCATTATAACAAATAATGTAATCACCATGAGATGTATGTTCTATCATTGGTTGTTTACCACCATTAGGGTCAATCACAATTAATCGTTTATGTGCTAAATAGGCATTATCTGAAACAAAATAACCATCTTCATTAGGTCCTCTTTTTGATAATGTACCATTCATATTCTCTAAAATTATTTTAGAATCTTGATTTAATTTTTCTTTTATATTCACAAATCCAGCAAAACCACACATGTATTTTATACCTCCAATCTATATATCATATGCAAAAAAAGAAATAAAATTTATTGATTTTAGAAAAAAAGTATAGTAGACTTAACAAAGAAAAGTTAATTGCTATATTCAGAAAGAAAAATAGAAGGATTTTACCACTAAGAAAGGACTGAGTATAAAAATGAAACGAAAAATAAAATTTAAAAATGTAGTGAAGCATTTTATGCTAATTACAAAACATAGATGGCTGGTCTTTAAATTATGTTGTAGGATTGGGTTATTTTGGAGAGGTTTGGTACATGATTTATCGAAATATTCTCCAACAGAATTTTGGGAAAGTGTTCGATATTATGAAGGAAACCGTTCACCAATTGTCAGTACAAAGCAAGATAAAGGATATTCTGAAGCATGGTTACACCATAAAGGAAGAAATAAGCATCACAGTGAATATTGGGTAGATAGAAATGCACCAGACCAGACACCAATTATGCCATATGTATATACAGCAGAAATGATATGTGATAAATTGGCAGCAGGAATTACTTATCAAGGAAAAAATTGGAATAAGGATTATCCATTAACATATTGGAAAAAGGAAAGAGAAAAATTATTAATCAATGAGAAACTAAAAGATATGTTAACAGATTTTTTTACACAAGTCAGTATAGAAGGGATAGATAAGGTTTTAACGAAGAAAAAAGTACAAGAATTGTATAAAAAATATTGTGGCAACAGTTGACAAAAAATAAAAATACTTGTATAATCTTATAGTGACTAAAATATCGATAAAAATAACAATAGATATATACATATATCTTAAGCAAGGAGGGATTTAGATGGCACAACCAAAAAGAAGATGGTCTAAAGCAAGAACACATGCTAAAAGATCAACATGGAAAAAAGAACAACCAGCATATACAACTTGTCCACATTGTCATGAACCAGTAATGCCACACAGAGTATGCAAAAACTGCGGATATTATAATGGAAAAGAAGTAATTGCTAAAAAAGAAAATAAAGATGCATAATGAAGGGGAAAGTAGTGCTTTATAGAAGTACTATTTTTTGTTATCTAATGATGTATATGGAGGTGTATGATGCCAAAATCTACGTTTTATAATCTAAATGAAGAAAAAAGAGAAAAAATAAAAAGAGCTTTAAAAAATGAATTTACAAAACACACTTTTGAAAAAGCATCAATTAGTAATATTATAGAAGAAGCTAACATACCAAGAGGAAGTTTTTATCAGTATTTTGAAGATAAAGAAGATGCTTTAAAATATATTATAAAAGATTTTTTAAATGATGAAAAAGAAGAAATTAAAAAATTATTAATACAAAATGAAGGAGATATATTTTTAACAACATTAGATTTATATTCTTATTTTGTAGATAAAAGTTATCATGAAACAGAAGTAAAATTATTTCAAAATATTATTAATAAATTACGAAATGAAAATGTAAATATTTATAAGAATATAAAGTTAAAAAAATTTACTGACTTAAAAGATATAGATAAAAATAATTGCTATATTAATACAAGTCTATTAGCGATCGAAAATAATGAAGATATAGAATATATGTTAAGAATACTAACTTGCATTTTACGAGCAGAAATTATTGATGTCATGCATAAGAAGGTATCAAAGGAAGAACGGAAAAGAAGAATTATCTAAGCAAATAGAAATATTAAAAAAAGGAATGGCAAAATAAAAACATGAAAATCTGTTTTTATGATATAATTTTAAGGTAAATACAAAAGAAAGAGGGAAGATATAAATGTTTGAAAATTTTTTAAAAAGAACAAGCTGGACAGATATTATAATATCTATCTTATTTGTGATATTAGGAGTATTGCTAATTGTAAAACCTTCTGAAATGATGTCTGTTATATACATACTTTTGGGAATGGTATTATTTATCATGGGATTTTTAAAATTGGTAGATTATTTCACATCTAAAGATAAAGAAGATTACTTATTAACATTTGCATTAATAGCAACTGTATTGGGTGTGATTGTTCTATGCTGTTCAGAAGTAATCACAGGAATTTTTAGAGTAGCATTAGGAATTTGGATAATTGCTTCAGGAATTAGAAATTTCCAAACTTCTTTAGTATGGAAAGAAGTAAAATCTGGATTTTGGACAATAACTGTACTATGTGCTTTGTTCATGATTATGGCAGGAATTGTCATATTGGTAAGTAGAACATTAGCAATTAGAATTGTTGGTATTGCGATTGTTATTTATGCAGTATTAGATATTATTGCAAGATCAATATTTATGAAAAAAATTCAAGATTATTTAGATAAATAGGAATGAACAGGAATCTAAAATATGAATTATATTTTAGGTTCCTTTTTCTTTTAAAAATAAAATTTTTACTTTAAATTAAAGTAAAACCAAACTTTAAAAAGTATTACTATAAAATAAAAAATTTATCTTGACATATACCCTACTGGGGTATATAATCTTTTTGAGAGGTGAGAAAAATGAAAGAGAATTGTTGTACTTCTAAAAAGAAAACATATAGAGATGAAGAAGAAAAGAAACAATTAACTAAAAGATTAAATATTATTGAAGGACAGATTAGAGGCATTAAGCAAATGATAGAAGATGATCGATATTGTGATGATGTTTTAACACAAATGTTGGCTGTAAACAAAGCTCTAGAAAGTTTAGAAAATGTTATTTTAGAAAAACATTTAGAAAGATGTATAGCCAAACAAATTAAAGAGGGGAATACGGAAGTAACAGAAGAGATTATGAACTTGTTTAAAAAAATGAGATAGAAAAGTAATGTATTCTCTTTTGAAAAGTAAAATTACTATCAAAAAAATGTCAAAATATTTTGATAACATAATTAATATATATTAAAAAAGAAAGGAAAGGTGTTAAGTATGAAAAAAATAGAAATTAAAATTGAAGGAATGCATTGTGAAGGGTGTTCAAAAAGATTAACAAAAGTATTAAGTAATGTAGAAGGGGTAAATACGGCAGAAGTTAGTTTAGAAAATAAATTAGCAGATATAGAATATGATGAAACGATTGCTAAAATAGAGGATTTCTATGAGGCAATCGAAGATGCTGGATTTGAAGTTATAAAATAGATACTATCAAAATTATATATATTATATTTTTCGCTATCCCAACACTTTACATACTGTAATATATATAATTTTAATAAAATAACATTAAGAAAGGAACATAGTATCATGAAAAAAGTTCTCTTAAAAATAGATGGAATGACATGTAGTGCTTGTTCTAATGGACTAGAAAAGTATTTAAATAAGCAAGAAGGGATTAAACAAGCATCTGTTAATTTAGTCATGAATAATGCGAGTATTGAGTATGATGAGAAATTATTAGATATTCCACAAATAGAAAAATTTGTCGAAAAAGCAGGATTTGAAAGTTTAGGGATTGACAAATTAGAAAAAGAAAAGAAGAAAGCATCAAATGAAAAATATAAATTAATTGGTCTAACAATACTTGCCACTTTAATTTTATATATTTCGATGGGACAAATGATAGGATTACCTATTTTTAAAATCTTGAATATGCATCATAATCCGATTTATTTTTCCATTGTGCAATTTATTTTATCCATCATTTCTATATATTTAGGAAAAGATATTATACGAAATGGATATAAAAATTTGGTGCATAAAACACCCAATATGGATACATTGGTTGGATTAGGGGTTATTAGTAGCTTATTATATAGTATGTATAATACCTATCAAATCTTTATAGGAAATGAGGAAGCAGTTCATCATCTATATTATGAGTCCATTGTGATTATCCTCTTCTTTATCAAAATTGGAAAATATGTAGAGGGAAGAAATAAAGATAAAACTAAAGAAGCCATACAAGATTTAATGATGATAACACCAAATTTAGCTACTATTGAAAAAGATGGAAAGCAAAAACAAGTGACATTAGATGAAATACAAAAAGGAGATATCGTCATTTGTAAACCAGGAGAAAAGATAGCAGTAGATGGTGAAATTATGGAGGGCGCAACACATATTGATGAAGCCTTTATAACAGGAGAAAGTGTTCCTGTAAAGAAAGCAATAGGAGATAAAGTCATTGCTGGAAGTATGAATTATGATGGTATGATAAAATACAAAGCAGAAAAAATTGGAAAAGAATCTACTGTATCAGAAATTGTCAGAATGGTTGTAGAAGCAACCAATACCAAAGCACCGATTGCAAAAATTGTAGATACCATTAGTGGGGATTTTGTTCCTGCTATTATCTTAATTGCTATTATAGCAAGTATTGTGTGGGCAATCTTAGGAAAAGATATTGGTTTTATTATAAACATCTTTATTACTGTATTAGTTGTTGCTTGTCCTTGCAGTTTAGGATTAGCAACACCACTAGCAATTGTCATGGCTTCAGGATTGGCAAGCAGAAAAGGAATATTAGTAAAATCAAGTGAAGCCTTAGAAAATGCACATAAAATAAAAACAATTGTATTTGATAAAACAGGAACTTTAACAAAAGGACATTTAAGTATTTCTCAAATATTTAACTATTCTGACTTAAAAGAAGATGAAATAATAGAAGCAGTAGCCAATATAGAAAATCATTCAGAACATCCAATTGCAAGAGGAATTGTAAAATATGCAGAAGAAAGAAAGATACCAATGGACTCAAAAAAAGTCACAGACTTTAAAAATATTTCTGGATATGGAATACGAGCAAAATATAATGGAATAAATTACTTTATTGGAAATAAAAAATTAATGTTAGAAAACAATATTCATATTGATAAAACAATAAAAGAAAATGAAATCAATGATGATGAAATATTAGAAAATGATGGAAATAGTCTTTTATTTGTAGCAAAAGAAAATACTTTAGTTGCTTTAATTGGTGTAAAAGATATTATAAAGGAAAATGCCAAAGAAGTGATTAATAAAGTAAAACAGGAAAATATAAATACTGTTATGCTAACAGGAGATAATGAAAAAACAGCAAAAGCAATAGGAAAGACAATTGGAATTGAAAAAGTCATTGCAGGTGTTGTACCAAAACAAAAGGCAGAAGAAATAACAAAACTAAAGGAAAATGGATTCGTCATGATGTGTGGAGATGGCATTAATGATAGCATTAGTTTAGTAAAAGCTGATATTGGTGTTTCTGTTGGAAGTGGTACAGATATTGCCATGGATAGTAGTGACGTTGTTTTAATGAAGGATAATTTAGATAAAATTAATGACTTGATACAAATTAGCAAAAAAACAATGCGTATTATTAAACAAAACCTATTTTGGGCATTTTTCTATAACATTTGTATGATACCAATTGCAGCAGGAGTATTAATTCCATTAGGGATAACCATGAATCCTATGTTTGCAGCTTTTAGTATGACGATTAGTAGTGTTACAGTTACATTAAATAGCTTACGATTAAAGAAAATATGATTTTTTCTATATAAATTAGATAAGACCTCTTCTAAAAGAGGTCTTAAAACGTCTTAAAACGAAATAATTACATTTAATATATAAAATTAAATGTTAATGATAGTATATGCAAAAAATAGATATTTATACATAAAATTTATACAAAACTAGATACATATTATAAAAAACATGATATAATGATATCAGATAAAATAAAGGAGAAATGCTATGCAAAAGATTTATATTATTTTAACACACACAGGAACACTATTATCAAAAATTATTAGAAAATGGACGAAAGATGAATTTACACATGTTTCAATTGCATTAGATGAGGATTTGAATCAAATGTATAGTTTTGGAAGATTACATCCATATAACCCATTTTGGGGTGGATTTGTAAAAGAAGGAATTCATATAGGAACTTTTAAGAGGTTTAAGAAAACAGAGGCATTTATCTATTCTATAGATGTTACTCAAGAACAATATATCATGATAAAAAATGAAATCAAAAGAATAGAGGAACATAAAGCAGAATATTATTTTAATATATTAGGATTATTAGCTGTAGGATTTCATAGGAAAATTCAACCAAAACATTCTTTTTATTGTGCTGAATTTGTAAAATATATTTTAGAGTCAGGAGATATATTAACTGATTTGCCAACAATTGTAAGACCACAAAATTTTAAAAATATAAAAAATTATACAGTTGTTTATAAGGGAAAATTAAGAAAATATAATAGAGAGAAAAAAAGAGAATATATTATGAAATGTATAGAAATGTGTACGAAAAAGAAGACAGAGGCAATTTAGATAGATTGCAGTTTATTCATGGTATTGGTAAACTAATAGCATATTGAAAATAGGGGGAATTAAATATGAAAAAAGCAATTATAGGAGTTATTATAGCCATTGTCTTAGTGGCTGTTGTAGGAATTGGCGTTTTAGTAGTCAATGATTTTAGACAAGAGGACATTTTAAGACAAGAAATGTTAGAATTTGAAAATTTAACACGCGCAGAAAACATTGATTTAGATCAGATTGACCAAAGGATTCGAGAATTAAAAACAACAGGAGATTATGGTGTCTTAGAAAAAGCAATGAAAGATTATTTAGCAGATGTGGTAAATGTTACAGTTAGCATTGCAGATATATTAAATGATGAAAGAATTATAAATGCATTAACACCTAAAAATTATACAGAAGATGGACCAGATTTTGTTCAAACAAAACAATTTTTAGAAGAAGCAAAAGGAAAGATGGAACAATATAAGACAGAAGTATTAACACTATTAACAAATGAAGGAGCTATGTCATACATAGAAAATAAAAATTTAGATGACTATTATATAGATTTGTATAAAGAAATTGCATTATCAGAAGATACAGCAATTGAAGAAGATAATGCAGAATTAGAGGCATCTTTAGATGAAGCAATGAGTATCATAGATACTGAATCACAAGTCATTAACTTCCTTGCAGAAAATAAATCTGGCTGGGAAATACAAGGTGAAAACATTGTATTTAATAGTGAAGAATTACAAAATCAATATGATGAATTGGTTAGCCAAATACAGTAATGTATAGTGTTGTTACAAAAGATATTCCAACAAATACAGTAGCACATGGAAATCCATGTAGAGTGGTTAAACAGCTATAAGGAGTACAGAAGTAAAAGCGGAAAAAAGACGAATAATAAAACTATGAAGAGAAAAAATAAAAATTTTTCTCTTTTTTATTGACAAACTTTATACCTAGATATACAATGTATAAAGATACATAGAATATCTAGGTATAGGAGGTGAATATATGAAAATAGATAAAGAACTATTAAAGGGAAGTACAACCATGTTAATTTTGAACTTATTAAAAAAAGAAGATATGTATGGATATCAAATGATTAAAAAATTAAAAGAAACATCAGAAGATGTATTTGAACTAAAAGAAGGAACTTTATATCCTATATTACATACTTTGGAAGAAAAAAGATATATTACATCATATTGGGATGAATCTTCTAGTAAAAAAAGAAAATATTATTCTATAACAAAAAAAGGAAAAGATGTCTTAAAAGAAAAAGAAACAGAATGGAAGATTTTTAGCAATGGTGTCAATAAAGTATTAGGGGGTGTTTCATTTGCAAATTAAAGATTTTTTAGAAAAAGTATGCAATGAAATTAAATATAAGCCAATTCGAGAAGAAATTAGCAAAGAATTAGAAAACCATATAGAAGAGTCGAAAGAAGCATATATACATAAAGGTGAAAGTGAGGAAATAGCAATTAATAAAGCAATTGCAGATATGGGGGATGCAGAAGTTGTTGGAAAAACATTAAATAAAATCCATAGACCAAAATTAGATTATAAATTATTTATATTATTCCTAATTTTATTATGTTTTACATTTTTGATTGCATGGATTAAAACGACTTCACATGTATTTTCAGAAGGGGAAGGACCATACTTTATAAAGACAATTGTATATCTTATAATAGGTTTTATATTAGGGTTAGTCATTTATTTTATGGATTATACTAAAATAGCGAAATACTCAAATTATATTTATATTGCCTCTTCTATATTAGTTATTTATACAGTACAATTTAGTAATTATCAAGTAAATGGTATTCCATATCTAAATGTAGGAAACATATTTACAGTTTCTATTAGTACAGTTGCAATGCCTTTATTTTTAATCTCCTTTATAGGATTTATACAAAATGTAGGAAAACATAAGGTGGAATTTCACGTTTTAAATTTAGAAACAGTTAAGATAGATAAAAGTCTAATAAAAATAATTGTTTTAAGTATATTTTCTTTGTTATTATTAGCATCTATTCCATCATTAACATCTGCTTTCATATTAGGAATGGCATATATGATAGTCGCAACTGTTAAAATTATAAAAGATAGTCATAAAAAAGTAACTAATGTTTTAAAATTATGGGGCGTGATAGCTGTTTTAGGAATTATATGTATCATTAGTCTTACAGCAGGGGCACCATATCTTTTGGAAAGAATGATAACAACCTTTCAACCGGAAACAGATCCAGAAGGTGCTGGATGGTTAGGTATCAATAGAAAAATGATTATTGAATCTGCAGGTATGTTTGGTGAGGCAGAAGATATGAGCAATGCTCTCGAGCTATTTGATGAGGGAACAGAATTTGCTTTTATATCTATTCTTGCGCATTATGGTTGGATAGTAGCAATTTTACTGATTGTAACAATTATATTAATTTCAGTGAAATTGATTATAAATTCTATTAAAGTAAAAGATGCTTATGGAAAAATGCTTATTATAGGAATTTCTTGTTTATTTATTTTCCAGAGTGTATTTAATGTTTTGATGAATTTGAATTTATGGTTTGAAGCAGGTTTTGAATTACCATTTGTTTCTTATGGTGGAACAGGGTTAATTATGAATATGATATGTTTAGCATTAGTATTATCAATTTATAGGAGAAAAGATATATTGATAAGTTCTGATAATAAAAAAATAGCAGGAGCAACACAATCAGAGTAATTTTAAATATGATTTATAAAGCTAGTATTTCTAGCTTTATTTTTGTGATATAACAATAACCATTTCTAATAAATTTTAAAAACTATAGTATTTTAAATCTAAATATGTTAATATATGACTATAGAAAATTATTTAGAAAGATAAATGATAAAAAAAGGAGAAAGACAAATGTTACGGACTAGTTTATTTGATAATTTTCGTTGTTAGTTTAGTTTATTTGTTTTCGCTGACAGCTAATTTTAAAGGTGTAAAAAAAATAGCGGTCATATTTGGAATATTAATTTTATATAGTGTATGTTTAATATTAGGTAGTTTTTTAGGATACTTCGCAGGAAATATATATGCCCAGAAGAATAATATATTTGATCCTGGAATAGGTCATACACTAACAATGGCATTGGAAACTATAACATTTGTTCCTGGAATAGTAAGTATATTTATCGGATTATATAAAAAGAAAAAAATAGGAAAGGTATTAACAATTATATATATGTTAGGAACAATATTTCTATTCCAAACAGCATTTTTCTTATTATTGGTTAATATGTAATTTATAAAGAGGTATTTTATGAAAAAGAAAGTAATAATGGCTATAATGATAATTGTAATTTTATTGGTTTTATTTGTACCAATACCAATGTATTTAAATGACGGAGGTACTGTTGAATATAAAGCATTAACTTATAAAATATCAAAAGTTCATAGGATTGTGGAAGATTTGGAAAACAGTTATGAAGAGGGGATAATAATAGAAGTATTGGGGATTGAGTTATATAATAATGTAAAATAGAAATAAGAAGTTGCATAGGAGTTGAACAAAATTACTGATAAATTCAGTGATTTTGTTTTACATTCTGGGAAAAACAATATATAATGACAATAGAAAAGGAGGCAGGCGCTATGAAGAAGAAAATAGATTCAAAAAATCTAATCATAATAAATTAGAATTTATTACAACTACGAAATATATAGAAAAATATTTAAAAAAGAAAGATAAAATCTTAGAAGTGGGAGCAGGAACAGGAGCTTATTCTTTGTATTATGCAAAACAAGGTTATGATGTGACAGCAGTAGAATTAGTAGAAGAAAATATAACCAAACTAAAACAAGGGATAGAAGAAACCATGAACATACAAGTACATCAAGGGAATGCAGTTGATTTAACTATGTTTGAAGATGAAACATTTGATATCACACTTGTGCTAGGACCAATGTATCATTTATTTACAAAAGAGGAACAAGAAAAAGCAATTGCAGAAGCAATTCGAGTTACCAAAAAAGAGGGACTTATCTATTTTGCATATATAACAAATGATGCTGTTGTTTTAAAAGTTTTATTGCTAGAACATAAATTATTAGAATACAGAGACAAACATGATGAAAAATTTAGATTAGTCAATTCTCCAGAGCAAATTTTTAATTTGTTTTTGATTAAAGATTTTGAAGAAATGATGAAAGATACTAATACCGTTTGTTTACATGAAGTAGCAACAGATGGTATTGCGCAAGCGATGCAAATGTATATTGACCATTTATCAGAAGAAGAATTTGAAGAATGGATTAAATATCATTTAGCAACATGTGAAAGAAAGGATTTAATGGGATATAGTACTCATGTATTACATATATGCCAAAAGAAATAAATATATAAAGGAGGAATTTTTTATGAAAACAATCATACCAGAAAAATTAAAGAAAGGTGATGAAATTCGAGTGATTGCACCTTCTAGAAGTATGAAAATTTTAGGAAAAGACTGTATAGAACTTGCAACAAAACGTTTAGAAGAGGAAGGATTTAAGGTTACATTTGCAGAACATGTGATGGATTCTTTTGATGATGAATATAATTGTGCAAAAATAGAAGATAGAGTAAAAGATTTAGAAGAAGCTTTTAAAGACAAAAATGTAAAAGCTATATTAACCGTAATTGGTGGATATAATTCTAATCAATTATTAAAATATATAGACTATGATGTGATAAAAGAAAATCCTAAAATCTTGTGTGGATATTCAGATATTACTGCTTTATTAGATTCTATCTATGCAAAAACTGGATTGGTGACCTATTATGGACCACATTATTCAAGCTTTGGTATGAAAAAAGGATTTGAATATACTTTAGAATATTTTAGAAAAATGTTTATAGAAGAAAATGAAGAAATTGATATATTACCATCTAAAGAATGGAGTGATGATGCTTGGTTTATTGACCAAGAAAATAGAGAATTTATCGAAAATAAAGGTTATTTAATCATTAATGAAGGAAAAGCAGAAGGAGAAATTGTTGGTGGTAACCTATGCACATTAAATCTATTACAAGGTACAGAATATATGCCAGATGTAGAAAATAAAATCTTATTTTTAGAAGATGATGGAATGGCAGGTAATACTTTTTTAATGGAATTTGATAGAAACTTACAATCTTTATTGCATACATTAAAAACTGTAAAAGGAATTGTGATTGGAAGAGCACAGAAAAACTGCAATATGACAGATGAAAAATGGATAAAATTAATCAAAAATAAAGCAGAATTAAATGGTATACCTGTGATAACTAATGTAGATTTTGGACATACAACACCAATTTGCACATTTCCAATTGGAGGATATGCAAAAATAGAAGCTAAAGATGGAAAAGCAAGTATACAAATACGAAATCAAAAATAAAGTAGGTGAGAGAATGAAATATTTTAAAAAAATAGTAGGAGATACCATATATTTATCACCAAGAAATAGTGAAGATGTAGAAACATTTACCAAATGGCTAAATGATTTTTAGGTAACAGATGGATTAGGAAGAAGTGGATTAATCGTAACATTAAATGGCGAAAAGGAATATTTAGAAAATGTTCATGATAATGATAATACAAGATACTATTTTGTTATTGTAACACTAGAAAATGACGAAATGATAGGAACCATTAGTCTAGAAAATATTAACTATATCAATAGGTCAGCAAAACTTGGTATTTTTATTGGAGAGGAAAAACATCGAGGAAAAGGTATTGGAAAAGAAGCTATCCAATTAATATTAGATTATGGTTTTCATTATTTAAATCTAAATAGCATACAATTAAGTGTTTTTGCATTTAATGAAAGAGCGATTGCTTGTTACAAAAAATGTGGATTTAAAGAAGTGGGAAGACTAAGAGAAGCATATTACTTAAATGGAAAGTATTATGACAAAATTTTAATGGATATTTTAAAAAGTGAATTTAATGAAACATATATTAGAAATAAATATATTGAGTAGGTGATAACATGGATAATATCATCATAGGAAAAATGAAAGAAGAGGATATAGAACAGGTTGCTAAAATTCTTGTAGACTCATGGAAAATTGCATATAAAGATATCATTGATAAGACATTTTTGAAAAATTTAAGTCTAGAAGAAAAAATACAAACATTAAATGAAGAATATAAAACTAGAACGCATACAGTGGCAAGAAACAAAGAAACGGATGAAGTTGTAGGTGTTACTAGGTTTGGAAAAAGATTAGATGAACTAAATAGGTTTACTGAATATGATGGAGAAATATATGGATTATATGTAAAACCAGGATTATTAAGAAAAAAGATAGGAAGTAGATTATTGTTACATGCGAAAGAAAAATTAAAAGAACAAGGAAACCATAAAATGATTATTTGGTGTTTAAAAGAAAATGAACCTTCAAGAAAATTTTACGAAAGTATGGGAGGTATTTTATTAGGAGAAAAAACACGTAATATAGGAGGAAAAGATTATCCATTAGTTGGATATGGATATCAAATTTAATTAATTGTGTTTAAAAAAGATTTTAGTAGTAAGTTATAGTTACAAATAACAGAGAGATAGTGGTAGGTGAAAACTATTAGTATATAATATTATGAATTACAGTCTTTATAGCAATTACACTAAAGTTTGTGAAGAAACTTAAAATGAGGCAACTTTAAAAGTTGTAAAAAAAGGTGGTACCACGGGCTAAACTCGTCCTTTTAATAGGATTGGTTTAGCTTTTTTTGTTGATTAGAAACATTGATACGCAATTTTTCGCGTCGACTAATAAAAAAATTTTAGGGGGAAGAATTTATATGAAAGGTTTAGAAATAATCAAAAGAAATGCAGTTCAAATTATATCAGAAGAGGAATTAAATAAGAAAATGGAGAGTGGTAAAAAATTAAAAATTAAGTTAGGCGCTGACCCAAGTAGACCAGATTTGCATTTAGGTCATACAGTTGTACTAAGAGCATTAAAAGAATTTCAAAAGATGGGACATGAAGTTATTTTTGTAATTGGGGATTATACAGGAATGATAGGAGATCCAAGTGGTAAAAATAAGACAAGACCAGCATTGACCTTTGAAGAAACCAGAAAATCAGGAGAAACTTATTTTAAGCAAGTTACTAAAATATTGGATAAAGAAAAAACAAAAATTACATATAATTCAGAATGGTTATCAAGATTAAATTTAAAAGAAGTGATAGAATTAGCAAGTAAATATACTGTGGCTAGAATATTAGAAAGAGAAGATTTTAAAAATCGATATGAAAATAATTTACCACTTTCTATTCATGAATTATTATATCCATTAATGCAAGGATATGACAGTGTTGCATTACAAGCAGATATAGAAATTGGAGGAACAGATCAAACATTTAATTTGTTAGTAGGAAGAGAATTACAAAAAGAATTCTTTCAAGAACCACAAATTGTTATTACATTTCCTTTACTTGTAGGTTTGGATGGTAAAAATAAGATGAGTAAATCTTTGGATAATTATATTGGAATTGATGAGAAACCAGAAATTATGTATGAAAAAGCGATGAGAATACCAGATGAATGTTTATTACAATACTATCAATTAACAACAGATATGGACTTAGAAGAAGTAAAAACACTTATAGAAGAAGATATACTATTAGCACATAGAAAATATGCAAGAGAAATTATAAAAATGTATCATGGAGAAGAATATGTTAAAGATGCAGAAAACAGATATAATACAGTTGCTAAAGGAGGTACACCTCAAGATATCAAAGAAATCTTTTTAAGAGAAAAAGAAATCAATATATGTGATTTATTAGTAAAGGTACAATTTGCGACATCAAAAAGTGAAGCAAAAAGATTAATAATGGGAAATGGTGTTAAGATAGATAACAAAACAGTGGAGGATATTCGTTTAATGATAAATATAGAAGAGGAAAAAATTTTGCGTGTAGGGAAGAGTAAATTTGTAAAAGTGAAAAATGAATAAATATAGTGTTTTATATACAATAAAAATGGAGAAAATCAGTATTTAGATTTTCTCCTGTATTAATGATTAACATAGCTAAAAGCTATGGACACTAATGTAATAATAATATATGAAAAATTATTAATTATATACATAAAAAACGATAGCCTTTTAGGGCTATCGGATTATAATGATTTTCATTCTTTTCAGAATGGACACTAATGTTTACTAATTTAATTATAAATGATACTGTAGAAAAAAGTCAAGTAAAATTAGAAAATTCATATATTTTTCAATGGTCTTAATCTATACAAATTTTCAAGCTGTAAATTTATTTTATTCCAGTCGTTTGGTGAAATGGAAACTAATTGTCCCTTCTTTCTATAAGGATTTGTAACCCTTAACTTGCTAACCACTTTTAATTGCTCAATTAAAATAGTAGAATCAATTTCTTCTAAATCAATGTGAAACCAAAAATGATCATTTAATCTTTTAGTTGTTAATGGAAGTATTGCACATATAGGAGAATTTTTAGAGGTTTTTAATATCAAAACAGGTCTTAGTTTGTTTTGCTCACTTCCAATATTTATTCCAAGATTACACCAATAAATAAAATTATTATATATTGGAAATTTAGGTAATTGACCATTATATCTTAAATTTGCTTTTTCTTTAGTCCATTTTGAAAAATCAATAGTATCGGTATTATTAATGCTATTCAACAAAATTTCAGTGGAATTAATGTTATTGTGAATTTCATTATTCATAGATAATCACCTCGTTTTTATAGTATAACATAATTAAGCAAATAAGTAAACAAAAGTTCGCAATATTTTTTTAATTTTATATTTAATAATAATATATAGTTTAATATAATATGGTAACCTTTTCTAAAAAAATGGTAATATACAAATAGATAAAAATGGAAAATACTGTCGTTGTGAATAGATATAACTTCATGTTAAAATATAACTAAGAAAAATATACATAATAGACAAATAAAAGAAAAGGAAAAATATATGAGAGAAATAAAAGGGAATGGAATAAGAAATATTATACATACGAATATTTGTATTATATTGATGATATTAGTTGTATTAATTCTTACCATTGTATATAAATATGTTACATATAAAAAAGAAGTACAAGCCTCATTAGAAACAAGTATAAATGTAGAAGAATTATATAATACAACAAATAGGGAAGAAGATAATGTAAAAGAAGAGGAAAATAAAAAAGAAAAAGATATTGATAGCAGCACATCTGATTGGGAATTATTATTAGTAAATAAAAATCATAAAATTCCAGAAGGATATATAGTAGAATTAGAAGAGGTAGAAGTGGGACATCAAGTAGATAAAAGAATTGCAGAACCTTTAAAACAAATGTTAGCTGATGCTAGAAAAGAAGGATTGTCACCTCTTATTTGTTCAAGTTATCGAACAAATACCAAACAACAAAAGTTATATAATAACAAAGTTAGAGAATATGAAAGATGTGGATGTAGTTCTGAAGAAGCAAAAGAATTTGCATCTTATTGGGTAGCAATTCCAGGAACAGGAGAACATGAAACAGGATTGGCAGTTGATATTGTATCTAGAGATTATCAAATATTAGATGAGAAACAAGAACAGACAGAGGTACAAAGATGGTTAATAGATAATTCATATAAATATGGATTTACTTTAAGATATCCAACAGATAAAAAAGATATTACGATGATAAATTATGAACCATGGCATTATCGATATGTTGGAATTGATAATGCAACATATATGAAGGAACATGATATGTGCTTGGAAGAATATATTGATTATTTAAAGCAATTCGAAGAAGAGGAATATAATGAAATTGTTTCATAAGATAGGTATATGTCTATATGGTCAAGATAAAAGTCGAGTTTTCTTATACATATATAAAAAAAGTACAATAATATGATTTTATTGTACTTTTTTTGTTGTAATCTAATAATTGTTATGATAGAATTTTTTTGAAATAGAAATAGGTAAGGTGATTTAAATGGAAAAAAATAAAATAGTTTTACCAGATTATGAAAATAGCATTTTAAACCTAATAAATTCTATATTACACTATTATCATGTTGAAACAAAATATAATGGACTTGACGTATTAAACAAAAAATTAGAAAAACAGTATCAAAATATTGTATTAATTATTTTAGACGGAATGGGAGAAAATATATTAGATGCAAGTTCTCCAAATGGATTTTTAAAAAGGCATCAAGAAAGAAAAATAACTTCTGTTTACCCTTCTACAACTACAGCAGCAATGACTACATATTATTCTGGAAAACCACCTATCGAAACTCGGATGGATAGGTTGGTCTCAATATTTTAAAGAATATGGACGTAGCATTGATGTTTTGCCAAACCGTGATTCTTATACAGGAGAAATCTATAAAGATGCTAAAATAAATGTGCATGATTTAATTAACTATATATCTATATATGAGCAAATAGAAAAAGCATCAACAGATGTTAAAGCTTATGATATTAATCCTTCTCATTGTGTATCTAGGAGCAAACGAAATATTAATGCAGACACAATAGATATTTTATGTGATTCCATAGAGGCAATATGTAAAAATCCAGATAAAAACTTTATTTTAGCCTATAATGATAATCCAGACGGTTTGTTACATCAATATGGTTGTCAATCTAAGGAAGTGAAAGAATTTGTTTTAGATACAGAAAAGAAAATAGAAAATTTATATGATAAATTATTAGATACCAATACCTTATTAATTATTTCTGCAGATCATGGCCATAAAGATATAGAAAAGGTGTATGATATTTTATATATGGAAGATATTCAGGATTGTTTAATGCTTCCACCTAGCATAGAATCTAGATGTACTACTTTTTGGGTTAAAGATGAAAAGAAAACAGAATTCGAACGATTATTTAAAGAGAAATTTGGAGAAGATTTTATATTATATACAAAAAAAGAATTTTTAGAAAGGAATATGCTAGGATTTGGAAATAAACATAAAAAGGTAGATGATTTTATTGGAAATTACATTTCGTTGTCTATTAGAGGTGCAAGCTTTAAGTTAGGCACTTATATAAGCAAAGAAAAACCAGAAAAGAAGTCAGCTCATTGTGGGTTGTCGTGTGAAGAAATGGAAGTTCCTTTAATTATTATCCAGTAAATAAAATTAAATAATGGAAAGGTAAAGGGTATGTATAAAATTATTTTTATTGATATAGATGGAACATTAAGAAATGATAGAAAGGAAATAACAGAAAAAACTAAAGAAGCGATACATAAAGTTGTAGAAAAAGGAATATATGTAGTCGTCTGTTCGGGAAGACCTGGAAAATATGTAGAAGAGATAAGCAAAGAAGCATTAGCAAGTAGATATGTGATTGGGTGTAATGGAGGAGAAATCTATGATTATAAAGAAAAGAAAACTATATATGTAAATGTTTTAGAAAATGAAGAAGTAATAACATTATGGCATATGGCTGAAAAATATGATGTGCAGCTTATCATGATTTCTAATGGAAAAAGAATTGTAAGAAAGCAAACAGATGATGAAACAGATATTATTTTAGAAGAATTAATAGAAAATTTTGTAATAAATAATCCAGTTACACAATGCGTTTTTTCAAGTATGGAATTGGAAAGTATACAAAGTATTAAAGAAGAAATAAACTTAAAAAATTTAGGAATTGTTAATTTATCAAAATGTTTAATAAATAATGAGCTACCAAAAGAAAAGCCCTTTTTCCTAGACGTTACTTGTAAAGGTACAAGCAAAGGAGATGCAATTAAAAAATTGTGTGAATATTTAAAAATAGATTTAAAAGATAGTGTAGCATTAGGAGATAGTTATAATGATTTAAGCATGTTTGAAGTTGTAGGACATTCTGTTGCTATGGGAAATGCGCCAGAAGATATAAAAAGAATTGTAGACGAAGTGACAGACACCAATAATGAAGATGGTGTAGCAAAGTTTTTAGAAAAACTAAATAAAGAGGTGTTGTAAATTGGTAACAAAATTAGATAAAGAATTAGAGATTATTAAAGGTGAGAAAAATGTAGAATTGCCAAAAGATATATTAGGAAAAATAGAAAGTTTTTGGCAAAAACAAGTAGAAATAAATCCTCATTTATTTAATGGAGAAGTATGGAGTGTTACTAATTTTGAAGAATTAGAAGATAAATTTAGATTGACTGTTCAAAAAACCAATTATGCCCATTATTTATATGATGAACGAGTAGGTTTAGAAGAAAAATTTGCATGTTTTAACCTAAATGGTGGAATACTATTAGAAACAATTGATAAAAAATATATTCTTGGAGAAATGAATGAAACAACTTCTTATCCAAAAGTCTTACAAATTAGTGGAGGGAATCTTGATCAAAACGATATAAAAAAAGACGGATCAGTTGATTTAATCGGAATCCTAAAAGACCATATTTAAGAGATTTACTGTATATGGATAGTATTGAGTGATAAGAAAAATAAGGAGAGATATATGATACATATATTAGTATATGAATTAGGAGGGGGAATCATATGTATAAAATGATTTGTTTAGATTTAGATGGTACTGTACTAAATGATCGCAAAGAAATTAGTAAAGAGAATATAAATCTTATCAGAAGAGCAAGTAATGAAAAAGGAATTATATGTGTATTTGCAACTGGTAGACCACTAGAGTACGTAGATGCAATATGCAATTCATTTGATAGCTTTTTGACTAATTATATAATTGCAAGTAATGGTGCTATTATAAAGGATAATAAAAATAATGAAGTTATTTATAAAGCTTCTATTACAAACGCGGAAATATTAGATCTTAAGAATATCTTTTTTGAGGAAAATGCAGATTATATGATAGTTTATACAGATACACAACAAATAATGAGAGAAGCAAGAAACATCAAGGCATTAAAAGATTCAGCAATAATAGTGAATAAAAAAGATTCAGAACTTAAAAATATAGAAGAGGCAACAAAAAACAATCCTAATCTTTCAAGCTTGTTATGTATGATAGGAGGAGATATTTCAGTATTAGAAAACATTATTTCCAGATTAAAAGAAATAAAAGGGCTAGAAACACCTGGTATTGGTAATTATTCACATAAAACAGAAACATACTCATTTGAATCTAAATTTATTGATGTCATGAAACAAGGTTGTAGTAAAAAAAATGCTATATATTTTTTGGCGGATAAATTAAAAATAAAAAAAGAGGAAATCATTGTAATGGGAGATGGAAGCAATGATTTATCAATGTTTGAATGTGCAGGATTAAAAATAGCGATGGAAAATGCTGAAGAAAAATTAAAAGAGAAGGCAGACTTTATTACAGCAAGTAATAATGATGATGGTGTTGCAAAAGCAATTCAAAAATTTGTATTTAACGAAATATAATTCCATATGGATTACATGTTTTAAGATTGCTAAACTATCTTTAGCATCTTTTGGAGCAAGAATCGTTTAAATTAAGATACAATAAAGTTTTGGATTTTAAAACATTAATTTAAGTATAGAAAATATAGAAACTACAGAAATAAAATATTTTTCATTAGATGATTTGCCAAATAATTTAGCAGAGGAAAAGACAAATAAAGAACAAATTGTAATGTGTTTTAAAGCTTATGAAGATAAAGATTGGCAAATTACTTCAAGGCATTTTACGATGTTTTTAAACTTTCACTTAGTGATAACTGTAAAAAAATAAAGTGTTATGATAGAATGAAAATGCTTAATTAAGATTCATTGAGTTATTATAAAAATAAACTATTGAGAGGATGAAAAATATATTTTTAGAGAATATGTTGAAGGGAGAAATAATAAAGGAACATATGTGCTAAAGAATCTAGATTGTATAAATTCAATTAAAAAAATAAATAAACTTAATTTGGCTGTAACCAAACAAAACCATAATCCATAAAATATATAAAAATGAAAGGAGACTATGTTTTATGGATTATGAATTAATGATGAATGGAAATGCCAAAATAGGACAACGAGCACCAGAATTTGAAGCGAATACAACGATGGGGAGAGTATCATTAAATGATTATACACGGTCAATGGCTAATTTTGTTTTCTCATCCAGGAGACTTTACCCCAGTATGCACAACAGAAATGATTGCATTCACTAAGGCACATACATATTTTAAACAATTAAATACAGAATTGTTAGGCCTAAGTGTAGACAGTAATTCTTCACACTTAGCATGGGTATATGATATATACTGTAGAACAGGTATAAAAATATCTTTTCCAATTATTGCCGATAGAAACGGAGAAATTGCCAGAAGATATGGCATGATTTCAAATGATATTAGCAACACAGAAACTGTTAGAAATGTTTATATTATAGATGACAAGGGGATTATTAGAACCATTTTAATCTATCCAATGAATGTAGGAAGGTTTATACCAGAAATTCTCAGAGTTGTGCAAGCATTACAAATGGCAGATTGTGCACAAGGTTCAACCGCAGCAAACTGGATTCCTAATCAACCAGTCATTGTTTCGCCACCAAAAACATATGAAGAACTTGTAGAACGTGTAAGTGAAATAGAGAATAATAGAAATGGAATTAGTTGGTATTTAAGCTTTAAAGAACCACCTGAGAATTGTATAAATGATACATGTGATACATAATTTTTAAGAAAGTAAGTTTGATGTTTTTTATTCAACTTACTTTTTTCTTTGCAAAAAATAGATTATATTCGATAAATATTTAAAAAAACTTGTATATGGACAAGAAAATGTGACATAAGATACAAATATTGGTTAAGATAGTTTGATAATTAAAAAAAGTTCTTTGAAAAAATGTGCAAAATCCAGCAAAAGTCATTTGATTTTTTGTAATTATATTGAAAAGAAGAGTATAATATTATAAAATTAAAAATAATAAAGTAATCAAAATTTCAAAAAATAGGAGAAAAAATGAACAAATTATTAGTTTTAGATTTAGATGGAACCTTATTAAGAAATGACAAAACTGTATCAGAAGAAACGGTAAATACTTTGATAGAATTTGAAAATAGAAATAATAAAATTATATTTGCAACAGCAAGGCCACCAAGGGATGCCTATAAATATGTACCTTCAAAACTAAAAAACAATCCGATTATTTGTTATAATGGTGCATGTATTATTAATCATAAAGAAATATTATACAAAAAAGAAATGTCAAGAGATACTGTATATAAGATAATAGATGAATCAGAAAAATTAGGATATCATCAAATATGTTTTGAGATTGATGACAAATTATATTCAAATTTTGACATTGCTGATTTTTTCGGAAAAGTCCCAACAGAAATAGTAGATTTAACAAAATTAAATATGAAAACAGCATATAAAGTCATTATTTGTAATAAAGATTCAATATCACAAGATTTTCTTACTGTTTTGCCAAATACATGTAAAGGAATCGTAACAGATAATGGAAGATTGTGCCAAATTATGGATCAAGAAGTATCTAAATGGAATAGTATACAATCATTAATCAAAACATGGAATATAAAAGATGAAGACATTATCGCATTTGGAGATGATTACAATGATTTAGACATGATTAAACATGCAGGAATTGGTGTTGCTATGGGAAATGCAGAAAAGGTTGTGAAAGAATCTGCTAATTTTGTAACAGATACCAATATGAATGAAGGTGTTGCCAAATATTTAAAAGAACATATTCTCCCAAAATAGAATACAAACAAAAAATTTTCACATAATAATAGTATGAACAAAAATCATGTTCATATACAAATTTTTGGAGGTAATAAAATGGAAGGAAATCAAAAAATACATTGTACTGTAGGTACTTGTAAATATAATGAAACAAATCAAAATTTATGCAAGTTACAGGCAATTCAGGTAGAACCAACGAAAAATTGTAATACAAAACAACCAGAAGAATCTATGTGTTCAAGTTATATTTATGGGAAGGAATAATTTTTCTTCTCATTTTTTCTTGACATATCTGTAAATTAGAAATAAAATAACCTTAGCAAAATCAATAGGGGAAACCCAAAAAAAGGAGGAAAAGATATGTTAGTTACAACAAAGGAAATGTTTGAAAAATCAATGAAGGAAGGATTTGCAGTAGGTGCATTTAATGTAAATAATATGGAAATTGTACAAGCAATTACAGATGCAGCTCATGAAACACAATCACCAGTTATTTTACAAGCATCATCAAGTGCAATAAAATATGCAAGAGTTGGATATTTAATGAAAATGGTACAAGCAGCAGTAGAACAATATCCAGAAGTTCCAATTGCTCTTCATTTAGACCATGGACCAGATTTTGAAACAGCAAAAATGTGTATTGACAATGGATTTACATCTGTTATGATAGATGGTTCAAAATATGATTTTGAAGAAAATGTAGCGCTAACAAAACAAGTTGTAGATTATGCACATTCTAAAGGTGTTGTTGTTGAAGCAGAACTTGGTAAATTAGCAGGTATAGAAGATGATGTTAATGTAGCAGCATCTGATGCTATGTATACAGATCCAGCGCAAGCAGAAGAATTTGTAAGAAGAACAGGTTGTGACTCTTTAGCAATTGCTATAGGAACAAGTCACGGAGCATATAAATTTAAAGGTGAAGCAAAATTAAGATTTGATATCTTAAAAGAAATTAAAGAAAGAATACCAAATACACCTATTGTATTACATGGTGCTTCAACAGTTATACCAGAGTTAGTTGAAATGTGTAATCAATATGGAGGAAATATCCCTGGAGCAAAAGGTGTACCAGATGAAATGTTACATGAAGCAAGTGTATCTGGTGTTTCTAAAATTAATGTAGATACAGATTTAAGATTAGCTATGACAGCAGGAATTAGAAAAGTATTTGTAGAAGATCCAAGTGCATTTGATCCTAGAAAATACTTAACACCAGCAAGAGACTTAATAAAAGAAACAGTTGCTCATAAAATGAGAGATGTTTTTGGTTCAGCTGGTAAAATATAAAGAATTAACATATTATACGGACAAAAATGATATAGGAATAAGTTATTATTCCTATATCATTCATTTATATATGGGGGATAAAAATGAAAAAAATTAGAATATTCTTAGTATTTATTGCTATTACTTTAATATTTTTTCTAACGAATAATGTATTTGCAGCAGAAGAAACAACAAGGTTACTATATCAAGATATAACAATTAATGAAGATGGTTCTATAACTGTAAAAGAAGCAGCATGGCTTAATGGAGAATATAATGGACGATTAAGAGATATTGATTTTGAAAACACTTATGCAACTACTTTTACAGGAATATATAGTAACTTTGCAGGAAATACAGATATATATAATGGAACATCTATGAAAGATATAAAAGTATATGATATATCACAAGAAAATTTTCATTCCATGAGTGACATTGGAAATGTAGAAAATACTTATAAAGAAGTAAATAGTGCATCTAATGGGAAATATGGAGTTTATGAACTTACGCAAAGAAGTTCTGACACAGATTTTAAAATTTATTGTCCAGATAATAAAAACAAAGTTATCTGTATAGAATATACCATAACAGATGCTGTAGTAATACATAATGATGTGGCAGAATTATATTGGAATGTTCTTGGTGAACGTTTTGAAGAAGATGTGCAAGATTTTCAGGTTTTGATACACTTGCCAGGAGAAGATAGTGATGTTAGAATATGGAGTCATGGACCATTAACAGGCGAAAATAAAATTCTAAATTCTAAAACATTATCTTTTACAGATACAAATGTTGATAGCTATACACCAGAAACTGTAAGAGTAATGTTTAATAAAGAGCTTGTGCCACTTGCAACAAAAAAATCAAATGTAGATGGAAGAGAGAATATATTAAGATATGAACAAATGATGGCAGATACAGCAAATCGAGAAAGAGAAAATGCAAAATTAGAATTAGAAAATGAAGCAAGTCAAGCTGTACTAGATTTAGAAGAAAATTCAAGAATATATTATTACAATACTGCATTAGAATTGGTAAATCAACTAGATGAACAAAGTGAACAAAAGCAGAACTTTTTAGATAGAATAGAGAAAACAAAAAATCTAGTTAATGAGAATTGGAAACAAAATTTACAATATAGTTTAGAAAGTTTAGAAGATGATAATTATGATTTTTTAACTAGAAGTAGATTAGAAGATTTTAAAGAAGAAATAGAAGAAGGATTTGATGAAGAAGTAAAAGAAGAATATTTAAAAATCTATGAAAACCTAGAAGAAATATTAAAAGCAAAAGAGGCTGGATTACGAAAAGGTTTCGCAATTTTTGTTATTATTATTAATTCAATCATAGGAGTTTTTGCTATATATATACTTATAAAAATAATAGATGAAAGACATAAATTTAAAGGACAATATTATAGAGACTTTCCGACTGAAGATAACCCAAATGTTTTAGAATACTTAATGAAAAGAAAAAGTACAAATATAGGATTTTCAGCTACAATTTTAAATTTGATAAATAAAAAAATAATATCTTATGAACAAATTCCAAATAGTGAAGATATAACATTAATTCTTTTGGATGAAAAATATACTGGAACTAGTGCTGAAGCTGTTGTATTAAATCTATTATTCAAAATGGTTGGAAAAGATAAGAAATGTAAAATAAAAGATTTAAAAAATTATGGAAAAGGAACATATAATGCTAGAAGATTAATCAATAAAATTGATGAGTTTAAGAAAGTAACCAAAGAAGAGACTGGATATAAAGAATATTTTAAAGAAAATGGGGGAACAATTGCATATATCATTTTTGCTAGCATTAATTATATGATTAGTTTATGTATGGCATTTGGTGTATTCTATGGATTAAGTGACTGTGGGTTACAAGTTTTAGGATATCTTTTAGGAATCAGTGTTATCAATATTATTTATTTAGTTATAGGAAGTAAAGAGAAAAACAGAACATCCAAAGGAAAAGAGACATATTCCAAATGGTTAGCACATAAGAGATTTTTAGAAGATTTTAGTAAATTTGATGAAAAGGATTTACCTGAAATAACATTATGGGAAAAATATTTAGTTACAGCCACTGTATTAGGTTGTGCTGACAAAGTTGAAAAACGAATGAAAATGTATATAACAGATATAAATCAAGGAAATGCAAATCAAATAGATACAAATCTATTAATATATCAAAGTATCAATTTAAATTTAACAAGAAAGTTAAACAGAAGTGTGCAGTCAGCTATAAGTAATAGTACATCAAGTATAAGTTCATCATCATATAGTTCAGGTGGGGGCTTTGGAGGCGGCTCATCTGGTGGTGGCGGACGGCGGAGGCCGGAGGAGGCGGCGGAGGTCGTTTCTAGGATAAATTTAAAATACAGAGATTAAACTAAAATTTTAATCTCTGTATTTTTCTTTCATAGCTTGATTTATTCTTCTTTCAGCGTCTTTTTTTGCAATATCTTGACGTTTATCATACAATTTTTTACCTTTTCCAATACCTAATTCTAGTTTAACAAAATTTCCTTTGAAATAGATGCTAATAGGAATTAAAGTATAGCCTTTTTGTTTGGTAAGTCCAATTAATCGATTAATTTCTCTTTTTTTTAGCAAAAGTTTTCTGTCTCTTAATGGGTTTTTATTAAAAATATTTCCATGCTCATATGGACTAATATGCATACCAGATATGTAGACTTCACCATTTTTAATATTGGCATAACTATCTTTCAAATTTACTTTACCAGCTCGAATAGATTTAATTTCTGTTCCAAATAGGACCATTCCAGCTTCAATTTTATCTTCAATAAAATAATTATGATATGCTGTTGGATTTTTTGCAATTAACTTTGTATTCATATAATTACCTCTTTATTTTTTGAATATTATATCATAGATTATTCAATAATAAAATAGAACAGATAGAAATATCTTAAATTTCTATCTGTTTAGAACAATAGCGGGATTTTTCTATTTAATAAAAAATTAATCTCTTTTTGATTGATTATTTTCAGAAGAGATTCGCGTTGAATAATACCAAACAACTGCGATAATAGCAATTGCAGCAATACCTAAAATTAACCAAGTCCAAGCAGTTGCATTCATCCCCATAAAAGTTCCATTTCCATTTGTTGAAGTTCTTGCTGCTGTATAACCATCATTATTGGTATTTGTAACCATAGAAGTTGTATTTTTCATATCTTTTTCTAAATTATTTCCAGTTTCTTCAACTTTATTTCCTGCATTTTCCATTGTGTTTTTTGCTTTTTCAGTACTATCATGAATAGTATTGCCTGCGTTATGCACAGCACCTTCAACAGCGTCTTCAGTATTGTTAACAGCATCTTTAACTGTATTTGATGCATCTTTTAGGAGATCCTCTACTGCAAAACATACAGAAAATGAAAATATAATAGCAATAATAATTGCAAATATAGTAACGAACTTCTTTTGCATATCTAATCCTCCTTTAAAAATATAATAAAATAATATTAGACGATATATTCTCATTAATATTATCTAAAAAATGTTGGAGAATTATACATGAAAAAATTTCATAGGATTTTTTCTCTACTTTTCTAATTTAACTATATATATTTAAGTTCTCGAAGAAGCGTAAAGATTTGTCGACGCGAAAAATTGCTATGCAATTTTTCTGTGCAAAGTTGTTTTTTTATTGAATAGGAAACAATATGAAACCTTTGGATTTCACAATACAAAGTGAAAATAAATTTCTTATATTTTATTTTCAAAAGAAAAATCGTTTTTCCTATTCAATAAAAAAAGATTTTAACTATTTTAGTCAAAATCTTAATTTTAAAAATTTATTTACCTAATCTAATTAAAATTGCAATTGCTAATAAAATTAATAATATACCGATTGCAATTAGAATGATACTTAGAACATTAGATATTCCTAAATCACTTTCTGGTAAACTACTGCTTTGAACTGTTGTTGTATTGGCAGTAGATGAAGAACTGCTACTTGATGAAGAAGTATTTGTTCTAGAAGTGTTTGAAGTATTAGAAGTATTTGATGTATTAGAACTATTAGAAGTGTTTGATGTATTAGAGCTATTAGAAGTGTTTGAGCTATTTGAAGTATTAGATGATGTATTTTGATTATTTGTTTCGTTAATGTTCATATCAACTGCAAAAACATTTGTAGTAAAAGATAATAACATTAATAATATTAATACTATAGAAAATATTTTTAAATTTTTAATCATTTTTTGTACCTCCATTAAAAACAAAAAAATTTATCTTGAGTTCTTTATTATGATATCACAAATACTAAAAACATGTCTAGTGTTTTTTTAAAAATGTAAAAATATATTTTTATTTATGATATATTATTAACTGAAATGAGTAGAAACTAGAAAAAAATACAACTGTTCAATTTATCATTGGATAGATGCATTAATATTTACATAAAGCTTGATAAAATTACAAAAATACATTATAATATACATCGAAGAAAGAAGGTAAAACATTGGAAAAATATTTAGATTTAAAAAATACAACAGATTATTCTAAGTTAAAAGTAGTAGGAGAAATTATAAGAAATGGAGGACTTGTTTTATTTCCAACAGAGACAGTATATGGATTAGGTGCTAATGGATTAGACGAAAATGCTGTAAAAAAAATATATAAAGCAAAAGGAAGAGAACAAGACAATCCTTTAATTTTACATGTTTCTAATTTTGATATGGTATCTAAAATTGCTAAAAATATATCTGATATAGAATATACATTGATGAAGACATTTTGGCCAGGACCATTTACCATCATTTTAGATAGAAAAGAGATTGTTCCAGATATTGTCACTGCTGGGTTAGATACGGTTGGTATTCGTATGCCAAGTGGGTCAATTGCCAAAGAATTAATCTCTTATGCAGGGATTCCAATTGCTGCACCAAGTGCCAATGTTTCAGGAAGACCAAGTGGAACCAATATTTCAGATATTTTTGAAGAACTATCTGATAAAGTAGATTATATTGTTGATGGGGGAGAATGTGAAGTAGGATTAGAATCAACTGTGGTAAGAGTGGTTGATGGTATTCCAAATATTTTAAGACCTGGTAAAATTTCTCCAGAAGATATAAAAAAGGCAGTAGGTGTTGTAAAAATAGATGAACATATTTTAAAGAATATTAAAAATGATGAAAAAGTGCTATCTCCAGGAATGAAATATAGACATTATGCACCAAAAGCAGATTGTATATTAGTGTATAGTGAAAATAATGAAAAAATGATAAAAAAAATCCAAGAAATTACCTCAAAATATACAAATCCATTAGTTATTGCTTGTAACGAAAATGCTAAATATTATGATGTAAAAAATAAAATTTTATATGGTTCTAAAGAAAATTTAAATGAAATTGCACAAAATATATTTAAAGATTTAAGAAAAGTAGACTCTTTTAAACCAGATATTGTTATTATTGAAGGGGTTAAAAATGATGAAATAGGACTTGCCATTATGAATCGATTAATTCGTGCATGTGAATATCATTACATAAAAATATAAAAGAAATCTTATACAGAAACAAAATAAAAGAAAATGTTTTCCTATACAACAAGAAAAACAAATGAAAAACAAAGAATTTTAAGACAATACAAGTTGGTATTGTCTTATGTTATTGTATAGGAAAAATCGCTTTTCCTATACCATAAAAAACAACATTGCACAGAAAAATTGCATAGCAATTTTTCGCGTCGACAAATCTTTACGCTTCTTCGAATATAGTTAAATTAGAAAAGTAGAGAAAAGTTCTCGCGAAGCGAGATTTGTCCTTGAAAATGACGCGGGCTTTAAAATATTCTAAACGAAAAAAATGTAAAAAAGCCTGCTATTGTTTTATATATTTTTTTAAAATAATTGTAACAAAAAGATATCTTTTTACACTAATAAAGTGAAAGGAGGAAAGGTTATGCAGAATATGGAAGAAATATATAATAAATATTCAAAAATTGTATATAAATATATATTCTGCTTAACAGGAAAAGAAGATATAGCTGAAGAAATCGTACAAGAAACATTTTTAGTAGCTGTTGAAAATATTGATAAATTTGAATATAAATGCAAATTATCAACTTGGTTATGCCAAATAGCAAAATATATTTGGTTTAATCGATATAAGAAGGAAAAAAAGAGAAAAGAAGTTCCGATAAATACTTTAGAAAATATATTATTTACAGAAGAATCTATAGAAGAAAGAGTTAGTCAAAAAGAAGAAAAATTGGAATTATTAAAAAACATACAAAAACTAAATGAAGAAACTAGAAATGTGATGTATTTACGAATATTAGGAAATTTGGAATATGAAGAAATAGGGGAGATAATGGGAAAAACCTCTAATTGGGCTAGAGTTACTTTTTTTCGTGGAAAGCAAAAAATGAAAGGAGATAGAGAAAATGAAAAAGGAATGTGAAATTGTGCAAGACTTAATTTTTGGATATTGTGATGGTACATTAAATCCAGCCTCTAGAGAACTGGTAGAGAAACATTTAGTGAAATGTGAAGAATGTAAAAAAGTTTATAAAGAAATCAAAAAAGACAAAAAAAATGATGATGATGATAAAATCGAAATTGATTATTTAAAAAGAGTCAATAAAAAATTAAAAAGAAAAAAAATTATGATAGTAATTTCTAGTATATGTATTGTGTTATTGGTTGTTTTACATATCGTTGCATTTATTTGCTATTATCATGACCATACGACCATAGAGATTTTCATGAATAAAGATATATCGGAAGATCAAATGACAAATATTCAAAATCAAATAAAAAATCAAACTGAAAATGTGGAAATTACATATGTTTCTTCAGAGAAACAATTAGAAAAAATGAAACAAAGATTTGAGGATAATCAAGATTTGCTGGCAGGATATGAAGGAGAAAATAATATATTTTCACCATCTTTTATCATAAAAACAAAGACTATACAAGATATGGAAAAAATAGAAGAAAGTTTAGAAACTGTAGAAGGTATTAAGAAAATTTCTTCAACTTCTAGTAATCTATATGAATCTTTAATAATGAATATTTTTACTATTTTATACAATTAACATTAAAAAATAGATATAATTAATAAATAAAATTTTAAAAATGTTATAAACAAAAATTAGAGGGTGCACAGTTAAGTGCGTCCTCCTTTTGTTGCTGAGCCAGTGTTTTTTCTGGCCCGATAGGATTCTTCCTTAGCTTTTTTACGGCCTTTGGCGAATCCTTCTTTAAAAGCTTCTCTGAAAGTTTTTTCGCTTTTTTTGTCATTTGTTTTTTCCTTGGCCTCCAAGTTTAGAGGCTCCCTTTCTTGTTTTTTATACTTATTATTATACCATAAAGTGCTTTAAAACACATGATAGTCAATTTTATCAAAATACAAAGAGCTTAATAAAATATTAATTGATAAAATTCCTAATTTATGATATATAATTAGTTAGAATAAAATATAGAAAAAGTTGGAGGAATTTTATGAGATGTCCTAATTGTGGAAGTACAAATATATCTAGTATTGTTGATACAAAAACCAGAACAAAAGGGTTTGATGGAGGAGATGCTTGTTGTGGCTATCTATTGTTTGGGTGGCCAGGAATTTTGTGTGGATTATGTAATACAGGAGATACAACAACAGAAACCAGAACAACTAATATTTGTAATGATTGTGGAAGAAGATTTTAATGAAAAAGAGTACAAAAATAAAAACTTGGGCATTTTTCATGAGATTAGGAAATCGATGTGGTTGTCATCAAAGAGAAGATAGAAGTTTTAAAATAAAAGAGTGGCAATTTCCAATTTGTAGTAGATGTACGGGAATATTGGTTGGACAGTTATTAGGAATTTTAATATATATATTTCAGTTTCGAATTCCTATCTACATATCCGGTATATTTCTTTTAATCATGTTTTTAGATTGGTATATCCAATATAAAAAGATTAGAGAATCAACCAATATTAGAAGACTCATAACAGGAACTTTAGCAGGAATTGCACAGGTTGCCATTTTTATTGAAATAATTTTCATGATAGGAAAATTTATTTCTTATCTATTATAAGAAACCTAACTTTGTTGTATATAGAAAAATTATACATAGAAAAATGATTTAACAATTTTATTTAAAATATGAATATAGAAAAGAAGGCAAATATGATGGATACAAATTATTTAGAATTAACAAATGAGAATTTAAAAGAAATCTTTAAAGAAAGAGAAAAAGATAGTCATAAAGGAACTTATGGATATGTTGGCATCATAGGAGGTTGTATGGAATATACAGGAGCTGTTAAATTGGCTAATATGAGCTCTGCTGCATTACGAGCAGGATGTGGTGTCATAAGAGTCATTGTTCCCAAAAGTATAGAAACCAGTATTGCTCCATATATACTAGAACAGACTATTTTTCCAATAGAAAATGATGAAGAACAAAAAATGAAGTTTAACAAAGAAGAATTGAATCAAGCACTAGATAAATTAAAAGCAGTAGCAATTGGAATGGGGTGGGGAAAAGGTAAAGATAATGAAAAAATTTTAGAATATATATTGCAAACAAAAAAATTTCCTTGTGTCATTGATGCAGATGGATTAAATACCTTATCTCAAATGAACTTAGGTATCTTACAAAAAACAAAATGTAAAGTGATTTTAACACCACATTTAAAAGAATTTGAAAGATTGTCAAAAATACCAATTGAGGAAATAAAGAAAAATCCAATTGAGATTGCGGAAAAATTTGCCAAAGAATACAAAGTAATCTTGCTATTAAAAGGAAGTACAACCATTGTTACAGATGGTACAGTTACATATTTGGTAAAAAGAGGCTGCCCTGGAATGGCAACGGCAGGAAGTGGAGATGTATTATCTGGTATTTTAGTTGGCATGTTAGGCTATCATGAAGCAAATACAAAAATAGTAGCAGCAGGTAGTTATTTAGCAGGTATGGCAGGAGAATTGGCTCAAGAAAGATATACAGATATTAGTATGAAAGCTTCTGATACAATTGAAATGATTCCAGAAGTTATTAAAAGAATAAGAAAGGCATGTTAAAAAGATAGCACATTGAAGTAGAAAAAAGAGGGATGGCAAATGAAAAAAAGAAAATTTTTAAAACTTGGGATACTGTTGACAGTAATATTTATAGCGATCATTATAATTGTAATATATAAAGGATATAGGGAAAATACAGATGATAATGTTCAACCATATTATTGTGGTGGAACTCGTTGTTTAAAGAAACCTAGTATTGCTGGAGATGCAATCTCGTATGGTAATTGTCAAGTATGTAATAAAAAGATGACCTTTCCTAATACAAATGTAGATGATTTATGTGCAAGTTGTTCTGCAAAAACAAAAAGATGTAAATATTGTGGAGAACAGATAACAGATAAAAAAACTACTCAGAATAATTTAAAATAATCTCAAACAGCTAAGTGATGAAAAATATCAAGAGAGAATTATGAAGATTTTGCTAGAATGTTTAATAATACTAGCTTAGAATGTATCTAAGCTAGTATTATTCTATTTTAGCTATAAATTTGCTAAAGGATTACTTTCCACTGCATTTCTAACTTGTGAATTATCAACATGTGTATAAATCTCTGTAGTAGAAATACTTTCATGCCCTAAAAGCACTTGTAAAGCTCTAATATCAACATTTCCATATTGGTACATTAATGTAGCTGCTGTATGTCTTAATTTATGCACAGAATATTTATTGGTATCAAGTCCAGCGGCCTGCAATTCTTTATTCACAATATATTGTACGGTTCTTTTACTAATTCTTTCACGACGTTCACTTAAAAATAAAGCTTTATGGGAATTTAATTTATCAACTTTAACACCTTCTTTAGGTCGTACTTGTAAATATTCGCTAATTGCTTTTAAGCATGCTTGGTTCAAATAAATTGTTCTTTCTTTATTTCCTTTACCGATAACATTTAATTTTGCTTCACTAAAATCAATATCCTTGATATCAATTCCAACCAACTCAGATAAACGAAGCCCGCAATTTAAAAACAATGTGATAATCGCATAATCTCTTTGATAATTACGATTATCTTCATTTTCTGTAACATTTAATAATCGTTTACTTTCTTCTAAATTTAAATATTTAGGAAGTCTTCTATCTGCTTTTGGAGTTTCCAAATTTTGAGCAGGGTTAATATCTATTAAATTTGCTTTTTGAGAAAGATATTTAAAAAAGATTCTAATAGTAGAAACCTTTCTGGCTCTTGTAGCAGCTTTGCTTCTAAGTTCCATTGCCATATAACTAATGAAAGCATGAATATCTTCCAAAGTAATTTTTTTTACAACACTAATAGGGATATCTTTAATTTCAATCTTTGCAAAATCTGTTTCATCTGTCATATGAAAATGGATTTTTATAAATCGAAAAAACATTGCTAAATCGTAATTATATTCTTTAATACTATTAGGGGATTTATTTAAAATCGTAGCACTATAATCTAAAAAAGAATTAATATAGTCAGGATTTTCTTCTCTTTTTATCATATGTTTTTCACACTCCTTTGGTATATATAGTATTATATCTCAGTACATATAAAAAATCAATGTCCAATTGGGGACGTTTCTGTTTGGGACATTTTTATGTGAACTACTAATAAAATAGAATATTTTGAAACTAATTAAAATATCTATGAATAACGGATGATCAAAATTTTATAAAAATATAAAAATTTAAATCAGCAAACAGTTTTATAAAAAAATTCTATTAATAAAATATATATGGATATTGGGGTTGATTGCTGTTATAAAATCTACTAGGAATTTAATAGATTACTAAAAAATATATAAAATAGTCTACATAAAAATGTCCCAAACAGAAACGTCCCCAATTGGACACCAAATGGACATTGATTTTTTTATTGATTGTGATATACTATTAATGAAATTTATCATAAAGGAAAGTGAATATATGTTTAATCATAGTAAAGATGAAGAAGAACTTCCCAAAGCTATGAGAAAAATGCAAAAAGAGAAGGAAGAACGAGAAAAATTTATTGATGAAGAAAATAGAAAGAAATCTAGAAATAAACATAAAGGTAATAGAAAAAGCAAGCATGGCAAAAAAGGGAATGAAGAAAATGACGTTGACTATAAAAAAGCCATTAGAAAAAAGAAAATTAAAAAAATGATTATTACAGTTATTATCATTGTCATTGTTATCTTAGCCATTATTTTAGGAATATCTGCCTATAATTGGAAGCAGATAACAACAGATATGTTTACAAATGAAAATTCTGTTGTCGTGGATTCTGATGGCAATGTGATTGCAGAACTTGGTAGTGAAAGAAAGAAAGTAAAAGTCGAAAATGAAGATATGCCTAAAAATTTGAAAAATGCTTATGTGGCTATTGAAGATGAAAGATATTATAAGCACCATGGTGTAGATATAAAAAGAACAGGTTCAGCTATTATTAATTATGTCATACATCTAGGAAATTCTTCTTTTGGAGGAAGTACCATTACACAACAATTGGTAAAAAATTTAACAGGAGATAATAGTGGTTCTATTTCTAGAAAAGTAAAAGAATGGTGGAAAGCATACTTATTAGAATGTTATTTCTCAAAAGAAGAAATATTAGACATGTATCTTAATATGATATATGTTGGACCTAATATATATGGGGTTGGTGCTGGTAGTCAGTATTATTTTAGTAAAGATGTTCAAAATCTGACACTTGCTGAATCTGCTTTTTTAGCAGGAATTAACAATTCACCAAATTCATATAATCCATTTGATAACGAAACAGATAATACAGAGAAAATCACAAACAGAACGATAACGGTATTAGATAAGATGTTAGAATTAGAATATATTACGGAGGAAGAATATAATACAGCTGTATCAGAAGTTCATAATGGATTAGGTTTTGAACAGGGAACAGTAGAAGCAAGTGATGGGATTTATTCTTACCATACAGATGCTTTAATTAATGAAATCATCCAAGATATAGCAGATAAGAAAAATATAACAGAAGATTTTACTACAAACTATTTGTATTTAGGTGGATTAACAATTAATAGTACACAAAATTCAAGTATTCAAGAGAAAACAGAAACGGAATTTAACAAACGTCAATATAATATTGCTTCAAGAGAAGGTGGAAATCCAGCACAGGCAGCAATGGTAATTATAGATCATCAAACAGGCCAAGTAGTCGCTTGTGTTGGTGGTTTAGGGGAAAAAGATACAGCAAGAGGATTAAATAGAGCAACACAAAGTACAAGACAAACAGGTTCTTCTATCAAACCATTAGCTGTATTAGCACCTGGAATTGATAAGAAAAAATTTACAGCAGCAACAATCTATGAAGATGTAGAAAAAACTTTTGAAGGTAATTACAGTCCTGTCAACTATGACGGATATTTAGGAGAAATTACAGTTAGAAAAGCAGTAGAATCTTCTCAAAATATTCCGTTTGTAGAGATGATGGAGCAAATAGGTGTAAAAACTTCTATATCTTATTTGAAAGATATGGGAATTACATCTTTGACAGAAAAGGATGAAAGCTTATCTTTGGCTTTAGGAGGATTAGATAAAGGAATTACACCTTTAGAAATGGCTGCAGCCTATGCAACAATTGCTAATGATGGTGTATATACAGAGCCTACTTTCTATACTGAAATAACCAATCAAACAGGAAAAACGATTGTGAAAGCAACCCCTGAATCTCATAGAGTATTTTCAGAACAAGTAGCTTACATATTAAAAGAAATATTAACACAGCCTGTTAAAGGAACAAATGGAACAGCTACCTATTGTGCTATTTCAGGAATGGATGTGGCAGCAAAAACAGGAACAACAGATGAAAATTATGACAGATGGTTATGTGGATTCACACCATACTATACAGCTGCAACTTGGTTTGGGTATGATCAAAACGAAACGATTTATTTTAATAGACAAAATCCAGCAGGAGTTATTTGGGCAAATGTTATGAGAAATATTCATTCTGGATTAGATAATGCAACATTTGAAAAGCCTAGCTGGATACAAACAGAAACAATATGCGCAAATTCTGGAGGAATTGCTAATAGTGGTTGTACTAATACTTATGAAGAATATTTCTTATGGGGAACCAAACCAGATAATTGCACAGAACATTCTGGAAATAGAATTACGACAAATAATAACCAAAATAATCAAAGCGAGCAAACAAATCAAAATGTATTTAATGAAGACCTAACATTAGACCCAAGTATAGAAAATGAAATTCCAGAAACAAATACATCGACAAATATAACAACAGATAATGGTAGAACAAATACCACGACTGATAACAATAGAAACAATACAACAAATACAAATGGAAATAATACAAGTTCATCAAATACAACAAATTCTACTACAAGTAATACGACAAATAGTACTGAAAATACGAATACTTCAACAAACACTTCAAATACAGCACCAAGTACAAATACAAGTACACCTACTTCGAATACTTCTGTAGTAGAAAATGGTGATGAAATTGAATAATATTAAAAGAGAGGAAAAATTATATTTCTCTCTTTTGACTTTATGTTAATTTATGGTATAATAAAAAGTGAACTGTAAATACAGTATTAATATAAAAAGGAGGCACTATTATGAAAAGTGCAAATACAGAAGAAATCAAAAAGTACGCGAAGGAGATATGCCGGGATGCAAATCTAGTTGAGCAACTTGGCTTATGCAGTACTTGTCAACTAGCATCATTACCACTTCCACTTCTTTGCGACTTCCCGGAAGACCTTCAAGAAATCGATGACGAGGTCATGGACCAACGAAAGTTCTTGGAGCAGCTGCGAAGAGCAGTGGAAATTGAAGTAACTGCTAAACTCATCTCTCAAGAGGTGAGTACCATAAAGCTTGTAAAATGGTACTTCATCTTTACTGAAGAAGAGTTAAAGTCCTTATTCTCTGAAGGAAAAATAATTTCTAGCAATTTAAAAAGACTTATCATTATAGATGAGATTGAAAAATTACTAGAATGCACAGTTCAGACGGGGAATGAAGATAAGCAAGTAGCAAGAGCTGTTAATAAAATTTATAAGGCTCTGCTGTAACTTCAAAAAGCTGAAATGCGGAGGGGATGTGTAAAAACCTTCCTTTCGCATTTTATTAATCAGAAAGTAGCAGATGGAAGAACTCCATCTGCTACTTGTCTATTTAATGAGTTTACTCAATATTTTTTTTACTATAATATACATGGTTTCTACTGGTAATTTCTGTGGAAAAAATGGAATAATCTTTAATACGGATAGAATATAAAGTAATTTCAGATTTATAGTTGAAATATTAATGATAATAATGATAAAATGAATATGACATAAATAAAAGATAGAAAATGAATTTGGAGAATATGGAAATGGGTATTTTAAATAAATTGCAACATAATTTAAAAAGATTACAAAGAAAAAAAGATGACAATGTACTAGATTTTTCTGATGTAAAAGAAATAGAACATCAACAACATACATATGAAACATATAAATCTATTGAATTACCAAAAGATGAACTTGTTTCTTTTTCTGATGAAGTTTTAGATACCAATTCAAGAGAGACAATAGAAAAATTTAAACATAACTTAAAAATTTTGATGAAAAAAGCAAAAGAAAAAGGAAAAGTAGATAAATTCATGTTGATAAGAGAAGATGATGTTTTTCCTTATGATTGGGAATGGAGAGTATTATCTCCAAATACGAATTTAGAAAAGGTATCAACAAGTTTATCTTATGAACTAAGAAAAGCATATGCATTAGAACAAAAAGGTATTAATCCATATAATGAAATAATGGGAATGAATATTCCTAATAAAACATATGATCAACCAATACAAGCTATATCTAATGTAGATAAAACATTAGGAAATATTTTATTACCATCAAGATTTCGTTCTACCAAGCATTTTACTGTTAATACACCACTTGAAGTTACAGGAAATTATAATTCGGTAAAAACAAATCGAGATTATGTTATTATGGATGGTGTAAATAATTTTTTAGATTCAGAGTATGGATATTCGATTTCGTATCATGATGCTTACCTTGATGTTTCACACGAAGATTTACCAATTTCAACAGAAGCTATCGCTCTTATTAAAGATGAAAATTATAGTAGAATTATGAGCGATGAAAAAATTGCTAGTCAATTGGCTCAAAGAAAAGTTGTTCGTGTTAAAGGTGACATAGATGTAGCTATAAATATGATTTTAACAGAAAATGGTGTATTACCTTCTCAAGTAGGTGTAAAATATGCTGATTATGATGATGAAATTCGTGCTATTTTAGATAGTAGTATTAAAGATTTAGCTGGGAAAAATGGTTTATTTTTCGATAAAAGTCATGGTGGTGAATTAAAACTAGATGGTGGTGGCCACTTCTCTAATTATTATGATGAAAAAAATCAAGATTATGAAAAAGCTCTTAATAAATTTATTGATTTCCTAAGAGAAAAGTTTCCAGAACATGAAAAACTTTTTCCGTCACATTTAGTACTTACAGAAAGTACTTCTCAAGAAATTGTAAAAAATATAGGAACAACTAACTTATTAGAAGCTATAGATGAATATAATAAATTAGCAAGCGAACAAGTAAAGCAAACATTAGAAGAATACAAACAAGATAGAAAAAACATCACACCAGAAATTCACCAAAAATTTGTTGAGACAATTCATTTAATAAATGATTTTTATAAAGCCCATACAAAGTGTGAATCTTATGAACAAGAAGAAGCCATTCAAAAATTTATGCAAGGTGACACTGTAATGGAGCAATTGCAAGCAGCAGAAAGTGTGTGTGAATTATTGACGGCACGAAATCAAGATAGAAGTAATTCTATTGCCAGAGGTGAAGCAGTTACATATGGCTATGATAAAAAAATAAATCCAGCTAAAGTAATTGAAAATGCTCTAAGAGTGAGTACGACAAGTAGAGTAAATGAATCAGAAAAAATAGAAAGATTAGCATTAAATCCAGAAAAAACGAATGAAGGAGTATCAATAAATGATTAATAATACTTATGCAAAGGCATATACAGAAGTATTGGAAATATTAAAATATTTTCCAGAAGAAGAATATAAAAAAATTCCTATAGAAAAAATTAATTTTTATAAAAGTAACATGGATAAAAATTATAAATTTACCATTGACCCAGAAATAGATTTAGCTAATCAAAATATCTCCAAAGAAGCCAATGCCATTATTGTTACTTTATTTAGAGATTATTATGCTACAGAAGAACAAAAAACAAAAATAAAAGAAATATTAGATTTAAATCAAAAGAAGGAAGAAATAGAAAAAAGAAAAAAATATAATCCAGATGATGTTTTTAAAAATAATCGACAGTTAAATAAAGATATTGAAAATTTAGATACTACTACTCAATTAGTGAAATATAAAGAAAACTTCTTTGCAAGGTTTAAAAAATTTATTTTTAAATTGTTGCATTTAGATATATAAGATAAAGTAAGCAATAAATTTATGAAAATTGCATATAATATTATTGCTATACAAAATAGCTAAAAAGTTGGTGTATCCAGCTAATAAATGGAACTTAAAAAAGCGGTGTATCCAGCCATAAGTTGGAATTTGAAAAAGAAGATTAGAGTTTAGGCTCTAATCTTTAATTTTTTGATACAATTCTTAATTGTGTTTTTTTCAAAATACTATATAATAAACTATATTTAAGGAGACAGAACTAAAATATCAAAAGTTATTAAAAGAGCAATTAAATTGGTTAAATGCTCTTTATCGTCAAGTGAAAATAAGCAATCCAAAAAATGCTTTTAAAAACTATGCAATTATTGATATTAAGCTATTTTATCAGCTTGATATACATTATTTGTTTTTAATAAATAATAACTTACACGAACTAATTTCTTGGCAACATGTCCTAGAGTAACCCTGTAATGTTTGCCTTCAGATAATTTCTTTGCTTTAAAATTATTAAAGGTTGCATGGTTGCATCATTCATACAAACCATTCTAGCAGCATTTATTAAAGCAAAACGTAAGTATTTAGAGCCTCGTTTTACCATGACAGAATGAGTTGAAAAGAATTTTCCAGACTGATATACATTGATGGATCAAGTCCTGCAAAAGCCAATAACTTTGAAGGAAAATCAAACCTTGATATATTTCCAATTTCGGCAATAATAGTACCAGCTAATTTATAGGAAATTCCTAGAATAGATAAAATAGGAAGTATTATGATATATTTCCTATTTTTTATTAATAATATTGACATTGAAGGATAATATCAATATAATTCTTAAAGAGGTGGTTGTGTATGAATGAAATTAATTATAGAGCAATGATTAATTTTGAAAGATTTAAAAACTTATTTTTAGCTCAAAATAAGAAATATTATAGAAAAATGGGAATTTTTTGTTCTATATTCTTTATTCCATTTACAATTTTATTAATATGTGCATTTATATATGAACCATCTGGAAAAGGTATTTTATATATTCTGACAAGTCTATTATTAGTAGGGCTAGGAATACTTCTTATTTTTAAACCATTATTTATTTTTCATACAAGAAAAAATATAGTTACTGGCTGGTTTCGTTCTCACGGATTAAAAAAATTAGAAGGTGGTTTTTCTAATTACAAGGTTGAATATGATGTTAATTTATCAAAATACGGTGTTACCGAAAAATTTGTGTCAAGAGTAGAAATTAGGTTTCCTTGGTTTTCCTTTACAGGAAAATATGTAGAGTACCCAGAAGGTGTTTACTTTACCTACGATGATGGTAAAAATAGTTCACTTGTATATAATATGCTTGGTGTGAACTACCTTTTTAGAGATGAACTACAAGGAGAGATTTTGTTTATTGAAAAAGAAGTTTTAGATAAAAATCCTAATTTAGTAGAAGAGATTAAAAAATCAATAGAAGACTCTAAGAAAATATACAAAAATAGAAATATATCTCAGGAAGAAAAAGAAAAGATGTCGAAATGGATAACAAGTGTTAACAAAGAAAAGTAAATTATAATAAATTTAAGGAGAAAAGAAAATGAATAAAAGATTAAAAATAGTATTAGAAAATTGTTCACAAAATCATAAATGTCCAGCGGTAAAGATTTGTCCAGTAGGAGCATTGTCACAAAAAGATTTTGAAGCACCAGTAGTAGACTATGATAAATGTATAAGTTGCGGGAAATGTTCAAATAGTAGATTTTTCTGAAGAAATTACTGTTATATATAGATATACAAAAAAAGCCTAAAAAGTGCCCAAAAAGCCACGCATGAGAATCGATTTTAAGCCGTTTTTATTTTTTAGACATATAGTTTGTTGTCTGTAAAATACGGCAAATATAGAGAAATAGGCATTTTGGAGATTTTTTGAAAAATTTTTATATTATAAGATAATAATTTAATATAATAAATAAAAATTTATAGATACAGATTAAAATAACAGATAAAAAATAAATTAGATAACAAGTTATATAGGTAAAACAAAAAAATGTCTTAAAATTGATTTTAATAAGTCATAAGAATATTGATATAACTATAATACAAAGGATTATAATAATAATGAATATAATATAAATATAATAAGAAAATAAAGATATTTTGCACAAAACTTTGATAATCGAGCGTTTTTATATAAAATTCACAAAAAATATTGATTATTCTACAAAAATATGATATATTTAATGTACAGTAAGCAATAAATTTATAAGAATTGCATATAATATTATTGCTATACAAAATAGCTAAAAAGTTGGTGAATCCAGCCAATAAGTGGAACTTAAAAAAGCGGTGTATCCAGCCAATAAATGGAACTTAAAAAAGCGGTGTATCCAGCCATAAGTTGGAATTTAAAAAAGAAGATTAGAGTTTAGGCTCTAATCTTTAATTTTTTGCTACAATTCTTAATTGCGTTTTTTTCAAAAATAATATATAATAGACTAAATCTAAGGAGGCAGATATAATGATATTAAATTTAGAGATAGTCAGAGTTGATTCAGATTATTGTGATTATTTGAGACAATTTGATAATAAAGTAGCTTATAACAAACATGAAAAAGAATTAAGACCATTTATAGGTATATTATTTGAAATAGATACTTGTAAATATTTCGCCCCTTTATCTAGTCCAAAACCTAAACATAGAAAAATGAAAAACATGATAGACTTTTTCAAGATAAAAGATGGAGAATTAGGCGCTGTTAATTTTAATAATATGATACCTGTAACCGATAAAAATTATACTTTATTAGATTTAAATAAAGAAACATTGACCATAGCAGAACTAAAATATCAAAAGTTATTAAAAGAGCAATTAAGTTGGTTAAATGCTCATTACCGCCAAGTAAAGAATAAATCTTTTAGATTATATCAATTATATAATAACGGAAAACTACCAGATAATATGAAATTAAGATGTTGTAATTTTAAATTATTAGAAGGAAAATGTCTAGAATATAATAAAAGAAAATAGTAAGTTGTAGATTGGAGTTAGTTATGAAAAATGTAATATATATATTAATTCAATGCACTTGGGGATTGCCACAAACATTGTTAGGATTTATAG